>JBJKOX010000001.1:0-3645 GCA_046706965.1 Candidatus Pacearchaeota archaeon
ATCGAGCTAAATGAAGATGAGATGAAGCGTCTTGTAACAGGAATAATGTTAAGAAATCCTAAAGCTAATAAAAACATAATAGGAGATATTTTTTTAATAAAATTCTTTAATAAAATGGAAGACGCTAGAGAGTTAAGTGCTAGGGTAAATGCTTGTTCCAGATTAGGCCAAAGCGAAGTAGCATTAAAATTTTGTATGGAGATACCTAATGCAAAGAAACAAGCCGAAGAGATACATATGAAGTATAAACAACGCATAATATCAGGGTTAGAGTTTGCTGAAAAATCAGAAAAAATAGAGGGCAAAAATTTCATTATTATAAATGCCCAAAAAGATATATTGGACACAATGATAGGAACCATAGCAAGTATTCTTTCAAACTCCATGGTTTATGATAAAGGGACTACGATAATTGCTATGGCCCATTATGAAGATAAAATAAAGGTCTCAGCTAGAGGAGTAGGTAATTCAGGACGTAATGTCCGAGAGGTTCTAGATAGTGTTGTTCGTGAAATAGGTGGTGAAGTGGGAGGTCACGAGTTTGCAGCTGGATGTAACATTGCCCTAAAAGATGAAAAGAAATTCATTGACCTTGTTAAAAGAAATCTTGAAGTGGAACTGGTAAAGGTTTAAAACCCCCTTATTTCTCATATTTTTATGGAGCTTGAAGAAGGCGATGTAGTGTTATGTACGGTTGATAGGATAGTTGGAACTAATGTTTTTGTAGTTATAGAAGGAGATGGGGAAGGAACAATAACATTTAGTGAAGTGGCCCCAGGGAGAATTAGGAATATTAGGGATTATGTAGTTCCAAAAAAGAAGATTGTTTGTAAAGTCCTAAGAATCTCTGGAGATAGGGTTGATTTATCATTAAGAAGAGTAACACAAAAAGAACAGAAAGAGATTATTGAAAGGAATAAACAAGAAAGAACATATGCTAGCATAATAAAAAGTGCTTTAGGTGAGAAAGCAAATCTAGTTATACAAAAAATATCTGAAAATGAGTCCCTTTATGATTTTATTGAAGATGCCAAAAAAAATTCAAAAGAGCTGGAAAAAATTACTGGAAAAAAAGAGGCAGATAGAATTATGCAGATGGTTAATGCTCAAAAAAAGAAAAAAGCTATACTAAAGAGAGAGATATGCATCACCACTACAAGTCCAGATGGAATAGATCTGATAAAATCACTCTTTAAAAAAATATTAGGAAGTATAGAAGTCAGGTATATATCTGCTGGAAAATATTCACTTAAATCAGAGTCAGAGGATATAAAAAAAGCAGATAATGAGTTAAAAGAGGCAATTTTGGGGCTTGAAAAAGCTGCAAAATCAAAAAATGCAGAGTTTAGTATTATAAAGAAGTAAATTTTAAAGTATATTTTTCAGCTAAAAATTATGGCGATGGATCTAACAATCGCAAGACTTAAAAATGATATTCGGGGTAAATTTATATGGAAGATCTAAAAGATTTTAAGGTGATAATTTTGGGTATAATCTACGACCCAAAAAAAAAGAAAATATTAATTGGAAGAAGAGAAAATGACCCTTTTGTGCCTAAATTAAAATGGACCCCTCCAGGAGGAAGAATGATTAAGGGGAAGGGTTTAGAGGAATCACTTAAAACAAAAATTAAGGAACAAACAGGATACAAAGTTGAAAATCTTGGGAATATATTTGCGATGATCCCTAATGAAAAGGAGAATTTTGTACTATTACTTTACCTATGTGAAATATTAGGGGGAAAAGAGAAAGTGGGTGGAAATATCAAAGAACTTAGATGGGTAAAACCTGAAGATCTTGACAGTTATTTCACAATTGCGTATCATCCTTATCTTAGAGAGTATATTCTTAATCTTAAATGAAAATCTACAAGTGCAAAGAGTGTGATATTTATACCTTAGAGAAAAGATGTCCCAGGTGTGGAAAAGAAACATTCGGTGCGAGCTATAAACCTGTTAAAGTTCGGCCAGGATTGATAAAAGATTCTGAAAGCAAAAAAGATTAAACTAATGTCTTCTGTTCCTCTTTGATTTCATGTTTGACAATTTCCATATCTTTTTCCCATTCAGGCATCAAGGCCCTCTTGTAAATAATTGCGGCAGGATGGAACAAAGGGATTAGTTTTATTTTAAGTTCGTGGAATCCTATATCTCTTACTTTTCCGTGGACTTTCGTGATGCCTGGCATTAAATCCATTTTATCTACATTTCCATTAGCCAAGAAAAATTTTGTAGCATAATTTCCAAGAGAACAAATCACCTTGGGTTTTATCTCTTTGATCTGCTCGACAAGCCAGGGCGTGTGAGCCTTTATCTCATCTGGAAGAGGATCTCTGTTTTCAGGAGGTCTACATTTCAAAATATTAGCTATATAAACATCTTCCATAGTCAATCCCACTTTTTCAAGAAGATTGTCAAGATTCTTTCCTGCCGCACCCACAAAAGGCAATCCTTCTTCATCTTCTTTTCTGCCAGGAGCTTCTCCCACAAACATGATTTTCGCATGAAGATTTCCTTTTCCGATGACGATGTTCTTGCAGTGCTTGCAGATTTCAGTCTCCTTTGCAAGTTTTATGTATTCAGGTTCAGGCGTAGCCATAAACAAAAAAGCACGCATTAGTTTTTAAGAATTTGGTTATAAAAATTTATAAACTCTCGCGGCGAGGATCTTCCATGAAAGAAAGGACGCTTGTTTTGATAAAACCCGATGGTGTTAAAAGACACCTTACGGGAAAGATAATCGCAAGATTTGAAGACGCAGGGTTGAAAATCGTGGGTATGAAGCTTATTTGGGCAGACGAAGAATTTGCAAGGAAGCATTATGGTCCTGAACTAGATGAGAGATACAAGGGTGTGGAGGAAAAATTCGGAAGAAAAGTCAGGACAGTGCTGGTGGAATACCTAAAACAAGGACCCGTAGTTGCGATTGTTCTTGAGGGCGTCGATGCGATAAATGTTGTAAGAAAAATTGTGGGCTCAACATATCCTAATGATTCCCCTGCAGGAACAATAAGGGGAGATTTTGCCCACATTTCCAAGGATTATGCAAACTCGAATGATGTGATGGTAAAAAACCTGATACATGCCTCAGACACCCCTGAAAACGCTAAAAAAGAGATATCTTTATGGTTCTCTGAAAATGAATTGTACAATCATAAGACTGTGCTTGACTTTTTCATGTAACTTTCTCAATAGATAAAGTTTTAATCTCCTAATAATTCTAACTTCCGGCCCTTGTAGTTAAATGGATATAATAGTTCGTTGCGGTCGAACAGTTCGGGGTTCAATTCCTCGCAAGGGCATCATGCTTTCTCATCAACAACACCTGCACCATCCACAAAGAAAATGCATTCATTGTCTGGTAAATTAGGGCTATCCACTAATTTCGCAACCCTTGAATCTTTTTTTCCTCGCCTAAGGTATATCCTATAAGTTGATGCGTGGCCCACTATATGCCCTCCTATGGCAGTAGTAGGGTCTCCAAAAAGTTGAGCAGGATTTGCCATAACTTGGTTTGTCACAAGAACTGCAAGATTGTAAGTCTCTGCAAGCTTCATAAGATTGTGGATATATCGGTTAAGTTTCTGTTGCCTATCTGCAAGTTGTCCTCTTCCAGAATATTCTGCCCTAAAATGAGCAGTTAAGG
>JBJKOX010000002.1:0-2949 GCA_046706965.1 Candidatus Pacearchaeota archaeon
CTGTTAAAAAATTGCAGATACCGTGAGGTCCGAGGTTCGACTCCTCCCCGGGACGCTTCAAAAATATGGTGAAACATAAACTCATTGGCTATGGAAGCCTCTTAAGCCATAAATCTTTTCACACTGAGGCAACGAACACAAGAGTCATAGGGCCTGTGATAGTAAAAGGTTACAAAAGAATTTTCAATATTTCGGAAACGAAAGCAGGAGATTCTGACGTTTTGAATCTTAAGAAATCCAAAGGTTCAGAATTCAACGGTTTGTTATTTGAGGTTGATGATGAGGAGTTAGAAAGACTTTCAATACGTGAAGAGGGATATAATTTAGAGGAAGTAGAGTGTTACGATTTTAAAACAGGAAAAGAGCTTGGGAAAGCTATAACCTGTATTGATTATTACATACTAATAGATAGAAAAAAAGGGCTTCCAGAAAGGAGTTATTTCATATTATGTAGAGAGGCAGCTTACCAAATAAGTCAGAGTTTTGGGAAGAAGTGGGACGAAACAACCTTTACTTCAACAGGAGAAAAAATCGCAGAATGGATAAAAAAACACAAGGATTATGATACGATAAAAAGTTAAGATTTATAAAATATTTTCTAAGATATTCATAGGATGGAACAAAAAATAAGCTATATTGAGGTCCGTAAATCAAAAATCCACAATAATGGTGCATTTGCAGCAAGAGACATACCTAGAGGTACGCGTGTGATAGAATATGTCGGAGAAAAAATCACAAAATCAGAATCAGAAAAACGCGCAGATCAAACATTTGAAAATTCGAAAAAATCAATAGAAAACGGGGCAGTTTATATCTTTGAGCTTAACAAAAAATTTGATATAGATGGGAATGTGCCTTGGAATCCTGCTAAGAACATAAATCACTCATGTACCCCTAACTGTGAAACAGAGAATGAAGAAGGTAGGCATATTTGGATAATTGCGCTTAGAGATATAAAAAAAGGTGAAGAAGTTACATACAACTACGGATATGATATAGATAATTATGAAGATCATCCTTGCAGATGTGGGAGTGAAAATTGTGTGGGTTATATAGTAAATGAAAAGGATTGGGCAAAACTAAAAAAACTTCTTAAGAAAAATGAAAACAAAAAATAAGCCCTTGAAAGTTCTTGTTGCAATGTCGGGAGGTGTTGATTCAAGTGTAGCTGCATTGTTGATGAAACAAAAAGGGTATGAAGTTATAGGGGCCTTCATGAAAAATTGGTCTGACACAAAAAATGAGTTTGGTGAATGTGCATGGAAAGATGAAAGACGTTCGGCAATAAAAGTAGCCGAAAAGCTAAAGGTACCCTTGATAACCTTAGATTTTGAAAAAGAATATAGACGTGATGTAATAGATGAAATGTTCAAATTATACAAACAGGGAATAACTCCTAACCCTGACATTGACTGTAATCAAAAAGTGAAATTTCCATTACTATGGAAATCCGCCAAAAAGTTAGGATGTGATTTTATTGTAACAGGTCATTTTGCTAGAATCATAGAGACAAAAAAAGGGTATGAGATGCTTAGGGCAAAAGATGAGAATAAAGATCAAAGTTATTTTCTTTATGGGCTTACTGAAAAGGATTTGAGCCATAGCCTTTTCCCAATAGGTGAGTTCACAAAGTCCCAAGTAAGGGAAATTGCAAAAAAACAAGGCCTGGTTAATTGGAATAAAAAATCAACAGTAGGGATATGTTTTGTAGGGAAGGTCAATCTTAAAGAGTTTCTGCAGGTAAAAATCCCTCCTAAGAAAGGAAAAATACTCGATCCTGAAGGTAATATTATAGGAGAGCATGATGGAATTTATTATTACACAATAGGCCAAAGATTAGGACCAAGGTATGGTATTGAGCTCATTAAAAATTCCAAAGACCGGGCACATGTAAGGCGTTGGTATGTGGCAAAGAAAGATCTTAGGAAAAATGAGATAATTGCTGCTCCTGAAAAAAATCCTCTTTTGTATAGAAAGAAGATCATAATCAATCAGGCACACTGGATTAGCAAAGACCTAGAAAAAAATAAGGTACATAAACTAAAGGCAAGGATAAGACAAGTAGGAGAGTTATTATCTGTGGAGGTAAAATACAATAAAAAGAAAAAGAAATTTGAAGTTGTGTTAAAAAAGGCCATAACAGGCATTAGTGAGGGTCAAGCAATAGTTCTCTACAAAGGTAAAGAAGTCCTTGGTGGCGGTGTTATTAGATTTGAATAATTTTATAAACATCTTAAGCATTCATAGGTTATGAATCTTGATAAAGCTATAAAGATGCGTCATAGTGTTAGAAAATTTTCAAGCAAAAAGCCAGACTGGCGAGATATAATAGAGGCTATTGATTCTGTAAGATATGCTCCCATGGCAGGAGGAAACTTTAGTCTCAAATTCATCCTGGTTGATGATAAAAAGGAAATAGAAAAGATCTCAGAATCATGCCAGCAAGATTTCATAAAATCTGCACATTATGTGGTTGTGGCCTGTTCAAACAAAAGTAGAACAATGAATGCTTATGGTAAAGAAGCAGGAGAAATTTACGCTAGACAACAGGCAGGAGCAGCAATAGAAAATTTTCTTTTGAAAATACAGGATTTTGGGCTTGAAAGCTGTTGGGTGGGATACTTTGTTGAAAGCCAGGTAAAAGATACTTTAGATATTCCAAAAGATATGGATGTGGATGCAATACTTCCTGTAGGATTTGAGTTTGAAAAAAAGAGAACTCGAAATGCACCTATTGACCTTGATAACATACTTTACTTCAACAAATTCGGAGAAAAAAGGATGAGGCCGCTGAAGAAGATTAATACTTAGCTAAATTTAAAGTCATTCATCTTCCCTGTTTTCAATTTATTATCTAAAACTTCTAATTCTTCATAAATCCCTTCAATCAAGTCATAATCTTTAGATTCATATAAAGAGACCCATTTATATTCTGTTAGGGCGCTACAC
>JBJKOX010000003.1:0-6138 GCA_046706965.1 Candidatus Pacearchaeota archaeon
GCTTAAGATTGACGCCCTTATCAGGGAGGGTATCTTGGAGTTTCCTGCCTCTGTGGGAATTGACGATGCAGATGTTGAACAAAAAGGAAAAGAGATAATGGATTATGCAAACGGACTTTTTAATGCAAAAGGGAAGGGCGTTCATCTTCTTGATCCTGGAGAATGTTCTTGCCTTGCATTAAGTAAGATGCTTACTGAAAAAGGGGTCCCTAATGTTGTTGCTGTTGATGAACGCACTACCCGGATGCTTTTTGAGGATTATAAAGCGCTTCAAAGATTTCTAGAGAGGAAACTACATGCCGACTTGAAAGTCAATAAATCTACTGTGAAACTATTCTCAGGATTTAGATTCATCCGCTCCACAGAATTGGTTTATGTGGCATACAAAAAAGGGTTCTTAGATTTTTTAGGCTCCGGAAAAAATGTTCTTGATGCACTTCTCTATGGGATGCGCTTCAAAGGATCATCTATTTCTAACGAAGACATCTATCAGCTCGAAAAGATGGGCTAAAGAAAACATTAAAAACCAATTACTTCTTGAATAAATTAGGGCGCGTAGTTTAATGGTAAAATAGTCGGCTCCAGCGTGATAAACTACGGAGAGACCGACAGCTCGGGGTTCGATTCCCTGCGCACCCATTCTCTTTCGCAAAATTTATAATATCTAATTTTCCCGACTAAATGTAAAATGTCAAAAGACGGTTCACACCTTATTTGTACTAAGCATAAAGAAGAAAAATATTATTGTAAAATAGAGATGAAATGGAAATGTTTGAGTTGCGAGCTAGGAAGAGATTAAAGTTCTTCAATAGATCCAAACTCAAGAACTCCTTCACTCCCTATCACATACATATCAAATTTCATTATATCTCTTTTTGGTATTATTGAAAAGTCTTCTGAATAATCCTCAATATAGTTATTGACTGGAGTACCTTCTGACATTCCAAGGAAGCTTGGAAGAATTATGAATGTCTTGTCTTTTGATTTCCCTTCCAGGAAGCATTTGTAAATTTCTTGTTTTACTCCGGGTCTTTCTTCCAATACTACAGACGGGTGCAGATGTCCGAGGACTATTGTGTTTATCTTCTTGTCAAAAACCTCAGGAAAAGTTTTGTGGCCATGAATGAAAGCTATACCTTCCTCTATATGGTAAGGTTTCATCTTCCTATCAATTGTGTAATCCATTGTGTCATGGTTCCCTTTAACAAATATGATATTCTCCTCCGGAACATGTCTCGTCATGGAAGCTATTATCTCACGCAGTTCATTTCTTTCTTCAAATTCAAAACCGAATGAATGTTTTATATCACCTAGGAAAACTATTTTTTTTGGCTCATACCCTAGAGATTTTATTTTTTCAAAGATGTAATCAAGGTCTTTTATCGTCTCATCAATCTGTCTTTCAGGAATTAGTATGCCTGACTGCCTTAACATGTAATCATACCCTATATGCAAATCACCTATTGCCAAGATCCCTTGTTTAGGGAAAAAAACTGCTTTATCTATGAATATCCTTTCAGTCATTTTAATTCATTAAGCTTCCGCGCTTAAGTATGTTTTTGACGTGAAGGTCATGCATTCTTCTTAAGAAAGCCTGTTTATCCTCTATCCTTAATAGATCGGTGTGTCCTTGAAGTACAAGGTTTAGGGCGAAAGGCGAGGGAAGCTCTGTTTCCATAATTTTAACCTCTATCTTTTTTGACTTGATATCATGAAGGATATGCTTTGCATTATCAACATCCATTAGATCCTCAAGAACTTCACGTCTTGCCTCACGAAGAATAGGGAATGCGCTTGTTATTTTCTTAACTGCCGCAAGCAGGAAATGTGACTTCATCTGCTGTTTTCCAACTGTTTTCCTTTGTCCCTTATAACTTCTCAGGATCATAAGTGAACGCGTTGCACAATGTCTGAATCTCCTTGCGAGCACATCTGTCCTGTCTATAGCCTCTGAAAGTATTTTTTCAATGTTTTTTTCATTAAGCTCTTCCAATGCACCCTTTATTGCCATTCTTTCCCCAGATAGATAAAATCCATTGTCTGTTATCCCTATTTCAATATCTCTTCCGCCACTAATCCCTATAAGATATCCTATTGCTCTTGACAATGCATCATTGACACGTCTTCCGTATAAGGTATGAAATAATAAGTATTTTTTCTCTCCGTCTTTGAATTTTTCTATAAGTATAAGATTTTCGTGAGGTATTTCAAGGAAACTATATTGTTCCAGGAAATAATTATAGATTGCCTCTGCAGTTTCCTTTGGAACATAAAGGTATGTCTTTATGAATTCCAATATTTCTTTCTTTGATTTTTTAGATCCTAATTTTTTACTCATTTGTTTTCTGAATTTTCCTATCTCAAGGGCAGAATCAAAACTTAATGGGAGCATCTCTGAGAACCAAGAGGGAATGTTTGGATTTCTTCTAACCTCAGAAGCTACATAAAGATTCATTCCTCGTGTATATCTATACAGATATTTTTTCCCTCCTAGAACGAAAACATCTCCTTTTTTCATTCTTGATAGAAATGCCTCATCAATTACACCTACAGGATCTTCTGACCCTGCAATCTTAACAGTCACAAAAGACTCTTCAGGGATTGTTCCTATATTTGTCATGTAAAGAACCCGTGCAAGTTTTCCACGCTTTCCTATCTCTTTTGTTCCCGTATCATACCAGATTTTTCCATAGACATGATTTTTTTCCAGCGAATATTCTCCAGACAGGTATGAAATTACATCAAGGAAATCTGTGCGAGAGAGAGTAGAATAACAGTAACTTTTTTTAATTACATTAAAAAGCTCGTCTTCTTTCCAGACCTTATATATAGCCATTCCATAAATCTGCTGGCTTAATACATCCAAACAGTTTTTTGGAAACGTTATTTTATTTATCTTCCTTTCAATCATCTCTTTCTGTATAACGCAACATTCTACGAGATCATCACGGTCGAGAATTATGAATCGGCCCTTTGCTGTGCTGTGGAGTTTATGGCCTGCCCTGCCTAATCTTTGAAGCGCACGGGAGGAGGACTTAGGAGATCCAAGCATTATGACTAGATCTATAAAACCAATATCAATCCCAAGCTCAAGGCTTGTGGAGCAGACAACTACCTTAAGCTCTCCGTTTCTAAGTCTTTCTTCAATATTGAATCTATGAATTTTGCTCAATGAAGAATGATGCGCTGCGATGTTATCATCACCATATTCAGTAGGGAATTTTTCTTTCAAAAAATTTACTACACGTTCGGTTGCAGACCTTGTATTTGTGAATATTACCGTTGTCTTGTGCTGTTGGATAAGGTCAGACATAAGCCCGTACATTTTGTTGTGGAGTCCTTCATCTTCTATAACATTTTTAGCCGGACTAAGAACCTGAATATCTATTTTCTTGTTCAGATTTATCTTTGCAACTTCGCAAGTTCTTGAGGGATCTATCCCTACTAGGAATTTTGCAACTTCTTCCATCGGTTCTATTGTTGCGCTAAGGCCGATTTTGACAGGCCAAACGCTTGAGACTTCATTGAGACGTTCCAGGGTTAGACTTAAGTATGCCCCTCTTTTGTTGTCTAAAGAATGGATTTCATCAACGATACAATATTCTACTGCCCTCAAATTCTCTATGAATTTTGAAGTTGTGAGGATTATTGCAAGAGATTCGGGTGTCGTGACAAGTATATGAGGAGGATTCCTCAACATTTTTGATTTTTCTGAACTGGTAGTATCTCCCGTCCTTAAAGACACTCTGATTTTTTGTAATTTTATTCCCTTAGACTCTGCAATCTTATAAATCTCTTCAAGGGGTTCAATAAGGTTTTTATGAATATCATTGCTTAGTGCCTTAAGCGGAGATGTATAAACAGCATAAATCTTTTTTTCGAGCTCACCTTTTTCCGCAAGACTTACAAGATTGTTTAAGATTGCAAGGAATGAACTAAGAGTTTTGGTACCTCCTGTTTCTGCTGATATCAAAATATTCTTTCTTTCATGTATGGGCAGAACCCCATACCTCTGAGTAAGGGAGAATTCCTTGTATCGAGAAAAAAACCACTCCTTAACTAAAGGATGTAGTATCTTCTCAACATCTTTTACGCTCCGCTCTTTCGAAATTGTTAAATTAGTCATGTTAGTGAGGTGGATTTTAATTAGAAAAATATATCCCGAAAAATTAAAGGGAATTGGCGCTTTATAAGGTTTGGGTTTGATTTGAATTAACGGCTAATTCGGAAATTTTATAAATCATATTTTATTCAATTCACGATGAAAACTAGTTTTGTTGTAGGGATAGTTGTTGTGGTTATAGTGGCGGCAATTCTTATATTCACCCTCAGACCTGCCCCAACCTCAAATGTTGTGAAAAATAATCCTGCTCTTGCGGGTAGTAATAGTACATCAGAAACATTGTTCTCAAGCAGCCCTTACTATTCATATGCTTATTTAATCTCTGGAGATAACTTGAGCGCTCAAGCGAAAACCGCCCTGACTGGTTTTGATCTCACACAAGTAGCTAATTCTGATGGAACAATAACTTATACACTCACGGCACACAAACAAGGATATCTTAATCAGACTTATACATTAAGTAGCGGCGAGAAACTTTATTTCATTGAAAGATCCTTGGGTGATGATAATGCTGCCGACAACACTGATTTCTTTCCTGTAGATGACATGGCAGTAGTAGTCAATTCTCAGGGATATATAGTCCAATGAGGCCTGATTCTATAAGGTATTATCTTGTGACCTATGCGATATCTTTCATATTTATCGTTTTCGGGATATGGGAAATAATAAACCCCTCCTATTGGTCTGTCTTTGTTCCTGGTTTTATTTCAGGTGTTTTAGGGAATGTATCTGTTTTGGTTATGGTTCATGGGATTATCCTGGCCTTAATTGGACTTTCATTAGCGGTAGGATTTCACAAAAAGATAACCTCTGCTTTGGGAACGCTTATGATGATGGGTATTCTAATATCTTTGTATATTGGCTCCGGATTTACCACAATGTTTGTTCGCGACTTAGTCATAACCGTTTTTACAGCTTCCCTCTTCTTTGATAAGTAAAACTATATCATATGTGTATGTTGTAACTTAAGAATTTTTATGAATCTTTAAATATAAAAAAGGTTTAAACTAGTTATGAGTACAATTAGTGGAGGTAAATCTTATCCGAACTACAATATATTGTATTCATTGATGATAAGGGCTTTAAATTAAAGAAGGTGTAATCAACATCTCTAAAATATAGTTTAGAGCATATTCAAATTTAAAAATGAAGTGTCCCTATTGTTTTGGGAAAACACGGGTAACCGATAAGAGAAGCTCTCCTGAGGGGATAAGAAGGCGACGAGAGTGTATGCAGTGCAAAAGGCGATTCACTACATATGAGAAAATCAGCAAACCTGATTTTTATGTGGTAAAAAAGGATGGCCGGCGTGAAAAGTTCAGCAAGGAAAAACTTGAGACTGGAATAGAGAGAGCGTTTGAAAAACGACCTGTTGAAAAAAATAAAATTGACAAAATGGTAATGGAAATAGAAGAACAATTAATGAAAAGAGGAAAGAGGGAGATAAGTAGTTCTATTATAGGAGAGATAGTCATGAAAAAGATAAAAAAAATTGATAATGTTGCTTACATAAGATTTGCCTCTGTTTATAGGGACTTTCAAGATATAAAAGACTTCAAAAAAGAGATAGGGGGGTTGAAATAATGGTTGAGGGAAAAACCGAAGTAATCATGAATCCTGAATTAAGGCAACTTACGCGGCTTAATGTAAGCGAGAATCAAGTCAAAGTCATAAGGGACAAATACCTAAAAGATTCCCCTACATTAGAAAGCTGGCTTCATAATGTATGCCATAACATTGCACTTGCGGAGATTTTGCATTCAAACAAGATTTCTGAGGGAGAAGTTTTCGATGGTGTGAATTTCAAAAAACTTCCTTATAATTCTAAAGGAAGTCCTGCTAACATGTACCTTCTTCACCACGGCCTGTCAGGAAATGATACTCTTGGGAATAATTTCCGAACATTCTTAGATAATTTGGAAAGAATAAATCAAGAACATCCAGAAATTGTATCTGAAACAGAAGAGAAATTCTATAAAATGCTTTCCGAGTTCAAATTCCTACCTAATTCCCCC
>JBJKOX010000004.1:0-10343 GCA_046706965.1 Candidatus Pacearchaeota archaeon
TAAATTTAGTTTTTAAAGTTTCTTATCTATAATGTTGAATAACACGGGCCATTAATAGATGAGTAAGATGATCAGGAGCATAAGCATCTGTAAGGAGATCCCAATCAATAACTCCATCTTCATCAACCCCTCTCAGCCTTTTTCTTAAGTTGATAAGATATGTAATAAGGCCATTTTGGTGGTTTTCAGGAAGGACCTCATTAGAACAAACAGGGTCAATGTAACGTCCAACAATAACTTTAAGGTTTTTCACTTCTCCCGATTGGATAAGCCTTACTTTTTCAGTTAACTTAGAGATATCATCATTTATGCTTTGCCGTCCAAGTGCATTGTTAATGCTTTCTTCTGTAGTCGCCATAAAGAAAACCTAAAAACACATATTATAAATTTAACCTTTTTCTAGAACAAATATCTCTCTACCAACAATCTGATTCTTTCTGAACTCAGGTATGGGAAATCCTTTGCAAAGTTCAAGCCCTGTTTGAGATATTATCCTTCCTATATCGCATCCTAAGCGTTTCTTTCCAGGAACTTTTATGTAAGGTGCTGTAAAAACAATTCTTCCTGAAACGCTTTTCTTGAGATTGTTAAGAACACTTGTCATCATCCCTTCATATTTTCTTAACGTGCGTCTTGCAGTATCGGTTAATTGTGTTTTCTTGACTGTTTCTCCGAGGGCAGGCTCCGTAACGATTACATCCATGGGATTTATCTTTGCTTTTGACGCATCTGAAATAATAAGTTGGAAATTATTTTCATTAATCCTTAAGTGCTTGATGTTTCTTGTTGCTGCTCGGACTGCTTCAGGATCTTTGTCAATACCTATAACTTTTATTTCTTGCAACAGCGCTTCTTGCAAAATCACTCCTACTCCGCAAAAAGGATCAAGGAGCGTTTCTCCTTGCTTCACCCCTGAAAGATTTATCATTATCTTTGCCAATCTTGGAGATATTGCAAGGCTTTCACGCCTTACAGGTTTCCCCATATCTCTTCTTTCAATCTCATCATAATCACACGTTTCAAAAATCCTTCCGAAATGATTGCCAAAAACAAAAAACTGTTCATCAATTAATTTTCCATTCGGGACATAAAGCGCACTTTCCCCAGATTGAAGTTCCATTTTGCCAGAGATGGTCTTTTCTGTTGCACGTAATTTTTCTTCATGGAATCTCTTTTTAAGGTAATTCTGAACTCTTTTATAAAATTCATCTCCAGAGAAATCCCAAAGGACATAATTCATTGAGTTTTTTGTTCCATGATAAAGCATAATAGAATGGACCTGAGACTCAAAATCATTTCCTTCGGCAAGAACCTTGCCTATTGAGATAATCCCTCCTAGCCTGTTTATAAAATCCTTGCTCATGTTCACATCCAAATCTGCAATAATTGCATTACCTTTGCGTCTAAACTCAAAATTTCCAAAAATACCTTTCAGTTCAGCTATAGAGAGTTCAGGATTTCTGCCTAAGATAAATAAATACTTCATAAAATAAGGCTAATTGGAATATATTTAAGGTTAACTAAAGAACAATCTCAAAATCACCTAAGACCTTTTTTGCTAATTCAAAAACACGTGGATTTACATTAAGAGATTTTTGTGATCTTTGTTGTTCAACATGTCTTTGGACTTCATCCATATTAGAATCTTCAACTTTATTTGTAAGCTTTTTTATAATCCCATCATGCAAAAATAAGAAACTTGCATCATTTGTATTAAGTATCTCGGCGATCACATTCTTTCCATTATTTTTGTGCATAAGTCTCATTCTTGATCTTTCCAGAGAAGCAAGTTCTGCGCGCTGCGCATATTCAGTAAGAGCATTTACCAGTATGCTTGCATTCCTTCTGACCTCATCAACTTTTTGCGCATTAAGCTTGCCTTTTTTGAAATCCTCACGCGCTTTTACAATATCCCTGAATATTCTGAGATTTTGAGGGGTGAATTTTCCGGATTTTACAAGTGATTCTAGAGTAGGGAGAAGGTCTTTTTGGGCTTTCTTTCCCGAAATCTCCTTTAAAAGATCAACCACATCAGTGTAAATCTGATCTATGAGCTTCTCATTAGAATGCTTTTCTATCTGCTTTCTTAAAGTATCTAGCCTCTTTATGTAAGCATCAGAGTCCTTAACCAGTTTGTCTATATCGGCTCCTTTAATTTTCATCTTTGGATCATGCTCATAATCTCTGAAAAGTTTCACAAGCGTAGCTAACACCGCAACATCTGTCTTCTTTAGCATCTTTTCTTTTTCAACGAAAATCTTTTCCATAAGTGCAGGAGTTTCCTTGTGGGTAGGAGGAGCCGCACCGTAAAGCATTATAAGTGCTTGTGAGGGATTCAAAACCTTGTAATAAAGATCGACCATTGCATCTAACAATCTTCTTTCTACAAGTTTCTCAGTCTGTTCAGCAGTACGCATGAACATATCAATTGATTCTGGAGATGGCTTAAGCCGGCCCATTCTTAAAAGCGCTTTCCACGGCAAGAATGTTCCTCTATCGTAAAGAGGGACGCCATCCCTTATGAAAGTGAACATTACAGGATGTGCATCTTTAACAGATTCCCAAAAATCAGTAAGGAGATAAATCTGAACATTAAGTATATTCTTGTCGACGCCTGCAAGCGCAGTAGCTTCGGAAATATAATCATAGATCATTTTCCTCAATCTTTCTTTTAACTCTAACCGAGACATTTTCTTCACGTCAGTGTCATTGATTATTACAAAAGCATCCACGTCAGAAGTTTTTGTTGCATTACCTCTGACAAGGCTTCCGCCTATAACGTATGAAACAACATACTTATCGAATTTTCCAAGGACAAAATTCTTGTGTATCTCTGAAACCCTAAGCCCTGCAAGAAATCCATTATCATAAAGAGGTATAGAAAGCCCTACAAAATTCACAAGGTCAAACTTGCTGTCCATGCAAGCTTCCCAGACATCAACAGGTGTTTTTATGTAAATCCATACGTTCTGTCCTGATTTATCAACCATCTCAACAACATCTTTCTTTATCTTAGGAATCTCTTTGAACTTCTCCTCGGGAATTATCATATAAAGGTGCATCTTTTTTTCCAATTTTTTGAATTCTGGTTCAGGCATCTTTTCACCCAACTCGTCTTCTATGAAAAGTTTGGCAGATTGTTGAGGCAATATTCCAATAGCTTGCGTGAAAGGGAACTTCTTTAAGATAGCAGCCTTGAGCTTGGTAAGTTCTTTTCTTGTCTTGTCTATCTCCTTCTGCATCTCTTCTGCACCCTCAGGCAAGACATTTTTATTCTCTTTATATTTAAGATCAAGATTCATTCCTGGAATTTCCTGATTAACGGGATTTTCAGGTTTTTTCATACGCGTCTTATCAGCCATGACTAAAATTAATATCAGAAACTTATAAAGGTTTTGAAATAGTTCATAGGCGAAGCAAAAACTTAAAAGTCCAAATTCCCCTTTATTTTCATCGGCCCATTAGTCTAATGGTAGAACGATTCGTTTACACCGAATAAGCGGAGGTCCGATTCCTCCATGGGCCATAATTCATAAATCTTATAAATCCATTATATTTTTCTGGTTGATGACCGAAGAAAAATTAAGGATAGCAGTTATTGTTGGAAGCACTAGACCTAACAGGAATGGAATAAAGGTCGCAAAATGGGTTTACGAACATCTCGAGAAAAATTCTCCTGAAAACGTAGAATTTGAACTTGTGGATATAGAATCTTTCAATCTCCCTCTTCTGGATGAACCTATTCCTGCCATGCAAGGAAAATATTCCAAAGAACATACAAAGAAATGGTCCGCCAAAATCAGCGAATTTGATGGTTATATTTTTGTGACTCCCGAATACAATCACGGAATGCCCGGAGCATTGAAAAATGCAATAGATTTCCTTTACAAAGAATGGAACAATAAAGCCGCAGCATTTGTGAGCTATGGTGTAGCAGGTGGTGTACGCTCCACAGAACAGTTCCGACAGGTAATGGGCAATCTTCAGGTTGCTGATGTAAGCGCACAAGTTGCATTCAATCTTTTTGAAGATTTTGAAAATTTCTCTATATTCAAGCCAAGAGATATCCATGAAAAATCATTGAACGCTCTTATGAATCAGTTGATTTCTTGGGCAAAAGCCATGAAAACAGTCAGAGAAAAGTTAATAAGAGAATAATTCTAATTAGATATATGAGGGGCAAGTGGCAAAAAAAATTGAATTGGAGAGTTCTAATAATTTCTATTATTGTTGTTTACGCCATAGGATTTCTAGGAAGCCTCTTCACCTCATCAAGTGTTAATTCTTCTTGGTATCAAAATCTCAAACCAATTATAACACCTCCTAATTGGATTTTTCCCATTGTCTGGAACATACTATTTCTATTAATTGCACTCTCCATTTATTTTTCCTGGACAGGTACTAAGAGCAAAGAATTAAAGAAAGACATCATAATTTCTTTTGGTATAAACCTAATCCTAAATTTTTTATGGAGTTTGGTTTTCTTCGGACTTAGAAACCCTGCCTTAGCATTCCTTGAACTCATTATTCTTTGGATCTCAATAGCTGAGCTTCTGGAATTGACTTATAAAATCAATATGAAGGCTTTCTGGCTCCTTGTGCCATATATCACATGGGTGACTTTTGCTGGAATCTTGAATGGATTAATCGCTTTCTAAAATAAGTGCGCGAGCCGGGAATCGAACCCGGGTCACTTCGTTGGCAACGAAATATACTGGCCGCTATACTACTCGCGCTTATGTTTTATTGTTAAAATGCTTTTTTAAGTTTTTAGAAAGAAACGCCCCAACCAGGACTCGAACCTGGATGCCCTTGCGGGCCAAGATTTCCAATCTTGTGCAATACCCTTATGCGATTGGGGCTCACACATTACGATTAAAAGAAATATTTAAAGTTAACTAGGATTAATCCTTCATCTCAATCTTGATGTTGACATTCTTTGGAATCTGCATCCTCATTATGTGATGTAAGACTTTTTCATTCGCAGGCAAATCAATAAGCCTTTTGTGTATTCTCATCTCGAAATTATCGAATGTCGCTGTTCCATCCCCGCAAGGACTTTTCCTTGTTGTGATCTTAAGTCTCTTAGTAGGCAAAGGCACAGGCCCTGAAATTGCGATTCCAGATTTCTTAGCAATTTCCTTAACAGAATCACAAATAACATTTAGCATTTCTATATCAGTGCTGTTGAGTTTTATTCTTACTTTAGGCATAAGATAAAGATTTGATTTTGATTTAAAAACCTTTTTATACCGCATTACCCAAATATTTATAGAGGTGGCTAATGGAACTCGTATTCATACAACTGGCGATAATTCTTCTTGTGGCATTCGTGGTTTCATACGTGGCGCGAATGTTCAAGCAGCCACTGATAATTGGTTATATTATTGCAGGCATCGTTATAAGCCCATTCATAATCCGCTTTGGCGCAAGCCAGGGAATCATAAACACTTTTTCTGAATTTGGAGTGGCATTCTTGCTATTTATAGTAGGCCTGCACATGAATCCCAAGGTCATAAAAGAGATAGGAACCTCTTCCCTCCTTATAGGAATCATCCAGATGGCAGTCACATTCGGGATAGGGTTCCTAGTAGCATTTGTACTCCTGCATTTCAGCTTAGTTGCATCAATTTACATAGGGATAGCATTGGCGTTCAGTAGCACAATCATCATAATGAAGATCCTTTCAGACGAGCGTCAGTTGGAGTCCTTATACGGAAAAATCTCAATAGGGATCCTTATCATACAAGACCTCTTCGCCATATTCGTCCTCATGTTCATGTCCTCATTATCCTCAGGAGTAAGTTTGACCTCATTTGCAGCAAAAGGAATTTTCATGGGAGGGACCTTGATACTTTTCCTTTTCCTCATAGGATTTTTTGCGCTTCCATTCATAGTTAAAAATATTGCAAGAACACAAGAATTACTATTCCTTTTCTCAATAACATGGGCTTTTGCTATCGCCGCATTGTTTAGCTATCTTGGATTCTCTATTGAAATAGGTGCCCTTGTAGCAGGAATGGTCCTCTCAATATCTCCATATAGCACAGAAATAAGTTCGAAAATCCGCCCTTTAAGAGACTTCTTCCTGATAATTTTCTTTATTATTCTTGGGCTCAATATTCAGATATCGAGCATAGGATCCATAATCCTGGATGCCCTAATTCTATCCGTGATAACACTCATCCTAAAGCCTCTGATAGTTATGGCATTAATGGCCATATTCGGATACACGAAAAGAACAAACTTCCTTGTGGGGACAACTTTGGGACAGGTATCAGAATTTTCTCTTATAATATTGGCTCTTGCGGTAACATTAAATCAAGTTTCCCAAAAAATCCTTGCAATAATAACCTTGACAGGAGTTATAACGATGACACTGTCTACATATATGATAATTTATGGGAACTCCTTTTACAAGAAGATGGAAGGCTTTGCAGCAATGTTTGAAAGAACAAATGTAAGGAGAGAGAGAAGGATTAGCAAACATTATGATGCAATCCTTTTTGGATACAACAGAATTGGGTTTGGTATCCTGCGATCATTACAAAAAATAAGGAAGAGGTATTTAGTCATAGATTACAGTCCGGATGTGATTGCAAACCTCACAAAACTTAGGATACCTTCTCTTTATGGAGATGTTGATGATGAAGCACTGCTTAGCGAGCTCCCATTAGACAAAGTACAGTTAGTTATATCCACTATCCCTGACTTCGAAGCGAATATGATTTTAATAGAAAATGTAAGGCTTGTGAACAAAAAAGCGATAATAATTGTTAGGGCCCACACAATAGAAAATGCGCTCAGCCTTTACAAAAAAGGCGCAAGTTATGTATTGACTCCTCACTTCCTTGGGGGAGAATACGTGGCAAAGATGCTTAGAGACATAAAGACAAGTGAAAAAGGGTATGAAGAAGAGAAAGATAAGCACATAAAGATGCTGAAAGAACGCTTGTCAAAAGGCCAGGAACATCCGGAAGTGGAAAGGGATTAATTCTTTTTCTTTATGCCCCATTGCCCTCCAGGTCTTTCGCCTTTCCATGCCCCGATAGTTATGAGGATTGCCACAAGAACCACTAGAATTATCCAGTAACTCATGGTACCCCTAACTGCCTCTTGCACAGAGTAGACTGTTGCAACGACAAATATAAGGAGTGTTAGCCAACCCTCCCATGTGGCAGGTGTCCATCCCCATCCGTAAAGCCTCCTCTTAAACCAATATCTTTCTGGATTGTCTTTAAGATAGTCTAAATATCTTTTGTAGGTTTTATTTTTCATCTTTCTCATTCTCGTCATATAATCCGAAAAATCTTAATATGAATTCAAAGAATCTCAAGATTATTTCAAGTATGAATATGAAAACAAGGTAGTTAAATATTGTGCCAAATAAACTTGGAATCTCTGAGAGGTTCGCGAGCATGGTACCAAACTTGAATGTGGCCCCTTGACTTAGAAACGCAATTGCAAGGAGGTTCAATGGCAAGAGCTTCGCAATTTCTTTGGCTAGGTCTTCTCCATATCGGGGTATATATGCAGTCATCCTAACAGAGGCTATAACTATAACAGAGACAGTAAGTATTGTATGTAATGGAAGATTGTTAGTTAATATGAGTAAGAAAAGGGTGAATGCTCCGAACCAGAAGAAAACCAAGAACGGCATTATGATCACATATTCAAGTAAGTAAAGTGCAATTGCGACTACTTGTGCGAGAAGAGGATGTCCTAGTTTGTTATACCTGTTAAGATTTAACTCAAAGATATCTTTTTTAGCTACAAACCTGTAGAGTTTCCAGATAAACACGGCATAAATAACAACGACAAGTATTATAAGGAAAAGATTGACAAAATTTTGTATTGATGCAGGCATTGATCCTAAGAATGCATCATATATACCTACAACGCCAGTTACAACACCTCCTGCATCAACCATATTCTAAATTGGAGGAGATTATTTTTAAATCTTTCAGGAAACTAAAAAATTACAGTGGTTTCTATCTATCTTTCCCTTAAGGCCAGAGATCCTAGTCTTTCAAGAGCAGACATTCTAAATCTTTTTGCATCGGCCATAGCCATATCAGAAAGAACGGGATCCTGATATATTTGAACATTATAAAGCACTTGAATTACTGCCAGATCCCCTACGCCTAAAAGTTCCAGTCCCCTTATCACCTCATTAGGAGTTAATGAATAAGGTAAATCTTTCATAAGTTTCCTTACCCCTTGAAAATTATACTCCACCCCTAAATCCATTTAGGAGTAAGGAACTCTTATTTTATAAAATTATTTAGTCACTTTTCAATAAATTTAAATAACTCTTTTCATTCTTTGAGAAATGATTGACATAAAGGATTTGCGGGAGCATCCTGAGAAATATCGTGCAAATAACAGAAAAAAAGGGAGAGATCCTAAGATCATAGATGAAGTTCTTAAACTAGATGAGGAGTGGCGCTCTGTAAAGTTAAGATCAGATAATTTAAGGCATCAAAGGAACAGGATTTCGGAGGAAATTAATCTTGCCAAAAAATCCAAAGATGATGAGGCCGTGAAAAAAATGATCCAGGTCGCTAGAGAGATCCCTGGAAAGCTTAAATCTTTAGAGGTTGAAGAAGTAGATCTTAAAAATTCCTTGGATAAACAGCTTTACAAAATTCCAAACCTTATGCACCCTAATGTTCCCATAGGAAAATCAGACAAGGAAAACCCTGTACGTAAAGTTTCAGGAAAACCTAAAAAATTTCCATTTCCGGCTAAGAATCATGTGGAGATAATAGAAGATTTGGATATAGGTGATTTCGAGGCATCTGCAAAAGTCGCAGGGAATGGGTTCTACTATCTAAAAGAAGACCTTGCATTCCTTAATCGTGCCCTGATAAATTTCACGATAGATTTTATGAAGAGTAAAGGATTCACCTACATTGAGCCTCCATTGATGATGAATAAAAAGATTGCTTCAGCCGCAGGAGACTTGACAGCTTTTGAGAATGCCCTTTACAAGATAGAAGGAGAGGAACTTTATATGATTCCTACTGCAGAACACGTAATCCTAGGAATGTTATCTGAGAAAACAATACCTGAAGATAAACTCCCATTGAAATTTTTTGGATATTCTATGTGTTTTAGAAAAGAGATAGGAAGCCATGGAATAAATGAAAAGGGACTTTGGAGAACACACCAATTTAACAAAATAGAGCAATTTATTTTCTGTAAGCCCTCGGAAAGCTGGAAAATCTACGATGATTTGATGAAAAACAATGAAGAGATAATGAAGTCTCTCGGACTCCCGTACAGAATCATTGAAATTTGTACCGCAGATCTAGGTGATTGGAAAGCAAGAAGTCATGACATAGAAGTATGGAGACCTACTACCAAAGAATATGGCGAAGTTGCATCATTAAGTAATTGTACAGATTATCAGGCGCGAGACCTTGAGATAAAAGGTTTGGACAAAACAGGAGAACGTTATATCCTCCATACGCTGAATGATACTGCATTGGCAACCTCCAGAATAATGGTTGCAATCCTGGAAAACTATCAAAACAAAGATGGCAGTGTGAACATTCCAAAAACACTTCAAAAGTATATGGGTGGAAGAAAGAAGATTGAAAAGCAGAAAGTTAAAACCAAAACTCATGCCAAGAAAAAAAAGAAGAGTAAGAGTACAAAAAACACCAAAAAGAAGCGCAAGTAAACATAAAGATATAACACCAACAGGAAAATGGACCCATAGCTTCTTTTTTCTGAGTCTTAAAAAGTTTGTTTTTGTAATCTTCCTTTGGATAGTCTTTGTAGTTCTCCACAATCTTTTCTATGCAATATTTGGATTTGAAGAAGTAGTGTTTTTCATAATTGCAGTGATAATAATTCCTCTTTATCTCTTAATTGCATTTATTTATAGTTTAGTCAAACTGGTTGAAATGAAGTTGTAAAAAAGATTTCTATTCTCAAGAGTTAAGAAAAATTTAAAAAAAGAAAACATCAGAAGGTACGATGGCGTTTAATAATCTGAAGAATCTATCTGTGACATATGAATGGTTTATAGCTGCGGGGCTGATCATGATGTTTTCTACCCTCATAAAGCTTTTAGGATTCGTCGATTTCTCCTCTGACTGGTTTTGGTTTATTGCTGGATTACTTGTTGTCATAGAAGGTACAATCCTACTATCAAAACAAAAGAAATTTGATAAAAAGTATAAGATTGTTCTCAGAGAAGAAATCAAAGAAAACTAAAAATTTAAAAACAAATTTACTCATTCTAAAAATAAGCCTACGTGGTCTAACGGCTATGACGCTAGCCTGTCGCGCTGGAAACCCGAGTTCAACTCTCGGCGTGGGCGTATTTTGGG
>JBJKOX010000005.1:0-2958 GCA_046706965.1 Candidatus Pacearchaeota archaeon
GTCATCTTCCACAATGAGATCCGTTGAAACACTTTGAAGTTCCGAAATGTTTCTGGTTGTTTGCTTTGGCTCATAAGCTTCTGCTTCATCCTTTATGGTTTTCTGTGCTTCTGGCATTTTTACCTCCATTGTTTAATTCATCAATCAGCTCCTCTGCGAAACCTTTTGATTTTGAGGGGTATTTTAGTTTAAAGGCAACTTTGTCTGGGAAATCCCTAATCGTTGATTCTAGGGCATTCAAATCGCCTATACGGGCATTTTCTGGGAGACCCTGAAGGTTGATTGATGTCATTTCTTCTTGGCCTCCTTTGTGGAACAGAAATACATATGGAGTCCATAGTTACTCTTGAGCTGCTTGCGAGAGATTCCTTTTATCAATTTGCCACATCTATTGCATTTCATCTCGAACATCGTGCGCTCGACTTTTCTTTCGATTATGTCTTTATCTTTCATCTCTCTATAAAATCAATGGGGTTTATATATCTTGTGGTGGCTTATGGGTTATATAATATGGGTTGTTGTTCTTTTTTTGTAGTTAAGAATATTTAAAAGGAAAAGAGATTTATGTTTTTTTATGGATCAGACAGATTTGAGCAAGCAGATAGAATATTTTTACAAGGACAAGATTCCAGTTTACATCTGCAAAAAAAATAAAAGATTCTACATTGGAATAATTCTTGAGTTTGCCGGCGACATGATAATTCTTGATGACAGAGTTCTCGGAGCCATACCTATTTACCTTCACGAGATTGAAATAATTGAAAAGGGGAGAACGCAGCATGGAGGATAAGGATTTTAAGAAGCTTGAAAAGTCTTATGCGGATCTTGAGGAAGAAAAAGAAAAAAATCAAGAGTTGTTCCTCACAACTTACAGAAACATCATAGACATCCTAAAAGAATACCTGGATATGAAAGAAGAGTATTATAACATCATTGCACTTTGGATTATGGGAACATATTTCCATCAGAAGTTTCCAAGCTATCCTTATTTATTCTTCAATGCCATGAAAGGATCTGGAAAATCAAGGACCATAAATCTTATTTCTACTCTGGCCAAAGATGGTAAAGTTCTTAATTCCCTGACTGAAGCGGTTTTGTTTCGAACAAATGGAACCTTGGCCATTGACGAGTATGAAGGGGTTGGGAGAAAGGGAGCAGAGAATTTAAGAGAACTTCTTAACTCTGCATACAAAAGAGGGACAAAAGTTATACGATTTAAGAAAGGTTTCACGAAGTCTGGTGAAGAGCAAGTGAAAGAAGAATTTGAGGTTTATAGGCCGATAACTCTAGCCAATATTTGGGGCATGGAAAATGTTCTTGGAGATCGTTGCATTACCATAGTCCTAGAAAAGAGTGACAATAAGGAAGTGACCAATCGAATGGAGATATGGGGGGAGGAAGAAATAGTCAAAGAAACCATCAAAATGTTAAATCAGTGTAGTTTGTGCAGTGTTATGTTCTCTACCAATACATACAGAGAGTGGAACACTTTCATAACACATAACTACACTTACTACACTAACAACACTAATAACACAAACTACACTAACTACACTCAGACCTTTAAAAGCATAAAATCAATGGATTTGAACGGAAGGGATCTTGAGTTGTCGTTTCCTTTATGTCTCATGGCATCCCAAATTTCACCAGATCTTCTAAACATAACTACACTAACTCTAAAAAGCATTTTTGAGGCCAAAAAAGAGGAAGAAATTATCGAAAATACAGACATATCTTTATACGATTTTTTTGCCTCTACACTCGATTCCAGTGAACTACAAAGCGTGAAAGAATTGACAAATAAGTTCAGGAATTTCTTGGAAACTGATGACCCCGACATAAACCCTAAGTGGATGGGAAAAGCCCTCAAAAGATTGGGACTTCTTATTGAAAAGAAAAGGCATTCAAGAGGAACACTTGTAAAAGTAAATTATCCAAAGGCAAGAGAAAAAATAAAAATGTTCAAATGACAACCGGCCAAACAGCAACCAAGCCAATCTATGCAATAATCAACCAAGACCTTAAAATCATTGAAAAGTTCTACAGGCATGTAGTGGCTAACAACTTACTTCCCCACTACAAAAAAATATATATTGGCGACACATTAAAAGTTATAACGTTAGAGCATTTGGAAAAATTAAAGGAGATGCGGAAATGAAAGCAGCATTATATCTTAGAGTAAGTACAGCAGACCAGACAACTCTTAATCAGGAAATTGAACTTCAGAAATATTGCCAAAGAGAAAACATCCAAGTATATTCAGTTTACAAAGACGAAGGGGTGAGTGGTTCAAAGACTTCTAGGCCAGAGCTTGATAGAATGCTTAGGGATATGCGAGAAGGGAAGTTTGAGGTAGTTATTGTTTGGAAGTTTGACAGGCTTGGAAGAAGCACAGCACACTTGCTTCAGGTATTGGAAGAACTAAAGAATAGAAATGTTCGGCTTATTGCAACCTCTCAGAACATTGATACTTCAACCTCTATGGGCAAATTCTTTTTTGTTATCCTGTCGGGCTTCGCGGAAATGGAAAGAGAAATGAAAACAGAAAGAATAAGGCTTGGATTGAAAAGGAGAAAGGCTCAAGGCAAACATGTTGGAAGAAAGAAAGGTGCCAAGGATAAATCTAAAAGAAAGCGTTTAGGTTACTTCTTAAGGTATGGGGGAGATAAAAAAACTACCCCCTATCATTCAAGCCAAATAAACCCTATAAACTCAAAACCAAATAAAGAGTAGCTAATTTACACAATGAAAAACAAACTAATCTACACGGACTGGGCAGTTGCTAATCACTTTCCAGATGGAACTATCGAGCTGCACAAGGACTTGAAGAGACCCGAGGTCAAGGTCCTTCGCTATAAGATACTTCATCACGAGACTCTGCATGACTTTTCAAAAGGATTTTGGCATAATTTTATGGTGGACTTCCAGGAAGGAGTTTCTTTTCTGTCTGTTGCACCC
>JBJKOX010000006.1:0-6567 GCA_046706965.1 Candidatus Pacearchaeota archaeon
GCACATACCTCCTCTTATATAATCTGTTCCGACCCTCTCAAGATTCTTGTAATTTGAAACTTCCATTTTTGTTGTAGGATCTCCATCAATCTGTATAGGTAGATGTGATGCTAAAAAAATAATCTCCTCTTTTGTAGGCATGTATTGAAGATTTGTAATTCTGTCATGATAATCTTCATTCTCTGTTACATATCTTTGAACCTCATCATCTGAAGGATCATACTTAGCATAACCAAACAACTCCCTAAGATAATCTATCAACATAAGAACAAGACAGCTAGCAGTAGTACCTGCGCTTCTTATAGGCCCAGAAAAAGAAGCAATAAAATATTCCTTTCCTTCTTTCGTCTTACCAAGCTTAATCCCTGTAAATCCTTCAATAGGACTAGAAACGACACCGAGAGTAGTATATGCAAACCCTATCCTAACTCCAGCCTCAATGGCTTCAAGAAGTGAAGAAAATTGGCAATATTTCTGTTTAGCGACCTCTTCTGCAATCTTAAAGGACACCATAGGATCTAGTTTTCCATAATCCTTTTCAAATTCAAGTATTCTTTCAACAATTCCTGAATTTTCCATCTGGGGGTAAAGGGTGGAAATTAAACCCACTACTTTTTCAGCTAGGCTTCTTGCTAAAGGAATCTCTACTTTAGTTACCGGGTCAAGCCCTTTTCTCCTAGCTTCTTCAGAAAGACTATAAACACGCTTGGTTTGCTTCTCTATTTCATGAAAATATTCTGCTGTTTCCATTTTAATCTTCAAAGTCCAAAATTTTAATTGCTCCTGTTTTAAGATTAAAAAGAGGGGCCTTACAAAAATCAGGTGTATTTCCCCTACGTTTCTGATTTTCAGTCTCAGCTTCCCATGTGGAGCAGGAGATGATAAGAACATTATTATATGTAGAAATTGCAGATTTATGAAGATGACCGGAAACAAAGATGTCAGGAACTTTTTTTATGACCATCATATCCTCTTCAGAGGGAAATATTTGTGTTGAAGTAAAAGTGGGGGCAAGATGCCTATATTTTAAAAGATAGGTCATTATTTTATCGGGTGCATTTATTGCATCTCCCTGTAATAAACTAGGAACATTATTTGCATAAAAGGGATAGGAGAACCCATGATAGACTAATATATCAAATCCTGAAAAATCTTCCCGTGCCCCAATATTCACATAACTAGGGTTGGGCATCATAACAACATTGGGCAAATCATAAAGAGACCATGCATACTTCTCATCCATCAAAGGTTGAGGCTCCATAAGTCTAACTCCATCATGATTCCCAGGGGAGACTATTATCTTAATATCCTGTCTAACTCGCCCTAGTATTTTTGCTAATTGTTTATATTGTTCCTCTATATCTTCTATTTCAAGGTCTTTGATTTGATTGGGATAAACCCCTACTCCTGAAACTAGGTCTCCAAGTATGAAAAGATATTTTATCTTTCTTGCATCGGAGTCTGTGTTAGATTCACTTAGGTAGTCTATAAACTTATCAAATTGTTTTTTGAAAAAGAGTTTACTTCCAAATTGAAGATCTGAAATGAAAACAGCGTACTCTTCTACAGGAGATTTCTTCCTGGCTGAAAGAGAGATGTCAGGAAGAAAAACATCTTGCGCAAAAAAAATTTCTCGGTCCCCAAAACCTGTGAACCCTACTACGGCGTCAAGAGGCAATTCTTCTGCTTTCTGATAAAGTTCAGGTTTATTCTGATTGATAAGAACCCTAACAGGCCCTGTGAGATCTTCCACATCAAAAAGAATGTTCTTATTCTTAGTGATCCTTTTTTCTATAATCATCCCAATTATCGAGACCTTTTTTCCCTTAGTAAGTTTGTTGATAGAGACTAAACTTTCTAGTTCAGAATGTTCTTGTAATATCTTCCTCAACTCTTCCATCCTATCTCTGAAAAGGCTCACAAAATTTTTTACACTTAAATTTTCCTTTGGAGGTAAAGAGGGTGTGAGTATATTAGTAATAGAAGGGGAAATTTTTCTAGGTGAGGTAATCGTAGAGTATCCCTGTGATGAAACCTCCTTAGATATTTCAATTTCAAGTCCAAGCTTGATTTTGAGTTTCTCTAGATTTTTCTGGTTCTCAATAGGTAATGCTGAAAAAAATTCATATACTTGTTCTTTATTTTGTTCAAAGAGAGTTTTAGTTATTATCCTCTTATGGGTTTGGGTCTTGATTTGTTCAATAATCATCTTTACAGAATCTGAATCATTCGCTTCGCTAAAGAGTTTTAGGGCCTCGGGCTCTATAAGAAGTCCTTTATCAATGCAAAATTTTAAAATTTCTTTTGGATCCATATTATGTTTCTTGCCTTCCGCAATTTTAGTTGCTGTAATACCCTATTAAAATTTACTTATAAGTGAGTGACTCTTCAACGATTTTCTTAGCTTTCTCAAGAATGTTTTTGGCAATAGCGATTCTTATCTCTCGCATACGTCCTCCACGTCCTTTTGAAATAACCCTTACATTTATTATACCTAACATATCAAATTCTTGGATTATATCTGAAACTCTTCTCTGAGTTAACACCTCTGATCTATTCCTAGCACAAACCTCCTGATAATGGTTATAAACATCTCCTGTAAAAATAGGGCTCTCACTTGATTCATGAAGTTTGATTATTGAATGCAGAACATATTGAAATTGTCGGGGTTCAGTTCTTATAACATCAAGAATTTTATCTCTTTCTATCTTAGTATTAGCTTCATCAATATGTTTTATTAGAATTTTCTTACTCCCATCCCTTTCTGCAAGTTCTCCCGCAATCCTCAAAAGGTCCAAAGCTCGCCTGGCATCACCATGCTCACGAGCAGCAAAAGCAGCACATTTTGCAACAACCCCCTCTTCCACCACATCTTCCTTAAATGCGCTCTTAGATCTAGCATTAAGTATTTCTTGTAGTTGTAAAGCATTATAGGGAGGGAAAACTATCTCCTCCTCAGAAAGGGAACTCCTTACCCTAGGGTCCAATCCATCTAAGAAGGTTAAATCATTACTTATCCCCACCACACAGATTTGTGTTTTAGAAAGTTCGGAATTTAGCCTAGTGAGATTATATAAAAAGTCACTAGATATCTTTTTTACTGCTTGGTCAATTTCATCAAGTATGAGAACTATGAATTGTTTTTCTGAATCTATAATATCAATGAATTTATTATAAACAGTTTCTGTGGGTAATCCTGTATTTGGGACATCATGACCTAGTTTTTTTATAAGTTCTGCAAGAATCCTATATTCAGTATCAGATACTTTTTTCAGTTTACAATTAAGATATTCTATCCTAAGCTTGAAGTCATTATCTTTTCTTGCCCTTTTCATGAGCTCTTCCCTAACATAAAGAACAGAAAGAGTTTTACCCGTACCTGTTTTCCCATAAAGGAATATGTTACTTGTCCTTTCTCCCCTAAGTACAGGGGCAAGTATGGAAGCAATCTGTCTTATTTGCTCTTCCCTATGTAATATATCTACAGGTTTGTAATTAGATTGAAGGGTATGTTTATCTTTAAAGACCCTATTCTGGTCAAAAGTTTCAAAAATTTCATCAAGGTTAGTTCTCATTATAAGGAAGAGGGGGAACCAAAACAATATTACCTTTAGAAAAGGGTATTATTCTTTGACTCTCTATTTTAATTTGTTTACGGTCGAAAACTGACACGTTCATTTCGTGTGGAAATTCGAAAATTGGCCAAAACATTATCGGTAAAATTTTCTTTTTCTTATAAACAATTATAACTACTAAAAAAGAAAAACGCCTTCATTTCCTATGGAGGGTATATTTATTATTATTATTATTATTATTATTATTGATATATATAATATAATATATAAAATTTTAAAAAATAAAAATAAAAATAAAAAATTGAATTTTTCTTTTTAAAGCTTTCCAGGAGAAATAAGGGGGTCAGGGAGTATTTTCTTTCAAAAAACATGCACTGGAAAATCTATTTAATTTTACAGAAAAGTTTATATATTATTTTCTTTTGATTTTCCTATGACTGAAGATAAGAATCCCTTCAATGCAATCTTAGGGAAGATGATTGTTACAAAAGAAGGAAAAAGGTTGGGCTTTGTTAAAGATATTACTTTTGAAACCAAATCAGGCGAGCTGATAAACATTGTAGTCAAGGACTCAACACCCTATACAAGAAATTTGAATCTTGAAAGGACAGGCACAAAGGAGCTTTTAATACCTTACAGCGCAATAATCGCTATAGGTGATTTTGTGATTGTTTCTGAAGAGGACTTAATCTAATTTTAACCTAAATATTTTTAAATATCTTTTTTATTTATCTTCTATGAAATTTATTGGTTTTAACTTCAATAAGATATCTGTGGAAAGATTAGAACCTATTAAATCTGGATTAAAAATTAATACAAATGTAGAGATTGTAGGTGTAAAAGAGGCCAAATCTGATTTTTTTAACTCAAATGAAGATCTTCTTGAGGTAAAATTCTCATATAATATAAAATATGACCCTAAGGTTGCAGAACTTGATTTTTCAGGGTTAATCCTGGTTAGTATGGAAACCAAGGAAGCTAAGGATATCCTTAAGAAATGGAAGAAAAAAGATCTCCCAAAAGATTTTCAAACACAAGTAGTCAATATTGTGATGCATAAAGCAAGTCTAAAGGCACTTGCTCTTGAGGATGATATGAATCTTCCTCTCCACATACCCATGCCCTCAATAAAGGAAGATAAATAAAAACTTTAAAAAATATCTTCTCTTACTTTTTTTATGAAAATTTCTGAAGAAAAGAAAGAAAGGATTTCCGAACAGATCCTTGCCTATTTATTCTCTGAATCCCCTAAATCTCTTTTTACCTTTCATATTGCTAAAGAGATTGCTCGTGATGAAGAATTTACAAAAAAACTTCTAATTAGTTTAAAGAAAAAAGGCCTTATTATCGAAATAAAAAAGAATTCTGAAGGTACTCTCTATCAAAAAAGGTCCCGTTGGACCCTAAGTGACGCAGCATATAAAGTATACAAAGAAAAGCAATGATTTGATCACATCAAAGTTTTTATATTCCTTATAATTTCTATTCTTATGGACCAAGTTAAAGAAGCCTTCCAAAAAGTTAAACAAGATATTGAATCTCTTTATTCTGAAATTAACTCCTTAAAGAAAGAAGTGTCAGAAACTAAGGAAAACCTTCTCTCCATCACAAGGATTTTAGATAAAATCAGTGAAAATACTTCTAAAGTCTATGGCTCTTCACAAATAAACCCTCCAACAAATGAAATCCAAAAAGAGACAACTCCAACATATTCTCCAACACATAACTCCTCTCTAGGGCCCTTAAAAGGGGAAAATATAGGCTTTTCCACTGGAAATGAAGGGGTTCCAACAGACAAACAGACAAACAGACAGACAAACAGACAAACACCCAATACACCCAAAATCATTGAAGAAACAAATGAAAACTCTATTGATGGCGCTGCGAAGATATTGGACTCTTTAGATAGTATAAAAAAAGAAATACGTTTAAAATTCAAACGGCTTACAGAACAAGAAATGCTTGTTTTTTCAACTTTATATCAAATTGACGAAGATACAGGTCCTTCTGATTACAAAGCCCTTTCCTCTCAATTAAAGTTGAGTGAGAGCTCCATAAGGGATTATATTGGCAGGCTTATAAAAAAAGGCATCCCTATCGAGAAAAAACGTATAAATAATAAAACGATCCAACTCTCTATTTCTAAAAATTTAAAGAAAATTGCCTCTTTATCGACGATATTAAACCTCAGAGGGATTTAATGCCCTCTCTTAAATTATGTTTTTCTGTTCACCGAATAACTTTTAGAATTTCCAACCCTCTCTTTTTCTTAATTCTTTAGATCTTTGTTTTTCTCAAAATCCTCACTTTACCATATATCTCTCTATTTTTTCCCTAATTTCTATTAATCCTCCCTTTACTTGACTTTTTTATTTGTTTTAACTCTCACTTTTGCCCTTTTTAGGAGTAATTCTTTGGTTTTTTCAGGGATAAACACTCTCTTTTTACCATTTTCCTCTATAATCTCTTCAACTAACCCTCTACTTTTCTGTTTTATCCTATTCAGATGCCCCCTTATAGTAGATCTCTCTTTTCCTAATATTGATGCTACATCATCATAACTCAATTTCATATCTGAATTTAATAATATCCAAATAACTGCTCTTTCTGTTACAGAAAATTGGTCTAAATTTGGTGTTTGAACACCTGTTTGAACACCTGTTTGAACAGCATAAACACCTGTTTGTTTTTCAAACGGGTGTTTGGGTGTTTTAAACACCCTGTTTGATTTTAAATCATTCATTATAGAAATAACATTTTTCAATCCTTCGAGTTCTTCATTTATCGTCGATAAAAGCTTTTTAATATCTTCTATCTCTTTTTTATGCAAATCTTTTTCAGAATTTAGGTGTTTAATCCAAACACCCAAAGAATTAACGTCTTACTTAACAGATTCAAATCCTTTTTTTGTATCTTCTTTTAGGCTTACTACCTCTTTTTTTCTTGAAAACCAATCAAACATCTATTAATTTATTTCTCTAGCTTTAAAAAC
>JBJKOX010000007.1:0-4354 GCA_046706965.1 Candidatus Pacearchaeota archaeon
TGTGCTATTCTGAACCTCTCCATCTTTTGCTATTGCGTAAAGTATGTAATTTCCACCATCGCTCAGATCAGACAGGGCTTCATCCATGTTATCATTTATCTGGAAGTTTTTAGTATAGGTTTTATCCTTTCCATTACTCAAATCAAAACTATTCTGAAGACTGTCAGGAAGTATTGCCCATTGATGTGAACTAGTATCCCATAGGCCCCAGTCTAGTTCAATATTGTTTACATTATCCCTACCACTATTTCGGGCCTCTATGGTTGCAGTTAGGTTCTCAAAAGGATACCATGTATTAGAATCCCCAAATCTTACAGAAGCATTTCCGTTAGAAATCCCATTATTATTCACATTTATCTTTCTTATGGTAAGATCTCCAGGGTTTCCTGTCTGAAGGCAGTTTATTATATCAGAGGGGCTGTTTAGATCTGGGCTTATTGTGATTGAAAAAGGAGTTGTTGATGTATTTACTGAGTTATTTGCAATAATGTTACCGGTCATTTTATTTCCTATATCTCCAGGAAGAAAACTGAATGTGACAGTGACATTTAAAGGTCCTGTAGAATTAAGATTAAAGTCGTTTTGAGAGAAAGTTACATTACCAAAGTTAGAGGTAGCGCTTAGTTGGACTCTTCCTGTGCCTGTAACAGTGTATACGCTTGATGCGCTGCTTGCAAGACTAACACTACTTGAGGTTGGAACCTTGTAATATGCATTTGAAAGGGGTTTCGCTTGATTTGCTGGCGATATAGTTAATGCGCTTGTAAAACTCATAAGAACAGCAACGGCAAAAATGCTAAAGACAAAAAGATACATAGCCTTGTTTTGTTCCATTGTCATTCTCGAGTTACTATGAGTTTATAAAGATTTCTGTGTTTCAGAATATATTTCTGCATCAAGATTATTAAAATTCCAAAGCTTTATAAAATTTGGAACCTGATTATATAAATGGTGATTAAGTCGAAAGAGAATTCAATTGGGGCATGGGCATTTCTTATTGGAGTTGTCCTAGCTATTATTATAGGGCTTGCAACAACAATTATTTCCATACCTACATTAGTTGCCCATAGTGCGCAGATTTATGCAATATTAGCAATCTTAGGGTTCATAGTTGGATTCGCCACAGTTTCAGGGAGAGATTCTCAGACTTTCCTTTGGACGGGAGCAGTTCTTGTAGTAGTGAGCAGTCTTGGGATGAGTAGTGTAAGGAGTAGCCTTATAGGAGTAGGCATTGGTGACGCAGTTTCCTCCATCTTTGGAGCATTGCTAGCAATGTTTGTGCCTGCAACAATAATTGTAGCATTGAAAACGCTATTTAATGTAGCAAAGATTTAAGATGAGAATAAGACCTATGTTCTCATGGTATGATTTCTGGATAGGATTTTTCTTGCAGATGAAATAAAAAGAAGATTCTTTACTTTTTTCCTTTGCCAATGCTAGGGATAAAAATAGAATTCAATTAGTAATCATCAAACTTGCTTTTTTCTTTCTGGGGCTTTGGAGCTTCCTTATGGATTTTTGCGAAAGAGGGTGTTGCGATAACAGTGTTTTCTCCAAACCCTGCAATACTTCCCTCAAGAGCATCAATAGTCTTTTTGATTTTTGAAATTGCCCTCTTCAACTCTATAGGATCCTTCTGCCTCAAAGTCTTTATATCAATTATTGCGATAGTGTATCCTTCTCTCAAATCATTCAATATGTTTGTTACCTCTTCATAATCTTTCAGAACATAAAGCTTCACAAGAACTTTTGTCTGCTCCTCTTCTTTCCCAAGGTCGATCTCTATGTACTCTTCTCCAGTTTCGGAAGTTCCCGGCGTGGAGAATGCTTTTTTTATCTTATCAAAAACCATGGTAAAAATAACTTGTCGATATTTATAAAGATTTCGTAACTTTTTGATATAGTTTTCTGACTTAAGAACGCTATTTTTTCATAACTTCTTTTTGCAGCTTATCTAGCCTCTCAGCAAGAGTAGATTCCTGTTTCTCAAGGGATTTCAGCCTCAAGTCAATCATCTTTTCTTTTTCAGAAAGTTCTTGTTTTATAGAAGCAGGGTCAGACTTTATCATCAACTGCCCTATTATCTTGAAAACCTCGTCCCCTGACTTTTCTATTTGAGCTCTAGCGGATTTTGTTTCTGTTAGTTCCATATTGAATGCCTGTTTTTGCATCATTATGTTTTGGATGTTCTGCTCTATTAGTTGCATTTCCTGGATAAACTGTTCTTTTTTATCATCCATTTTAGAAATTAGATCGCCTTAACTTCTTTCGTTTGAGTTCTTGGCTTGTAAAAGATTTTTCCGCCGCAATTAGGACAAACAAATCTCTTGTCAAGATTTGCGCTTTGGATTTTCTTTCCGCATTTGAAGCATTTGTATGTAGGCATTTTATTTTTTGTTCTTTGTTTTATTTAAGTCTTACGATTCAAGGTGATAAGTTCCAGCAGCGAATTTCTTTCCGCAAGTTTTTCTTTTGCACTGCCATATTCCCTTTGAAAGTCTTTTGGCACCGAGTTTTCCGCAGAAAGGGCATTTTTGTCTAACTCTTTGTTTTGTTTCAACTGCTACAAGAGATACTCTGACTTTCTTTCCGTATCTCGCGCCAAATCGTCCTGCATGCTTTGTTTTTTTTAATTTTGAAGCCATTTGAATTTTGATTTATGGGGATACCCAGATTTGAACTGGGGTCAATAGGTCCCAAACCTATTAGGCTACCAGGCTACCCCATATCCCCTTAGAAAAAAGAGCTAGGGGTGATTTATAAATTATTTCTTTTTGGTTTCCTTCTTAGGTTCTACCTTCTCTGTTCCTGCTGCAGGCTTTGCCGCGGCAGCCTCAGCTTCTTTCGTTTTCTCTTCTGCAGCTGCGGCTTCAGCAGCCGCTGCCACCTTAGCCTCTTTCTCCTGTCTCGATTGAACTTCGGAGAAAAATTCTGCTAACTGTTTCTTTTTCTCTTCAGGAGTTTGTGTAAGAACCTCGTTAATTTCCTTGTCAAATTTTCCCTCATCAACTTCTTTTTCTACTTCTACTGCAGTTTTGTTCTCGACAAGAATTCCGAGACTGACACAACTTCCAAGAACGGTTTTTACTGCAGATTTAAGATTTCTACTGAGCATATTTTGCATTTTTGTCTTTGCTACAGAAATTATCTGTTCTATGGATGCGTTTGCAACGTTAAGTTTCTTCTGAGCTCCAGAGCCTTTTGTTATCCCTAATTCTTTCTTCAAAAGTTCGGAAACAGGAGGTGAGAAAACTTTTACCTCAAACTCTTTTGTAGAAGGATTTATGTCCAGTTCTACAGGAACCCTCAAACCCTTAAAGTCTTTTGTAGCCTCGTTTACTTTCTGAAGTATCTGGCCCAGATTCAATCCGAGAGGCCCTATCTTCTGACTCAATGCCGGTCCCGGCTGCATATTTCCGCCTTCAACTAAAAGTTTAACTTGCATCTTCTTCTCCGTTTTCTCTCCTTACAACACGAACATTGTCTATTTTTATAGTTAATGGTAATGGCACAACCGCTCCAAGAAGACTTACAACAACTTCCTCTTTCTGTTTGTCCACACGCATGACCTTAGCTTTTTCACCTTTAAGATTAGCCCCTATTATTTCCACTATATCTCCCTCCTTGATATCTATATTCTCTACGGAAGGTTCTACCATATCTTTTATCTCATCATAAGAAATTGTTTTTCCAATTATTCCCTTGACATAAGGAAGATTGAATACTGATTCTTCTGCGCTATCTCTGTCCTCTGATTCAACGATTATATAACCCCTAAGTCCATGAGGGTGTAATACTGCATAAGTGTTCAGCCCCTTTTTTTCAACACGATCTGCGATCATGTCTACAGCTTTCTCTTCCTTATTTGTTGTTACTTTTATGATGAAAATCATTTTAGCTCCATCTACTCCTTAACTTTCTAAGAAGCAGTAATAATTACTTAAAGATTTGGGTTTATAAATATTGAGGTCAGTTTACCATCCAAAAGAAGTCATTACAATTGAGATGAAAAATCCGAGAATACCAAGAGCTAATATGCCTATTGCAGATATCTTTGTTACTGACTGGAATTCTTCCATAGAAGGCTTTTTCATTGAATGCCAAACCCTCTTACATTTTGCGACGAATGCCTTAATTTTTTCAGTACTTGTCATGTTCAGAAAAAGAGTTGAGAGTTTTTAAGTTTTTAGAATTATACCTTTATCTTAAGACCTTCAATCTCTTCTTCAAGAATTATCCCAACTACACCTTCATATAATGCGGATGGAGCATAGAAAAGAACTCTTGGCTTCGGGTCTCTTTCACTTATTTCGGAATAGCCCACCCCTATAAGATGTGATTTTTCTCCTCCAGG
>JBJKOX010000008.1:0-4337 GCA_046706965.1 Candidatus Pacearchaeota archaeon
AAGGGAGAGAAAGATGATTAGTCCATACATACTAAACCTGCTTATAATTATAGGAATATACTCCATACTTGCAGTCAGCCTCAACCTTATCTTAGGTTACGCTGGTCTTTTAAATTTGGGGCATATTGCCTTCTTCGGGGTAGGGGCTTACACTTCGACGCTTCTCACCATGGCAGGGGTTCCATTCTTAATCTCATTTTTAGCAGCAGGCGTTCTTGCGGGACTTTCCGGAGTTTTTCTCATGTGGGTCACAAGAAAATTAAAAGGAGATTATTTCGCGCTAGCTACACTCGGATTCGGATTCGTAGTCTATTCACTTCTCCTGAATCTTGATTTCACAAATGGTCCCCTGGGAATAGCGGGGATCCCGAGGCCTGACATTTTCGGTCTTGTCCTGAATTCAAACCTTTCTTACTTCATTTTTGTCTTCATAGTCGCCGCATTATCCATATTCATAATCTACCGGATAACGAAATCTCCATTCGGCAGGCTCATAAAAGCGACGAGGGATGATGAAGTCGGCCTTAAGGTTTTGGGAAAGGACACAAACAAGGTAAAATACAAGACAATATTTGTCTCAGCTTTCTTCGCGGGAATTGCCGGAAGTCTTTACGCACATTATATAAGTTACATAGACCCCTCGTCGTTTTACCTGAGCAACCTTATACTAATCTTTATAATAGTCATAATTGGGGGTCTGGCCTCAATAAGAGGATCCATAATAGGAACATTCATCGTGATACTGATACCGGAAGTCCTGAGGTTTTTCAATCTCCCGAGTTCAATACTTGGTCCTATGAGGCAGATAATCTACGCACTAATACTCTTACTAATATTAATCTATAAACCAAAGGGGATTTTTGGGAAGGTGGATTTAGGGTAAACCTTATAAAGATTATTTCATTGAAATAAATTAATGAACAAAAAACAACAACGGAATTGGTGGATTTTTGGGATCATTATTGTTGCAATTATTATCATATTAATTATCATTAGCGGAACAAGTGCACCCTCAACAGGAAAGACAATAAAAATTGGGAGTATTCTAATCCTTACAGGACAAGGTTCTTCATGGGGAATAGCTGAACAGAACGCAATAAATCTTGCTGTTGACAAAATTAATTCTGAAGGCGGAATACACGGAAAAAAGATTGTTGTTGATTTTCAAGATGATCAAAGTGACCCTTCAAAAGCAATAAGTGCATTTAATTATCTCACTGATGTTCAGAATATAAGTATGATAATCGGACCAACATGGTCTGCTCAAGCTTTACCTTTAATTAACCTAAGCATAGCAAGAGGAACTTTAATGATTTCCCCTTCAGTCGGTGAAGCAAGATTCAATGAGGCAAGTCCTTTGATATTTAATACCTGGCCTCATGATGTGATTTTATCCGGTAATTTAGCAGACTATGTTTACAATAAGGGATATAGGAATGTCGCGGTCATAGGGGCTGAAGAAACTTGGGTAAAAGAACAGACAAATGCTTTTGTTAGCAGGTTCGAGGCATTGGGCGGAAATGTTAGTGTTGTACTTGAACCACAACCAGACATTACAGATGTAAGTTCTGAGGCCTTAAAAATTGCAAATGACAAAAATCTCGACGCAATAGTATCAACTACTGATGGTGTTGCGGATGGCCCTTTAATTGCAAAGAAGGTAAGGGAGCTTGGAGTTACATTGCCGATATTCTCAATAACTATAAGTAAGTCTGATGTTGCCGCATCTCAAGGAGCGTACAATGGAATGCAATTCTTGACTTTCCTTACATACACAAATGCATTCAAACAAGCATACGCAGCAAAGTACGGGTTATCAAGTTTGGATATAGGGGCACCTTCTGCATACGACGCAGTAATGCTACTTGCTCAAGCGATAAATGAAACAAACTCTATGAATACAACTGTGTTAGCAGATTACTTAAGTTCAGTAAAAAATTATAGTGGAGCATCATTGAATCTCACATCCGACGGAAAAGGTGGCTTTGTCAAGGGCTATGCTGTGGATGAAGTAGTGAACGGCACAATCTATCAATTAGAGTCTAACGGGACGTTAATCAGTACAGAGTAAATAATTTAAATCTTATTCTCTTACCTTAGTAATGCTTGAAATAAAAAACATATCGAAAAGATTTGGAGGTATACAGGCACTTGACAAATGCAATCTTGAAATTCCTCGAGGGAAGATAACTGCAATAATAGGGCCAAACGGCTCTGGAAAGTCAACATTATTCAATACGATCTCACAACTGGTTGATGAAGATTCTGGGAAGATTTATTTGGATAAAGAAAGAATAGACAACAAAAAAATTTTCGAGATATCAAAAAAAGGCATTTCAAGAACTTTCCAGGATGTGAGGCTTTTCAAGAATATGACAATAAGAGAACACCTTGAGATGGCACTTTCTGATGAAGAGGATGAGAAGATAATAAAGAATTTCTTCTCCACATGGAAAAAACGCGATAATCAGATAAAAGAAGTCCTTAAATTTGTAGGATTAGAAAAATCTCTCGAGACATTAGCTTCTGACCTGAGTTATGGCCAGAGGAAACTCATTGACCTCGCAGTCGCTATAGCCAAGCCACATAAGGTCCTTCTTCTTGATGAACCAGTGGCAGGAGTGAATCCAATGACAAAGTCAGACATAAGAAAAATGTTAAAGAGCCTCAGCAAAAAAGGGGAAACAATTCTCGTGATAGAGCATGACATGAATTTCATAATGCAAATTGCGGACTCCGTATATGTTCTTGATGAGGGAAAAGTGATCGCACACGGAAAACCTTCAGCTATACAGAAAAACAAGAAAGTCTTAGAGGCTTATTTGGGAGACTGAAAAAATAAAAATTTATAACTCCCAATTTCTTAATGAAATTATGCTTCATATAAAAAATCTCTTTTCAGGTTATAGTGGTCTTGAAATCCTCAAAGATGTTGATTTAGACGTCGGGGATAGGGAAATTGTATCTATAATAGGACCAAACGGAGCTGGAAAGAGCACTGTAATAAAGTCAGTTTTCGGAATTGCCGATGTGACCAAGGGGGAATTAAGGTTTAATAAGATGAATATAAAAAATCTGAAGACACATGAGTTAATTTCATGCGGTATAAGTTATGTCCCTCAGGGAAAAATCGTATTCAATGAGATGACTGTAGAAGAAAACCTCGAACTTGGAGGCGAGTCATTAAGTGATAAAGAACTTGTGGGGAATAGAATAAAAGAAGTGTATTCAAAATTTCCTATTTTGGAGAAAAAGAAGGATTCCCTTGCATATTCTCTGAGCGGTGGCGAAAGGCAAGTGCTCGCTCTCGGAAGGGCCCTAATTTCAAAGCCTTCTCTTCTTATGCTTGATGAGCCTTCATTGGGTCTCAGCCCAAAGATACAAAAACAGATATTTGGAGTCATAAAAGAATTAAAAAATGAAGGAATTTCAATTTTGATAGTTGAACAAAATGCAAAGAAAGCAATTGAAATTTCAGACAAAGTTTATCTTTTGGAAAACGGGGAAGTTTCACTTCATGGCGGAAAGGAAATTCTTAAAGATGAAAAAATAAGGAAAGTTTATCTTGGAGGATAATTAAAATTATACATTTATCAACGATAAAATGCAGAAATTTTGTTTTTTCACCCCTGCAAAAAGAGGCGTAACGCTCATACAAAGAGTATATAATTAAGCAATGCGCCCTTAATTCTGAATGAAGCTCCCAATCGCACCAGAGCTGCGAGATATAGAGATTAAATCAAAACATTTAAATAGTATACCTAGGTATACACTAGTATATGGAAACAACGATAAAACTAAACAAAACAATTAAGGGTAGGCTTGACTCATTCAAAATTCATTCTAGAGAGAGCTATAATGATGTTATTGCAAGAATAATGGAAAGCCAACATGCCAAAGTGGATGAAGAAAGCTTGAGAGTGACTATTGAAGTTCTTAGTGACCCCATAGCAATGAGTAATATTGCTGAAGCACGTGGAGAAGTTAATAAAGGAAACTATGGAGTCTCACTTGATGAACTAGAAGAAGAAATGGGGTTATAAAAATGTATGAGGTGAGGCTAGAAGATAATGCAAGAAGATTTCTTAAAAAACTTGACAAGGAAACCAACAAAAAGCTGATAAAAAAATTTAGATCTTTGGAAGAAAACCCCGAGCTGGGAAAACCCCTTACTGGAAATCTTGCAGGTCTATGGAGCCTAAGGGTAGGGAAGTTTAGAGCAATTTACAAAATACAAAGAAATGAGTTAATTATCTTAGTCTTGGATATTGGCCACAGAAAGAATGTTTATGAGTAAACTCTATCTTCCATTATAGAGGTCTTTAAATATTTCAACA
>JBJKOX010000009.1:0-4914 GCA_046706965.1 Candidatus Pacearchaeota archaeon
ACTCTAGTTCCTTTATTTGCAGATTTTTTCACAGATTTTATTGAACTTTTTCCTTTTTTTTTGGAAGGTACAGCCATGATTTACAAAAGGATTTCTAATTTATAAATATTTAGAAAATATCGAGACTTTCATCAGATCCAGATATGTTTTCTTGTAAGAATTCTGCTCCAGGGATATGAGGGGTGTCTTCCTCTGCGGGAGACTTTTCATGAGTGATATCGATACCCCCTTCTTTATTTACGGATTTTGGGTTGACTTCTTCTTGATTTTTCTCAGGAGAATTAATAGTTTTTTCTATAGGAGGAGTAAGAGGCTTTTCATCCGTTGTTGTAGGGGGGTTTTGACCTGACTCAAGTTCATGAATATATTCTGCAATGCTTGCCGCAACATCTGCATTAACACTTATTGAATCTATGCCTTGTTCTACAAGGAATTTTACCATCTGCTTTTTGCTTCCTGATTGTCCGCAAATACTTGTCTCTACACCCTTTGCTTTGCAAACCTTTATTACCTGTGCAAGCTGTCTCATGACCGAGATGTCTAAATCATTATACAAGCTTTGAACTGCTTCATTACCCCTATCTACTGCAAGAGTGTACTGTGTCAAATCATTTGTTCCAAAAGAGATGAAGTGTATCTTTTCTTCACATAAACTATCTATTATTTGGACTGCTGCAGGGGTCTCAATCATTACTCCAAGTTTCGCATCGGTGAAATTAATTTCTTCAATAATCTTTTTTAACTGTATTATTTCCTCGACTGATATTACCTGAGGGGTAATAATGCCTATTTTTGTTTTACCTTCATCCTGAACACGCTTCATTGCATTGAGTTCTGCCTTAAGGATTTGCGGATGTGTCAGACTGTAACGAATTCCATGCATCCCTAGCATAGGGTTTGCTTCAATCTCTTTTGGGGCACCTTCCAAGTCATGAAACTCATCACTTCTTATATCTGATGTTCTTACCCATATTTCTTCGAAGTACTCACCTATTTCTGCTATTCCTTTGTAGATTATTTCTTCATACTCTGGAACTTTGTTGTTCTTAAGAAAATATTCGGGATGTTTTCCCGACTCTGCGATTGTTCCTTCTAATCTAGCCAAACCTACTGCCTTAAGACCTGTTTTTGCTGCACGCTCGGCAAAGTGAGGAAGATCTATTATTACTTTCATATGTGTTTTTGTTTGGAATTCTATTGGTTTTATCACTTTCTGTGATGTATCTGCGACTTTTCCCTTGTAAATTTTTCCTGTCGAACCATCCACAGTTATAATCTCGCCCTCTTTCAATTTTGTTGTAGCTGTTTCTGTTCCTACAACTGCAGGAATCCCCATTTCTCTAGAAACTATTGAAGCATGTGCAGTCATCCCTCCTTCATCTGTGACTATTGCAGAACATTTTTGCATGGTTACCACCATGTCAGGGTTAGTCATGGTTGTTACGAGGACATCTCCCTTGTTTATCTTTTCCAGATCGGATAAATCATGCACTATTTTGACTTTACCTACACCTATTCCTGGAGAAGCCGCTAGGCCCGTAAGGACGACTTGGCCTTGCACATCTCTGCCGGCAGTGATGGCTGCATCCTTACTTATTGTTGTTACTGCTCGTGTCTGAACAATGTAAATACCTGTACCCTCAATTGCGAATTCTATATCTTGTGCCTTGTTATAGTGCTTTTCAAGCTTTATGCCTGTTTCTGCTAGACTCATTATTTCATAGTCTTTTAGAACCTGTTGTTTTGATTTTGCTTCACTAAGCTTAACTGTTTTTGTTGCACCCGATGCATCCCTTGTTATTGCAGTTTTTTTAGCCCCTATTGTTTTACTTATGATTTTAAACTCATCTGTATCAGGCTCATGAGAAATTATGTAGGTATCAGGAGTTATTAACCCTGATACAATTCCCTCTCCTAGACCGAAAACTGCCTCAATTATTAGGTTCTTAGTTCTTCCTGTAGGATCCTTAGAAAACATAACTCCTGCCTTGTCAGCATCAATCATTTTTTGGATGACTGCTGCAATTTGCGCCTGTTCATATTTGAATCCTTCTTTATGCCTGTAATAGCAAGCTCGTGCAGTAAACAATGAAGAGAAACATTTTTTGATATTTTTTATGAGTTCATCATTACCTTTCGTGTTTATGTAACTATCTTGCTGACCTGCGAAGCTAGCTGTTGACAAATCCTCTGTCGTAGCTGAAGAACGCACAGCAACAAAAACAGGCTCTGGTTTCTTCTTAAGCAGATAATTTGCTGATTTGTCCTGAACATAATCTTTCTCTGAGCTTAGCGTTTCATATGATTCAAGTATCTCATTTTCCATGTCCCTGGGCATTGTGGCATTCTCTATCAAGGCTCTTATGGTTGTTGCAGTTTTCTCAAGCTCAGTAGTGTCTTCATAATCCACTTTTTCTAACATGCCTTTAATTTTTTCATTAAGCCCTGCCTTGTTTATGAAATATTCATAAGCTTCTGTGGTGACGACATATCCTGGAGGCACATTTATCTTGAGATTGAATATTTCTGCCAGATTCGCACCCTTACCTCCCGCGATCTTTACATCATCTTTATTCAGTTCTGAGAACCATTTAACGAAATCGGGTTTAGTACTTGAATCTTTATTTATCCCCTCTTTCTTATCCATTAAAATGGAAAAATAATACTAGTTAATAAAGATTGCGATTAATTTATCCCTTGAATTTATAAATAGGGCTTCCTGAACTCAAAAATAATATCCTTTCACATAAATATGTAGGCAGGATAAATTTATAAATTCCTACCATTTTAATTTGCTATGTTATGGCTATGGATATTACTTGCTGTTGCAGCAATTGTAGTGATAATCTTTTTTGTGTATTATAATAGATTTGTGGTTTTGGCGAATAGAATAAAGAACTCTCTATCCCAAATCGATGTTCAGCTTAAAAGAAGAGCAGATTTGATCCCTAACCTTGTTGAGTCTGTGAAAGGTTACATGAAGCACGAAAAGACTGCAATAAAGGAAGTGACTGAGGCACGAAAAGCTCTTGTTGCAGCAAAAGATTTGCCCGGGAAAGTTAGGGCTAATGATCAACTTGAGTCTGCCTTGAAGACTGTTTTTGCTATAGCCGAGAATTATCCTAATCTTAAGGCAAATACTACTTTCCTTGAATTGCAGAGAGAGCTTACTGATACAGAAGACAGAGTTGCTTATGCTAGGCAAAGATATAATGATGATGTTCTTTCTTATGACAATATGATTCAGACTTTCCCTGGAAAGTTCTTTGCAGATCTCTATGGGAAGAAAGAGATTGATTACCTTAAAATTACTCCTTCAGAGAGAGCTCCTGTTAAAGTAAAATTTTAATTTCTTAAACCTTAAAAACCATTAAAGATTAGATTTTCTATGGCACGTTCACCTTCTCATATCAGCTTTTATGACCAAATATCAAAGAATAAAAGAAACTCCTTCTTTCTGATTTTTGCAATATTTCTTGTTTTCTTGGTCTTAGGATATGTTATATCTTTTGCGTTTTCACCAGGATATTTCTTTATTATAATGATAATCTCTATTATAATTTCAATATTTTATATCTGGTTGGGATATTATAATTCTGATAAGATTGCAATTTCTAGTGTACATGCGCATTTGGCTAAGGGCTCAGAATATTCTGAGTATCATTCTGTTGTCGAGGGCCTTACTGTTGCATCAGGATTACCAAAGCCTAAGCTTTATGTGATGAACTCTCCACAGATAAATGCGTTTGCATCTGGGAGGGATCCACATCATGCTGTTATTTGTGTTACAACAGGGGCTCTCCAGAAGTTGGATCGGGATGAGTTAGAAGGCGTTCTTGCACATGAGATGAGCCATATAGCCAATTATGATATAAGATTCATGACTATTGCTTCTGTTATGGTAGGGATGATAGCAATTATTTCAGAGATTTTTTTGAGGAGTTTTTGGTTTAGTAGCGGAGGAGATGACAGAAGAGGTAATATAATTTTTATCATTATTGGAATTTTCCTTGCGATTTTGGCTCCTATAGTAGTTAAATTTGTACAGATGGCTGTTTCCCGTAGGAGAGAATATATAGCAGACGCGAACGCAGTAAAATTTACTAGATATCCTGGAGGTTTGATCAGGGCACTCAAGAAGATAAAAAACGATGCTGTTGTTGAGAAGAAAATCCCTAAGGCTGTTGCTCCGATGTTCTTTGCTAATCCTTTTAGGAATCTTACTAGTACACATCCTCCCCTTGATAAAAGGATAGAAGTTTTAGAATCAATGTGATTTTTTCTTAAACCTATTTCTGAATTTTTTTATCATGTTTTCAAGTAAATTAGTAAAATCTTCTCCAAATAATATAGTCAACCCCAAAAGCATAAATATCCATCCCTGAATGAAAGGAAGAAGCCCTCCTATAATGCCTAAGATAATAAAGAAAATCCCTGCAGGAATTCTTAGGTATTTATGTACCCTAATTTTCTTGATATCTTTTATAATCTTCATTTTTATAAGAAGAGATAAATTATTTTATAGTTTATGATGGGCAATTTTATAAACTCCATCTTCTTACACCGTGAATGGGTATAGTAAGAGGAGGTCTACTTTTTGTTGTTTGCATACTTTTATTTTTTTCATTTCTTTCTATGAACTCTTTCTACACTCTGGATTCATCACTTGAGTATGCTCATGTACAAACCGAACTTGTTCCTGTAGTGCAAAATATCACCAGTATGCAACCCGGGAACCCTCTTTATAATAAGTTGAACCTTGGCAACCTAAATATCAGTCAAGTTATACAAGAGCATAGCGCAGAGATAAAAATCCTCTGTACAAGCCGTCCCAATTACTCTTTTGATTTTCAAGGATATAACATAAGTCTACCTTGTAATCAGGTGCTACAAGACAAGAATGTATCTGTGGGC
>JBJKOX010000010.1:0-2857 GCA_046706965.1 Candidatus Pacearchaeota archaeon
TCCTCATAGAATTGATTCAATTCATTCAATGTCAAATCATTCGCTAAATCTATCTTTACTGACAATTTCATCACCCCTTTCTGCTCTTTTTTTTATGGCCCTTATGCGACCAGCTAAAAGGCGCATCTCTCTTTTTGCATTAGCCCAAGATTTTTTGTTATGTCTTTGCCACGTTCTTAATACTGTCTTTCTCTCTTCTCCTTTTAGTTGATGCACATCATCAATAGTTAATGGTTTTATTTGGTTCATTTTCCTAATTTTTCCCTTAATCCTATCATTTGATTTCTTCTTCTTTCTTTTTCTTCTTTAGATAATTTCATCCTTTTAACAATTCCTAATAAATATGCATAGGAACTTATTAAATTTTCATCAAAAGTTATAACGAACTCATAAATACTATCTTGTACCAAATCTAATTGATTTTTGCTGTTTTCTAACGTTTTTTTCAAGAAATATGTTTTTTGTTTTGAAGTTAATGGATTAGATATAAAAAAAGCTTTATGTTTAATTATACTCCACATAGCAATTTTGCCTTTTTTACATTTAATATACCATATACCATCATCATCTTTAAAAACTCTATATTTTGAACTATATTTTTTCATATATTCATTCCAAAAGTTATCAGGTAAATCCCTATCAAGCTCATATTTTGTTAAATCAATTTTTTTAGTCATTTTATATTTCCTCAATCAATTTACAGTAATTATATTGTTAAACTATATAAACCTTTTTATTCTATCGGAAGATTAGGTTTGTTTTTCTCGTCTATAAAACCTTTATTTCTTTTGGAGAATTTGGTTAGTTTTATTGGTTTTAAATATTGTGATGAGCCACAATGCTCGTCTATATACTTAATCGCATCAGCAAGAGTATCAAAAAGATATTCATTATTGCTTTTGTGGAGTATTCTCCCTTTAGCTGTTTTTATTGCCCAACTCATTTCTCCCACTCATCCATCTCGATTATATCAAGCTGCCCCTTGTCAACTTTCTTAAACCTGATCTTTATATATTGGGAATTTTTTATCTTTACAGGTATCTTATCAAACGCCCTTAAAACTGGCTCTATCGGCAAAACTAATTCAAACACTCTCTTACCTTTGTCTGTCTCAAAAAAGGCATCAAATTGGACAAAAAGCCCTTTAAATCGCTTGCCTGTGTTGGCTTTTACCAATATTAAGCGATATTCTTTGTTTTTCTCAAAATCTGACCATCTTATCCTAGGTATTATTGATTTAGTACTCTGGCTCATCAGTATCATCTTCCCATATCTTGTTTGCTTCTTCTGTCAATTCAGCTGCTGCAGCCCTTCTTTCTATATTGTGAATCCTCATATACTTCTTGTTAGTCTTGGTAAAAGAGATCAACACATTATCCTCTCCGATAGACCTGTTTATATGCTTCTTTTGATATAAAGGGACATTGTAAAGAGCATTAGCAAGAGTCTTATAAGCAAAACCTATCAATACCATATCTTCTTTCTCTATCAATGGCTCTTCAATTCTTGTATGAAATACAACTACAAAATCCTGATATGCCCCATCATTGCAAGTATATACTTTGCTTTTTGTGAAGAAGTTTACTATCTCTAAATCTATCCTGACATTCTCAGGCAGATCTTTCCATAATAGTTTTTGCCTTAAAAAACAAGGAGCATCTCCGATATGAACCCATTCTTTATTGTCCATAATTTTTCACCTTTATAGCCCTTATTATCTGGTGCATATTAAGGATTTCTTCATTGTCCAGTTCTATCAGGTTGTTTTCCTTCTTTACGATGATTCCTTCTTTAACAACAGCCTTAAATCCCTTATCGTCATAGATTATCCTATATCTTTCTCCTAGTTCTATTATTACATCTGTCACTTTTCATTGCCCTCATTATTTTTTTCAAGATAATCTACATAATTCATTACTGTATCTCTATCCCATCTCTCTGGTTTTATCTTTGTTTCTCTATCCATCTTAATTGTTTTGCTTGGCCATACTAACCACACCGCTTCTCTTTTTATCTCTGTCCTGTAAGTTCTGTCAAAGAACTCGTCTGCTGTTTCTCTATGATTCATTTAAATCCTCTAAAAATTTTTTAACAGTATTCCATCTTGTGCAGCAATGGAAGCAATAAAGTGAGCCGTCTTCCGAAACATAAAGGTTCTTCTTACTTACTGATTCGTGAAAAGGACAAGCGAAATGCCTTTCTGAAGCACGGTGGATATTTTTATCTACCAATGCATTTATAGTGCGGTTAACTGCTTGAGTGTCTGATCTGTAGTTCCCTTCAAACTTGGAATGCCTTTTCTTTTTCATGGGGTGCTTAAGTTCAGGGAAGATTGCCTTTAAACCATCAAAAGTTATGTGTGCAATCGGCAAATCATTATCCACATCATAATACCTTCTGTTGACTTGTGAGCCTGGTGCGATTATGCCTGTTTTATCTGCTTGTATATCGCATAACCTTCTTAGCTTAGATAATGGGTTTAGTGAAAACTTCCTCTTGCCGCAGGAAGGGCATGTGCTTCCTACGTTAATTGAGGTGGATTGTGTCTGACAATAGATGCATTGGTAGTAGTCTATTCCCACTTTAGGAATCATCTCACCTTCTAAAATATAATAATAATGGGGTAGCCTTTTAGATGCTGATAATGTTGAGAATGTTTTTGGAAGCTTGTTTTTCACTTTGTTGTAGAATCTCCTGTCATCAAAATCAATCACGATGATGTTTCCAAATCCTGTGCATATCCCATAGTTGCCTTTAGATTCCAGATGTCTTTGAAGCTTTGAGTGGAAGAAAGGATAATTGTTGTCTTTGTTCCAATTCTTCTCCTGAGGTATCTTTTTGTCCTTTACGACTAGGA
>JBJKOX010000011.1:0-2905 GCA_046706965.1 Candidatus Pacearchaeota archaeon
CTGATAAGGGCGTCAATCTTAAGCGCTTCAAGTTCGAATCTTTTTATCTTTATAGGAGTTTCAACGACTTCTCTTTTTATGGCTCCTGTGATAAGAAATTTCCCACCGAAGATACTTTTAAGTTTGCGTAGCGTATCAAGCAGACCATTCATGCTAAAACTTATCAAAACGCCAGAGTCAAAGATTATAGCTTTTTTTATTGAAGGGTTAGGGGAAACTATATGAACTACTTTCTGAGCTTGCTGTCTTGGCATTTGCATCTGTAAAGAAGGAGTCATTTGAACAAATCCATAGCTAATTTAACTCTGTCTTTTTCGCTTACGGCTTCCTTCCCTGGAATTTCGCTCCTTTTTGCACCCGCGTAATCTGCAAGGTCGAAAAGAGATATGCCTAAGAGCCGGGATGTTCTCTCCATAGAAATACCATGATCGTAAAGTTTTGAAGCCTTATTTATACTGGCCTTCCTAAAGACATCTTGTATGTATTCCCTCAATTCACCTGAGATTTTTTCAATGGCGCTACGAATTTCTTGAATGTTTTTTCTATAGCTTTCTTCATCACCTTTTTCGATTGCAGTGATTATGTTATCTATCGCCATTAGATAAACCTTGTAAAACTTATTCCAGCCAGGTAGATCTTTATAATTGGGTCTTTCAAGAATTTTGCTTAATGCGTAGACAATGACTGCAGCTGCAATATTGTCTGGGTCGTTGGTCAAAGCGGCAGTGTTTGTAGTCTGGTTGCTGAGGCTTTTTATCGTAACAACATCATCAGAATCAATAGCTTTCCGCGTTTCCTTAAAAATTCTTAAAAGATTCTCGCCCTCTTGCATTAAATGAAAAAATAAAAGGGGTTAATAAATGTTCGGAATTAAATCCTGCTTAATCTGAAGATTTAAAAGATTTGTAAACGTGAATAAGATATGAGAAAAGCAATTCTTGATACAAGTTTTATCGTAACATGTGCACGTCAAAAAATTGATTTCATTCATGAGCTAAGTATGGAGGGGATTCGCCCCTTAGTCCCTTCTGGGGTGATAAAAGAGATAGAAGGCCTTTCAAAAACAAAGGGAGCGACACTTGCGAAGGCAATGCTGGAAAAGAGCATGAGAAAATTAGAAATAATTGATATTAATGGGAAAACTGTTGATTCTTCCATAATAAATTATGCCCATAACCACCCTAATACAATGGTTGCAACATTAGATAGAGAAATAAAATCTAAAGTGAAGAATCAAAAAATTGTGATACGTCAGAAGAAAAAAATTGAAATTGTGTGACGATAACCTTTTTAAACCAACTTTTACTAACTTTTACATCATGTTTTATCTAGCAGAGATTCAGGACCATGTTAGAGTTGAACCTAGCCTTTTTGGACTTCCTACTCTGGAGGCTGTTGACAGGCAGTTAAGGAAAACTTATTCAGATTATTATGATAAAGAAATAGGTAAAGCTGTAGCTGTTGTTGAAGTCATAAGTGTAGGAGAAGGGATACTAATACCAGGAGATGGGGCTGCTTATTACAACACTCTTTTCAAATTGCTTATCTGGAAGCCTGAAATGCATGAGCTCGTGTATGGTATAATATCTGAAATCACAAGTTTTGGGGCGTTCATAAACATGGGTGCAATGAGAGGGATGATTCATATAAGTCAGACAATGGAAGACTATGTAAGTTTCAGCAAATCAAATGCACTTACAGGTAAAGCCACGAAAAGAACATTGAAACAAGGAGATATGTGCTTGGCACGAATTGTCGCAATAAGCCATAAAGGAAATGAACCTAAGATAGGCTTGACCATGAGACAGCCGGGGTTGGGAAAGATTGAATGGATTAAAGAAGATCAGGTTAAAAAAGAAAAGGAAGCTAAAAAAGCGCTGGCTGCCGAATCCAAAGCAGCGAAAGGAAAAGGAGGAAAGAAATAATGACTAAGCAAAAAGCGTGCAAGATATGTAATACAATTTATGAAGGGGAAAAATGCCCTCATTGCGGTTCAAAAGAATTCAGCGAAAGTTTCAAAGGACGTATTGTAGTTTTGGACCCTGAAAAATCAGATATAGCAAAAAAACTTGAAATAAAAAGCAAAGGCAACTTTGCACTTAAAACTAGATAATGGAACTCAAAATAATCCAAGAAAATGAAAATCCCCTCTTTGGGAGAAAGGAAATTGTAGCTTCTGTCGCATCAGAAATAGTCCCCTCGCGCTCCGAAATCTTGAGTGAACTTGCAAAAAAATTCTCTGTTCCAGAAATAAATGTGAAAATAAAAAGGATTCTTGGAAACTTCGGATCTAAAGAGTTTGATATTATGGCCAATGTTTACTCTTCAGCAGATGAAAAAAATGCTATTGAAATAAAAAAGAAGAAGGAAGCTAATGCTGAAAAAGCAATGGCAGAGTCTTCCGAATCAGAATAATGGCAAAAAAAGGATCAGTAAAAAAAGGTAAGAAGCCCCATAAGAACAAACCTACAAGCAAGAAATACTCCAAATATAAAATAGAAGGAAACAAAATTACTCATGAGCGTTTCTGTCCTAGATGTGGTCCCGGAGTTTTCCTTTCAAATTCTCAAGGAAGATTTTATTGTGGGAAATGCCATTATTCTGAATTCCAAAGCAAAAATCCTGAAAAGAAATAATTAATTTTTGAATTTAAGTTGGGCAATTATCTAAATAATTAGTAATTAATAAGCCCGCATTTTTTATATGTTCATTTTATTATAACCCTGGGAGTCGCTCCAGACCGGTAAATTAGATTGGCCTGAAGCTCCTCCTGGGGAAAAAGAGGTGATACTAGAATTAAGCCTGTAGAGTATATAAACCTTTCTGTCTTGTTACTTCTGAAAAATGACAGACATGTTTGAACATAGAGTAGTTAAATTCAATTACTACTTTAGAATTGGTTAGG
>JBJKOX010000012.1:0-45913 GCA_046706965.1 Candidatus Pacearchaeota archaeon
GAAATAGGTTATAGCTCCGGCCACTATGATACTAAAAATGGCTTTTGTTATGAATTTCATCCTAAATTTAATACATGTATCTTTATAAAATTTCTCTGAAAAAATTTATTAACTCTTCTTTTGTTGTAAGTGTATGAATTTTGTAAGTAGAACTGTAACAGGGATTATACTAATTGTCTTTGGAATTGCACTGATTATAATGTCTTTTTGGAGTCATTTTATAACCTTAATCTATGGCATTCCTATTCTTATACTTGGCATTTTCATTTTATTCAATAAGAATGAAGATAAAATAGAGCAAATTGTGAAAGGAGGTAAGAGATAGGGTATGATAGTTACTACGGGGTATGATATACCTGAGAAGAAGATTGTAAAAATCCTTGGAATTGTTAGGGGTAATACGGTGCGTGCTAGGAATATAGGGAGGGATATAGGTGCAGGACTTAAGAATATTATAGGGGGTGAAATAAAGACCTATACAGACATGGCAAGTGATTCTAGAGATGAAGCATATAATAGGATGGTCAATGAGGCAATAAAACTAAAGGCGGACGCAATAATAGGTATGAGATTTATGACTTCTACAATAATGTCTGGCGCGTCTGAAATGCTTGCCTTTGGGACTGCAGTAAAACTAAAATAATTTTTGTTTACAAATTTTATTTTATAACTTTCCGGGCGAAGAATATGGTAAATAAATACACGTTTTAAATTTTGAAGTTCTAAATTAATTTTTGCGACCTTTTTATTCGCTCAATAACTTTTTCTAGTATTACTCCTCCAAATACTACTATAACTAAGATTACAAGGGCAGCGATTTCTACACGTTTAAAATATTTTGCAACAGTGAGATATGCCTCACCTGTATAAAATCCTAGCACTAAAAAAAAGAGTGAGTATAATATTGAAATTAATACCGAAAAGGTAAAAAATTTTTTTACAGGGACTTTTATGGCACCTGCCATGACAAGCCCAACAGCAGGAAGGGGAGGTATTAATTTTATCAATGCCATGGTCTTTCCTGTGTGATTTTTAAGACCATACTCTATCCTATCAATGGTTTTACTCTTGACTTTTTGCTTCTTTAGGTATTTTTCTGTAATTTTATTCTTTCCTACATGGCCTATGTAATAATAGATGAAATCTCCTATGACACTCCCTGCAACTGAGAGGCCAAAGATGATATAAATGTTAAAAATTCTCAGTGAAGCAGCGAAAGAGGTTAGATATGTTATGAGTGGACCTTCAATACACATTAGGATAAAAATTAGAAAATAGCTACTGCCTTGTATTGCTTCAAGAGATGTCCCTGCTATTAACAATGACGATGTTGACATTAGGACCATTATCTGGTGTGTTTAATAAACGTTGCGAAGCAGTCGACTGAAAAACAATTTACTGTCCCAAATTTATTATACCCTCTTTTTTAAAAAGCCTGTGGAGGGATTTGAACCCCCGACCCCCGGTTCTTTTGGAATTTTCTAAAAATCGTACAAAACCGATGCTCTGCCACTGAGCTACACAGGCTTGTAATTTAGAAAAATGAATAGTTTAAAACGTTTTCCTTTGTTAAGATATTTCTTATTCTTTTTCTTCCCCAGGTTTCTTATCCTCTTCTTTTACAGTCTTCTTCTTAATCTTTACCTCTTCAATTTTTTCAGGCTCAAATATCTTTTCTACTTTGAAATACTTGATTTCACAAAGTGATAGGGGGTAAATCTTCTTTAAGATCAAACTGAATTTTTTTTGAAGTCTTCCTTTCAATATCTCGTCAAAAAGTTCATTTCTTGTTTTGGTTTTTATGTATTTTTTGACCTCTTCGTCTGCTTTTTCACGGAGTGCTTTCCTTACTGCTCTTGAGACTTTCTTTCTTGTCACAAGAAAGACCTTCACTCTGACTCTTCCATCATTACATTCTGTAGAGAAAGAATCTTCAATATAATTTGTGCCTTTCCTAACCATTCTTCTTAAGAAATAAGGGAGAACCACTGTTTCAACAGGTTCGCTTGTGGCTTTTCCATCATGGATATGCGTTTTTAGTGTCAAAAGCATGCTTTTCCCTCTAAGCAATCTTGTTAGATCGTACTTTATGAATCTTCCTTCTAACTCCTTGATATCAAAAGCATAAAGCTGAGTTTCTTTCCCAAGTATGGGCATTTCAACATCAAAAAATTTTTGTTTTCTTTTTGCTTGCGCCATTTTACTCCTGTACTACTTTACCGGCCCTCTTACCCTTTTTCTGATACTTTGATTTTCCACATTTTTCACAGGTGTACATTATATTTGTCTTTTTATTTGTTTTTGTCTTTCTTTTATTTTTTGTTATTGGTGGCTTAGAGCCCCATTTTCCTTTATTACCTATCCCCCTACCTAAACCTCTTAATTTCGCTCTATATTTAGCACCTCTTGTCTGCGTCCCTCTTCTGAATCCAGTTCCTACTAATTTAATCTTCTGAGTGGTTTTTTCGTTACAATATGGACAGAATCTTTTCACTGTCTTTGGAACTTTCATAGAACTGAGAGAAAAAGTGAGTTTTTAAAGCTTATTAGTTAGAAATGGCCTCGCCCGGAATTGAACCGGGGTTACTTCCACGTCAAGGAGGCGTCTTAACCACTGGACTACGAGGCCTTTTAAGTGTAAGACATTTGAAAATATTTAAATATAATGATTTATAACATTTATAATGGATATCCTTCCAAAAAAAAGAGGCCCAAAAATAATTTATCTTATAGTATATCTTATTTTTGGACTTTATTTTATTAATTTTCCCTTTCAGTTTGTAAAAATTCCTGCTGCTGTAATGAGTGTTAATCAATGGATTGTTCTTGTGGGAGGGATTCTGATCCTTCTAGGCGCGGTTAATTACTTCAAGGTTAAACGCAGGGCTTTTTAGGGAAATCTCATTTTTGGTAAATCTAAATTCTTACTTAATAACTTAATAATTTACTAAGTAAGTTATTAAGAAACATTTATATAATCTATTTTTTTAATTTGTGCTGTAGGGGTGGTTTATGAAAAAATATTTGCTTCTTATTGAAGATGAGGAATTATGGGAGAAGTTCAAGAAAAGTATAGAAAAAGATATTAATACAGAAATTATCGAATTGGTGAAAAAGAAAGTAAAGGAGGGTAAAAATGGAAAGTAAGAAAGCTCAAGTTACTATTTTTATAATCATAGCAGTTGTGATTGTAGCTGCAGGGTTAATCTTTTTCCTTGTTCGTTTTAATACAAATAAAACTCAACAAGTTCCATCGAGCCTGCAACCTGTTTATAATTCATTTTTAACGTGCCTTCAGCAAGAGACCTCTATGGGTATTAATGTCTTGGAGAATCAGGGGGGCTATATTTACCTCCCTCCTTTTACTCCAGGGTCAAGTTACATGCCTTTCGGATCTCAGCTTAACTTTTTAGGAAATCCCATACCTTATTGGTATTACGTTTCTGGGAATAATATTCCGACCCAGCAAGTGCCTTCTATGAATGATATGGAATCACAACTCGCAAAGTTCATAGACCAGGGCATTCAGAATTGTGATTTTCAAGGATACGGATCCCAAGGATTTGATATCTCTTTGGGATCTCCTAATGCCACTGTAACTATTTCAGACAATAATGTTCAAGTTAATCTTAATGCAGATTTGAGTATTACCGGGAAAAATGCAACTACTATAATCAGTAGCCATAAAGTTACAGTGAACTCTGAACTAGGTACACTTTACAATTCTGCTGTCAAGATTTATGATTACGAGCAAAAAAGCATGTTTCTTGAAAACTATAGTATCGATACACTTTGGTCCTATGCTCCTGTAGATGGTGTGGACATAAGTTGTGCACCGAAAACATGGAATGCAAACAATGTTTTCTCGACATTGAGGACAGCAATAGCTGAGAATACAAATACATTAGTCAATGGCGGTTCTAAAACTAATTATTTTAATGTAAAACTTCCTGTAAGTCAAGATGTCAGATTTTTGAATTCCCCTAACTGGTCAAGCAGTTATCAGGTTGATCCTACAGAAGGTAATAGCCCGGTAATGACCGCTGGCCCTGTAGGTAATCAACAAGGATTAGGAATTTTAGGATTTTGCTATGTTCCTTATCACTTTGTTTATAGCATTAAATATCCCGTATTAGTCCAAGTCCTGTCTTCTGAAAATGCACAGGAAATTTTCCAGTTTCCGTTTGCAGTAGTCATAGAAAATAATAATCCAAGAGAACCATTAAACACCACTGCATTTAATTCTTCTCAAGGTTCTCAACTATGTTCAGCAGGAACTTCACCAATACAGGTAACTACTACGAATGTGGCAGGAGATCCTCTTGCAGCTAATATTTCATACTCGTGTGCTGATGCCACCTGCGGGGTAGGGGAAACATCTTCAGGGGGGACTCTTAATGGTAACTTCCCTCAATGTGTAAATGGATATGTAATTGCTTCTGCACCAGGATATGAGGATGCAAAATATCTTCTTACAACAACAACACCAGGGAGTGTTAGCATTGCTCTTCAAAAACTTTATTCTGAAAACATAATGCTCCAGGTTGATGGGCAACCCTATGAAGGTCCGGCTACTATAAGTTTTAATTCTCCAGACTTATCCACCACCATATCTTATCCCCAGCAAAAAACCATTCAGCTTGCCGAAGGACAGTATCAGATTCAGGTTAATATATACAAAAATACCTCCATTACACTTCCAGCTACGACATCACAACAATGCACAACCGTTCCACAATCTGGCGTTTTAGGGCTTCTTGGACTTACTCAAAAAAATTGTTTTACAGTAAATGTGCCTCAACAAATAATTTCAAATGCCCTTTCAGGAGGAGGTAATCAGACAGAGTTCATATTGGGCTCTGAGCTTCAGGCCTCAAATACAATCACAATAAATGCATCAAGCCTCCCTGTTCCAAAAACTATTCAGGATGTTCAGACAAACAATCTCTTGATAGGGCAGCAAGGCCTAGGCATAACATTCCAATAAAATGAAAATAACTTTTACAGAAGATAATAGAATAAAAAGGCAAGGAACAAATAAGAATATGAAAAATATATTCCTAATTTTAGGAACAATTTTTTTAATGTTTTTTTTAGTTTCTCAGGTTTCTGCAACCTATCAAACAACTTATAATCCTGCATTCTCCCCTACATCAACGAATTATAATGTTGGAAACATATTATCCATAATTGGAAATAACCAGTGTTCTCCTTCACAAGATTTCATTTTACAGATTAATCCAACAGGGTGCGAGGACACTCCTGTTAGAAGTGATCTTCTTGCAGATCAGAATGTCCCTGTATTTTGCCCTGTTATTGCAACGAAAATAAATCCCCTCATCAATGTTAATGACATAAATTCAATAACCTTCACAGGAAATTTTCCTCCAGGGGTTGAAGGAGTAACTTTTGTTCCATACAGGGCTGCACTTTCTCCCGCAACCATAACTTCAACAGGCGTATCTCTTCAGACAGGGCTTACACAACAACAAATAGGGGGAAATATAGGTTATGTTGTAATAGTTTTAAAACAACAGGCAAATGAATCTGCAATTCCAAAATGGATAAACGGAACATTAACTGCTCACATGAATTATAATATTCAGAATGCATTTGGTGTAGGTCAAGTAAACTATTATCTTCCAGACACGACAGATCAGCAATGGGCACAGAATTATAACTCCTATAGTTTCTGGGGGGGACGTGGATTCCTTCGTGCTACAGGTATAACAGGCAATAGTGCTACGATTTCTGTTTATTCTTCAACTAATGTTCCAAATACACCCGGGAATCAGAAAGTCCTTGTTTCACAATCCACACTAAATGTGGGGCAAACCTCCTCAAGCATACCTATCTCAGGGTTTAGCTATTGTTTCGGAAATATGAACGTTAAACTTAATGGTCTTCAAAATCCAGATACTATGGCGAAGCTTGATGTAAATGGGAATACCCTTGAACTTCCTGCCGGGCAATCTTTCATAAATGGGCAGTGCAAACTTAACAGCGTTTCTGCTCAGGGGATAGTGAGTACGGCAAGCATTTCGTGCCAAACTGATACAGGAAATGTAAATTTACCTCCTCTCACTATAAGCCCACAAATTAATCTTTCCGTTAATGGGGCCCCTTCAAAAGCATACAGCGTCGGAGACCTCCTTTCAGCAACGTCAGATCCTTCAGAATTCGTTTATTTGGGATATATCGGAAGAGATAGCAGTGGCAATCTTTTCATAGTTCCAGTAGTAAGTCCTGCACAAAGTTCTGCAGCATTTAAACAAACAACCATCTATAATGCTTTGCCTGCTGCTATGCAATATATGTCTTGGAATTCTGGGAGCAAATCTGAAAATTTACTCAAGTCTGTTCTCGGAACTCTTGCAGGCAGCCTAGGTTCAAGTACCAGTTGGCTTGTAGCTGGAACAGCCCCTCTAGGCACAATAACTCAAGCATCAAATGGAGGAAAAGGTACTTTCAATTCCTTTAATAATATAGCTGTACTCTCTGAAACAATAAATAACCTTTTCTCTAGCGGTAATGTGCAGGATATAGTAAATAATATTAATATAAATGGACTAGTTGGCCCACAAGACGTCCCTCTTTCAGGAGATTCCAAGACATATTATGATAATGCCATAAAGGATTATCAATCCGTAATTGCAAGTTACTCCCAGGCTTCTTATCCTGATGGAAACCCCGTAACTTTTGGAGAAGAGACTTTGGCTCATGAGGCACAATTCAGTTATGATATGGGACAGAAGGCAACAGCCCAACAGCTTTGCAAACAACTTTCAAATTCATATCCCGATTCTCAACTTATACCCAACTTTTGTTCAAATTTGGACGCTTTGGCCAGCCCAACTACATCTTCACAAAGTGTTAACATAAATGGACAAACTTATGATATCTCTTTAGAAGATGTAATTCAGCCTACCCTTAGTGATTATGGTGTTAATATTACTATAAATCAACCAGGGCAACCGACTTTGTATGCTCAGCTATCCAAGAATCAGAGATATTATATTTCCAGTACAGACTACATTTCTCTTACGGGACTTACTGCTAACTCTGCGACGTTTGATATTAGCGGAGTAACACCCCCTGCATTACAGCAATACACAATCGCTTCCTCAAGTATAACTGCACAATTAAATGGCCCATATCAAACTTTTGGTAAAAATAAATATACTCTTGCGGTTACAGGAATAAATCTCCATCAACTAGCTAGTGTAACTGTGCAACCTAATATAAATTATATGAATACTAATGCATCGTTCCCTTTCAATATCGGTGTTGAGAAGAGAGCAATAAGCCTTACTCCAAATCAAACGAGAAGCTTAATGAATTCAACTACAGATAAAATCCAGAAATGGACTTCAATATCAAACCAGCTTGGAACTGTTGTGACTGATATGCAAGACACATGCCAGGCTGTTGGTGCTTATTTAACTATAAAGAATTTCATTTCTGATTTAAGTGGAGAAGGGCTTGCACGGGCTAAGGTTATGAGTGGGCCTAACGGGTGGGCACAGAAATGTGCTGATGCGGTGAAGAACAAAAAGGATCCTGATACTGGTGCTCCTGCAACTTATACTAGCGTTGATGCTTGTCTTATCGCACACTCTTCTGAAATAGATAATGCTGTTACAGTTTATCAGAATGCGATGAATTCTCAGGATCAAACATACAAAAATATTCAGTCACAACCAGGTGTTTCGTCGAGTTCAAATTTCTTAGGACAAACTGTTGTGGATAACTCAAAGGTTTTGGCTGCGACGGTTACTTCTACTGCAACAAGTGCTGTTGCTTCAGAGGCAAGTAGCGCAGGACTCAGTACCATAAAAATCAAGGGACAAAATGTGCCTGTCAGTGAGATAATGAATGCAGTGTCTCCTACTAATATTGATGTTACTACGTGGAGAGATATCCAGCTTGAATCAAGCCTTTTGGGCTCAAGTGATAAAACTGTAAGTCAAACTGCATTGAGCGCCTTGCAGTCTGATCTAGGAACCTGGTATGGGAACAATGAAGCGGCTACACAGGTTACGAAACAGGCTCAGAGCTTGGGAGTGGACCCTTCCAAGGTTACTCAGGTAGGTTCACCGAATACTAAGACCGAACCTTATCTGGGGCTTACTTATAATGACATTCAAAATAAAGTTAGCTTGAGCGGCGTAGCTCCTAGTACCCCTATTGCAATTTTACAAAATAGAAACACTGGACTTTTATATTATGCAGTACTTGCTTCAGTTCAGGGGGGATATGGTATATCAAAAATTTATGATCAGACAGGATCTTTGGCATATGATGCCTCTAAGACTACAACTCCCTCTAGTACTACAAGCGGAACACAAAAGAGCACCCCTAATAATAACCTACTTACAACCTTAGGACTAGAAGGAGTTGAGTTTAAAGTAAATCCTTACCAGAATCAAATTATCAATCCAGAAGTTTCCTATTATAATACTGGGCCTTATGCAGGGCTACCTGCGGTTATTCCTTTTGACCCAAAAGATGGATGGTATGCCTACATACAGTCTGTTTTACCTACGGGCAGCAGCTCAAACTCAATAACTCCTTATGATAAATCTGGAAGAGTTTCGACTTTATACCTTTGCAATGTTGGCTCAGTTGGTATTGTTCAGGGTCCTTCAGGAGATTCATGTGTGCAGGAAAATCTTGCTACAGGCCAGGCATACACTAACTTTGGAGGACTTTCACAAGCTCAAACAAATCAGTATATACAGTGTGCAGTTAGTGCGGTTCAGCAAGCTTCCCAGAAATATAAATCAGGTGTGAGTTCGATATCAATAAGTACCTCTTGTGGAGGATCTGTATCTCTTAAAGTGGGAGCACCCTCTATCGGAACCCCTGCGATACAATGTGAAGATTTCATGTCCCCTTCAGACTGCAGTCTTCTTTTCAACGTTTGTGATCCTGTAGTTTGTCCTACAAGCAGGTGCAATCTTGGAGGGGCATATCCCGTATCAAATGTTGTCCAGTCAGGGATTATTGGAAGCGTCGCATTATGCTATCCTAATGCAAAGTGGCAAGGAGGTACTGACTATTTGCCTGTTTGTGTTACAGGGGTTAAGGCAGGACTTGATGGGTATATAAGCATGCTGAAGTCCTTCAATTCGTGTTTGAATACAAGTTTACAGACAGGGCAAGTTGTGGGAATCTGTGACGAGATAAGCGCATTTTACAAGTGCAATTTCTTCTGGAATGATGTTTATCCACTGGCAAAGCAGGGGGCTATTTCTGTTCTTGAGTCCTCACAGGGTGAACATACTTCAGGAGGAGGAGAATATCTTAATGTACAAAACGCTATATCTAACGCGAAGAGTGCTGCTAATTATTTCACACAAACTTATAGTGCACAGTCTTCCCAGGCATTCCAAGCTAGGAGTACACAGAGCCTTCAGGCAGATGTTTGCAGTCAATATGTTTCTGCGGTTGTGCCTGAAGCTAGTAGTATCATGAATTCTCTAAGTGCTCAAGCCTCCCCTCCACAATATTTCGGATTTTTCCAATCAACACCTTACACTACAGACACAAATCCCCCAATCTCGGAGTACAAAGTTTTTTATCACATTTATGCGGGACAGTATCCCGCTTACTATGAGGTTTATCTGAAGGGTACTCAGGGTTCATATTATCAAGATACTGCACCTACCTATCAACTTGCTCAAGGTTATATTGCATCAGGACAATCGGTGGATCAAACTCCTGACTTCACCGCTCCTACTGGCTACAATCAACTTTGTATAAATGTAAATGGTCAAGAGGATTGCAACTTTAATGAGGTATCTACAAACTTCGCTGCAAATTATCTTGCTCAGGCATATACTGCTAATCAGGCATCTCAAAATGATATTACCACAACGGCCGGATGTAGTTCTACAAATGGAATTGTAAGGGTTTGTGCAACTAATAGTCCTGGGCAAGGGACAGACCCTAATTATGGCACAACCAATGCGATATGGCAGCCTGTAGGATATTGTGATACCCCCAATATGAAGTGCTGGCTTAATGAACAGAGTGTCACAAGTACTATAACGGATCAGAATCTGGCGCAAGGTGCTCTGCAAACAGCTACTGCAAATGTCCAATCATACCTTTCTTCAAATTATATACATCCTGCAGACTTTTCAGGAATAGTCTCCGCAATACAATCTCTAAGCGATCCTTTAACAATTGTTAATAATATAACTGCGACTCTTGCCAAGATTTATTATCCTAATGAAACAGGGTACCTTACACTTTTGAGGGGAGATACATATGCAATCCTTGCCGAGGACGCGCTTTTAGCTGCTAGGAGTGGTACATCTAGTTCCGTAACACCATGTGTTAATGTCACAACAGGCCCTGTAATGACTCTCCCTATTCCCTCAGGAATGACGTGGGGACAATATTGTACTAATGCAGGTAGCAATTACGCAAGTTGCACTCCCGCCACGTGTAGTGCAAATGAAGCAGGCACATCTACATTATGTGTTAATGTCACAACAGGCCCCGCAATGACTCTCCCTATTCCTCCCGGAATGACTCAAGAACAATATTGTACTAATGCAGGTAGCAATTACGCAAGTTGCACTCCTGTCGCTTGCCCTGTGACAAATAATCAATTGACTCAAGAAACTTCCACTTCTGGTCAGTTTACTGCCTCTAACTCACTTAAGAGCGCTATAGCAAATTCAGATTATTCTAATCTACAATACCCTCTACTTAATCTTAATAACATTTATTATCTTTATGTTGACGGGAATTGGTATTGGTCTACTGACAAAGACAGGTGGATAAGTTCAGATCTTTCAAGCCAGTTTTATGTTTCCGATAATACCCCTGTTCAGGCAATATCTACAACTACTTTAAATTTCAACCAACAATCTAGTTCTAACCAAGCGCTTATAAAATCTCTTGTGGGTGTTTCCTATGGAGGTGGCTTAAATCTACTTATAGGATTTGAAGAAAAGAATGGAGGTGGTTTTATTGGTATTGGTGGCTACCCTCTTTCAACAGAACATGTTTCCATGGATTCTAGTGGAGTCTTCAAGGTTAATATAATCTCCTCTACCTCTGCTCTTCAAGGCTACCTCTTTCAATATTCTAATGGACAGTGGATACTTCCTCAAGGAAATCAGGTTCCTGAAATTACTAATTTACTTAACTCTCTTGCAGGGAAATCTTTTTCAGAAGGCGCACAGATTCTCTTTTCAATTGACTCTGCAGGTGCGCCTAGCACTGCTACTTCTACCACTACCTCCGGAACCGGATCAACTACAGGAATTTCATGTACTACTCAATCTAGTTGCCAAATAGCATTAGGTAATCAAATAATGAATATTGCACAACAGGTGGCAACAAAATATTCCATATCCGACGCTCAGGTCCAACAGGACACGGGTGTGAAAAGTTTTGCTTGCCTAGCTTTATTGGTCTCTAATCTTGAGAGTGGGATACAACAATGTGTAACTTATCAACAAAACGGAAACCCTTTATATTGCGAGGGTAATCCTGGTCAAGTATTGGGTGGAGATTCTACCCAAGGGGGGAGCTTCGGAGCCATGCAAGTAAATAAGGCTGCACAATCCAATGCTTTTACAAGTTCAAACCCAAATAATGCATATAATTTCAATTACAACGTGAATTATGCTCTCAACCTTTTAGCTGGCGATTACACCACAATACCTCGAACTTACGTATGTAATTCTAAAACTTATAGTGGATGGGAGGCTGCATTGAGAAGTTATAATGGGTGGACGTCTTCTGCTGCAGGTTGCACATCAGGGAATATTAATTATGTAGAACAAGTTCTTGGGACAAACAACAAAAATCAGGTTAATGCTTTATTCCCCCAGTGTGCCTAATTTCTAAACCTTTTTATACTGAAATAATTCTTTAATTTTGAGCGGAGATGCCGGAGTGGTCAAACGGAACAGGTTTAGGCCCTGTTGGCTTAGTGCCTACCTAGGTTCAAATCCTAGTCTCCGCATTTTATTTTTTAGAAAAATAATGAATCCTAATTTTTTACATGTATTTCACTTTCTTTTTGCTTGATTTTATCTTCTAATTTAAGTTTTTCAATTAGTTCTTTGTATCTATTTCTTATTGTTACTTCTGTTATACCTGCAATATCTGCTACTTCTCTCTGGGTTTTTTTCTCATCATTCATTAATGCGGCTACATAAAGTGCTGCAGCAGCAATTCCCGCAGGACCTCTCCCTGATGTAAGTTCTACATCTTCCGCTTGTTTCAGAACTTTAAGTGCATTATTCTGTGTTTTTGGCGAAAGTTTCAATACTGAAGAGAATCTTGAAATGTAATCCTTAGGACTTGATTGTTTTACCTTTATTCCCAGTTTTCTGATTATGAACCTGTAGGTCCTTCCAATTTCTTTTCTTTCAACATCTGAGGCCGTTGCCATCTCATCAAGAGTTCTAGGGATGTTATATGATCTACATGCTGCATAAAGACAAGCAGCAATTACAGACTCCATGCTCCTGCCCCGAACAAGCCCTCTTTGAAGAACATAATTATATATTCTTGCTGCATCATCACGCACTACATTAGGTAAATGTAAATATGAGGATATGACCCTTAATTCTGCCATAGCTAGCCTTAAGTTACGTTCAATAGATGTTGAAACACGTTCTTGCCATTTTTTGAGCCTAAGGAATTTTCTAGTCTGTTTTGGATCTAGTCTATAAATATCAGATATTTCTCCTACATTTGTTGTAAGGCCCTTATCAAACTTCTGGATACTTGTTGGTGCACCTCCCCTCCCTTTCTTTTCACCCTTATCAAACTTACTAGAAAGATCCACACCAGTGTCTACCATTTTCTCTTCAACTACAAGTCCGCAATCATTGCAGATTACTTCTCCAAGATGGGGATCATATGTAAGATGAATGCTTCCACACTCAGGACATTTTTTTATAAAGGCCATTTTAAGAAAATAACTTATTTAGGTATAGTTTATAAATCTTTTGTATTTATAAACCTTTCGTTTTTTGAATTTATGCTAGGGTAGTAAAAACAGAATTATTTGATATCTTCTATACGGACTCCACTGATTGTACCCTCTTGCCCTGGCCTATTTGTTATTCTGACTTTTCCCACTTCTGTCTCAACTATTGTGCCCTTCGTGATTACATTCTGGCGTGCTAGGAATCTGTTTGAAGGGGTTTCTACAACATTTTTTATCTCCAATCTCCTTGCCTTACCTTTATTTCCGATTGTTACAAATTTTGTGTTGAAAAGGAATGTTTTTTTGTTCCCCCCCATTGTTCTTACAGATTTTCTTTTTACTTCCCCTAATCTAACTAATCTTTTCTGACCTGGCATCTCGTAAGACTTCTTCTTCCTCGGTTTATGGTATTTTCCCCCGGAAATTTTTCTTCCTTTCTTCATGAGAAAAAATGATAAATTTAGTTTAAATAGGTTTCTATCTTTGATTTTAGATTCAGGCGAAATATTTATAAACAAGTTTCATCGAGATAGATTATAGTCAAGATTTGTTTTGACTTTGAAATAAAATGGCTAACGGAATTGAAAGACCTCTTGATCTTTTGAACAACTCTAAAGGCAAAGAAGTTCTTGTGCACTTGAAGGGCGACAAACAGTTTGTAGGCACGCTTTTGGCTTTTGATATCCATATTAACCTTGTTTTAGATAACATCAAGGAAATGGAAAACAATGAAATAAAGCGAAACCTTGGACTTACGTTCCTTAGAGGAGATACAATTATCTTCATCTCGCCTGCTTCGACTGCTTTGAAAAAAGAGTGATTCTTAATTGAGGATTTCTGGTTAAGTTTTTAAGGATTAATTTGTTTAGTTGCACATGCCAGAAGCAATAAAATTACATTTTCTTGGAACAGGGAGCATGATTCCTGATGCAAAGCGAGGGCACCCTGCTTTTCTATTGACTTACGGGGCAGAGAACATACTTATTGATTGTGGAGAAGGAACACAAATACAATTTAGGAAGGCACATCTTAATCCCTGTAAGGTAACGAAGATATTAATTACTCATTGGCATGGGGTTCATACATTCGGATTACCTGGATTTTTGAGAACTCTAGCTACTTCAGGGTACAAGAAGAAACTTGAAATTTATGGACCTTATGGATTTAAAAAACATATGGGTGAAATGTTTAGAGCATTCGGGGGAATTAATGAATATGAGATCTCTATCCATGAGATCAACTCTTCAGGGAAATTTTTTGAAAGCTCTGGATTTTTCCTTGAATCTGAGAAAATGATTCATGTTCAACCTTGTAATTCATATAATTTTATAGCAAAGGGACATTCAAGAATCGACAAGATAAAAATGAAAAAGTTGAAGTTACCTCAAGGAGAACATTTACAAAAACTAAAGTCAGGAAAAGATATCACTATTAATGGAAAGAAATTCAAGGCAAAAGATATATTGTTCAGAGAAGATGATAGAAAGATATCTTTCGTTATGGATACAAAGATAAATAAAAAAATTGTGCCCTTTGTAAAAGATGCGGAAGTACTTGTTTCTGAAGCTACATTTGGGAAAGGGGATGAGAAACTTGCAGAGGCATACCAGCATCTTACTGCTGAACAAGCAGCAATGATTGCAAAGAAAGCCAATGTAAAAAAGCTATATATAACTCATTTGAGCGCGCGTAATGATGGTAATCTGAAAGAATTTTTGGCGGATGCTAAAAAGATTTTTCCTGAAACCTTTCTTGCGAATGAATTGATGGAAATCGATATGTAATCCTATTAAAAGCTTAGGAGTTGTTTTTTATAAGCGAGGACCGGGATTCGAACCCGGGAATACTCGGGCTGCAACCGAGCGCGTTAGCCACTTCGCCATCCCCGCATGTTTTTTCAGCGCCCCCGACAGGATTTGAACCTGCGACCTACTGCTTAGAAGGCAGTCGCTCTATCCAGGCTGAGCTACAGGGGCACAACCATTTTAAAATTTAAGAAATAATTCTATTTAAAATCTTTCTATATCTAATTAATACATCAAACTTTGTTTAGTACCTATTTACCCTAAACCACAAAAGTTTTTAAACATAAAAAACATTTTCTCTGAATGAAAAGAGAGATGAGTGCCTTTGCTTTAGTTTTGGCGGCAGTTCTACTTTTTGCCTATTTATTCAATCTTAATCTAACTGGTTTTGCTGTCTATCAATCGGATCTCTCAGGAGGGGCCTATAGCGGGACTTTTTATAATGGGAGTGCAATAGTATTAAATTCAAGCGCCAATCTAACTTCAGGTAGTTATACTTCCTCAGTTTTAAACGCAGGGAATAAGTCCCTGTGGAATAATCTAACATGGGTGGGATCTGTGCCAAATGGTTCTTCATTATCTTTCCAAGTGACAACCTGTTCTGATTCAAATTGCTCTGGTGCTAGTTTTTCTAATGTTACAACGAACAATAATACAATTGACTTGTCTCCAATGAACTTAACTTCTCAATATCTCCAATACAAAGTCCTGTTTTCAAGAGAGAGCATTAACATTACAAGTCCTTCTTTGGTGGGCGTATCTTATTATTATTCTACATTAAAACCTTCAACTTCCAATAATGAAACTTCAAATCAAACTAATTCCACAACTGAGACTGTTTTAAACACTTCCGCATCTATTATTGATCCTTCCGGAACACTTGATTCTCAAAGAGACATCTCTTTGAATTATATTGCATCAGGAACGAACATTACCTGCTCTTATTCCATTCTTAACACATCAGGAATAGTTGTAGATAACACCACCCTTATAGGGTGCGGAAACCTAACTTTTGATCTCTCAAGCGACGGAACCTATAATCTTCATCTTTATGTGAACGGAACAGGAGGATTTGTTCAGAAGAGTTCTAAGTTTATTGTTGATACCTCATCAAATCAGAATCAACAGCAAACACAGCAGAATACTACTCAGCAGCAACAAGTAAATACTACTCAGCAACAACAGCAGCAAAAGACCATCCAGACAATAACTGCCTTATCTGCTTCAGATATCTCTTCTGGAAATTTTACCCCTGGTGAATCCGAAAACCTAACTTTTAATGTTAAGAATGTTGGGACTGCTCCTGTAAGTTCGTGTATTCTTGTATTTAAAGGAAATTATGCTTCGTGGATTTCGGCTCCTAAAGTTAATAAGAATTTAAGTCCAGGACAAACTGCATCATTCTCTTTTACAGTGAAAGTGCCCCTGAATGTATCAGATGGATCTTATCTTGAGAGTGCTTCTGCATCATGTTTAGAAACTTCTGTTTCCAAGAACTTTAATATTAATGTTGAAAAACCAAAATTAAATGCGACCATTCTAAATTCACGTAGGACTAGTCTTGGTAATGTTAAGGTTTCTTATTCCTTATCTGAATTGTCAGGTCAGGACCAAAACGTTTCTATTTCCTTTGATATTTTGAATTCAAATAATACCAAAATAGGAAATGCTACGGATAAACAAGAGCTTCAAGCAAATTCCACTAAGACTTTTAGTCTTAACATCCCTATAAATTCTACTGCAGAAGGAAACATGAGTCTTTTAGGGGAATTTGATTCAAAAGTTTATTCTAGCAAAATTTCAGAGCCTATAACTTTAGGTGCACCAATAAGCGGCTTTGCAATATTAGAGAATATGGGTACCGGAAGTTATGCAGTTGTCGGGATTGTTGTTGTGGTCCTCCTTGCATTATTCTTTGGTATTAGAAGAGCTAAGAAAAAATCAAGGAAAAAACCTTCCGCTAACGAAAGAAATTCTGTGGAAAGCGAGAAATAGTAGTGCCTACAAAAGATTTAAATAATTTGTAGTGGTTAAATGCTGATGATTATTAAGGAAAAGATATTGGACCTCTACTTTAATTTTGTCGACGTAAATAAATGTAATTTAGGGTTATGTTAATAATGGCGTTTATAGTAAAGAAAAAAATTAAAGGCAATGAATATTATTATCTTAATGAAAATAAAAGGGTTCAGGGAAAGGTTAAAACTAGAACTCTTGCTTACTTAGGAAAAAATAAAAAAGAGGCAGATAAGAAAGCCAAGGAAATTATTAAAAACCTTGAGCGTGAAAAGATTAAAATGAAAAAAGATGTTGCGGAGCCAGGCTCTGAAAATATGCTAGAAGAGAGAACAGAAATTTCTGTTGAACAACTTGCAGCATTTTGTAAACGAAAAGGCTTCGTTTATCCTTCTGCAGAAATTTATGGAGGATTTACAGGATTTTGGGATTTTGGTCCTTTAGGGGTCGAGCTTAAAAATAACATTAAGAAAGAGTGGTGGAAGTTTCATGTTTTTGGACGAGAAGATATTGTAGGTATGGATGGAGCAATCATCACTAACCCAAAAGTTTGGGAGGCCTCGGGTCATGTAGGTCATTTTATTGATTTTGCAGTTTACGACAAAAAGAAAAAAGAAAAATTCAAGGTTGATAGACATGAGCTTTCAAAATATGAGAATAGTCCTGATTACGAAGTTATTGGTGAATTCAATCCTATGTTCACAACTCAGGTGGGGCCTGTAAAGAAGGATTCTGTTAAAGCATACCTAAGACCTGAAACTGCCCAACTTATTTTCGTGAATTTCAAGCAGATTTATGATAATACCCGTATGAATCTACCCGGAGGAATTGCCCAAATAGGAAAATCTTTTAGGAACGAGATAGCTCCTAGAGATTTCATTTTTCGTGATCGTGAGATGGAACAAATGGAGATGGAGTATTTTATAAAACCTGAACAAGAGTGCCCTTATGAAATTCCTGGTCTTGATGTAAATGTATTTTCAGAGAAAATGCAAAAAGAAGGCCTTGATCCTGAAAAAATGAAGATTAAGGATGCTTTTGAATTGGGAATAATTAAAAGAAAATGGCATGCATACTGGCTTGCAACTGAAATTTCTTGGTTTAAAATGTTGGGTGTGGATCCAGATAATTTAAGAGTAAGGCAACATCTTTCAGAGGAGCTTTCACATTACTCTTCTGATACCTGGGATATCGAATATAAATTCCCCTTTGGTTGGAAGGAGCTACAAGGAATCGCTGATCGTGGAGATTATGATCTATCTCAGCATGAGAAATATTCAGGTAAGGATCTTAAAATATTTGATGAACAAACTAAGAAAAAAGTTTTGCCTCATGTAGTCTGTGAACCTGCACTCGGGGTTGAACGCGCATTTTTGGTGTTCATGTTTGATTCTTACTTTTATAACAAAGAAAGAGATAATATTGTTCTTCATCTAAACCCTAAAATTGCCCCTGTGAAAGCGGCAATATTTCCCATAGTTAAAAAACCAGAGTACGAGAAAATAGCCTCCGAAGTGTTTGATTTGCTTAAGAGTGAATGGAATATTGTTTATGACAAGAGTGGATCAATAGGAAGACGTTATGCACGAAACGATGAAATTGGAACACCTTTTTGCATAACTATAGATGAAGAAAGTGTTAAAAAAAAGGATGTTACAATCAGAGATCGTGATACCAAAAAACAAATTAGAGTAAAAATATCTGAATTGAAAAATTTCGTAAAAAAATTAATTGATGGTGAAGAAAAAATATAATTTTTATCACATATTTTTTCTCGACGAGAAAAATAATATTTTTAAAATTTTTTTTCTTACATGAACAAAACTTTTTTAAACATTTAATTCTTAGTTTAAATAATTAAAAAGAGGTTAATTCAAATGCCTGCAAGAAGAGCAAAGAAAAAAACGGCAAAAAGAACAACAAAAAGAAAGACAGCTAAGAAGAAGACAACGAAGAGAAAGACTGCTCGAAAAACAAGAAGATAATTTCTCTTGTTAGTTTATTTGTTGTTAGCTGCTTTTTGTTTTTGTTTTAATGTCTAGAATTATTTTTATTTTTATATTGTTGGAATGTCTCTGGGGAGATTTTAACTCCCGACCTCTGCCTTTCTCAACGAACTGGTTTTTATGTTCATGAGAGCAGCGCTCTAAACCCTGAGCTACAGAGACAAAATTAATAGAAATAATTGATTTAATAGTTTTAAGGTCAGAATTATTTTCTTTTTTTCAATCTTGTAACATACCCTGCAACCTGATTTCTTATTTTCTTGCTTGGCATGGTATCCCCAAGGATTTTTTTGTTCTCGTCGAAGCTTTCGCTGAATTCTATACCCTCTTTGATCAGCTCATTTGCAGAACGTTTTATCAGCTTAGATTTGATTTTTCCCATGTTAGAATTTCATGTTTGATGTTTTTAAAGCTTGTGTTCAATCTGAAAGCGATCCTATCGAGTCCATATTTTCTAGATCTGAGATTAGAGATTCAATCTTTTTTAATACCCCATACTTTCCAAGTATAATATAGGGAAGACCTAGTTCTTTGGATTTTTTACTAGATTTTGAAATTTCTTTCTCACCTATTTTGTTCTTATTAAAAGCTAAAAGGATTTTCTCTTTTCCGTTTTCTTCAACAATCAGTACAATCTCACTTTTGGAAAAACTTGAGATATCTTTCAGCGAAATAGATTTTTTATTCATAAATTCTTTAACTTCGTTGAAAAGTTTCTCATTAGATGCTTGCTTTTTCTTATGTTGACGCCCTACACTCTTCCTTTTCTTTTTAATTGGCTTATCTTCTTTTTCTTTTTCTTGTTTGTCGAATATTCCTAAATCTTTTTCTCTTTTTTCTAAAGGCAGACCTTCCTTAATTACTTCGGGAATTGGAACTTCTTTATTCTGATCTTTTTTTTGAGTGAATTCGTTTTCAGGTATAATAAAATATCTCCAGAAAATCTCATTAAGGTCCCCATTTCTGAAAGGTATGGCAAAATCTTTTATCTCTCTCAGTGCGACACGAATTGCAGGCTGTTGGACTGAATCTTTAAGGAATCTTTTGTCTTTTAGCAGAAGAAAAGCCTCTTTTTCTTTGCTTTTAAGATATTGAGAGAATCTTTCTAGCTGTGGCTCTTGCCCTGTCAAAAAGTATAAGGGGGAGCTGCCTACGCGCATATTACTTATTTTTACTCTTTTTTCAGAGAGCAATTCCGAAAGGAATGCGGACGTGAATAATATGCTATTATCTATTTGGCCCGCAATATGAACGGGTAGGCTGGGGCCATTAATTTTTAAAAAAGAAATTATCTTATCTTTTATCTGTGAAGTATCTTGGGTGGGCATGTTTTGAAAAGATAAATAGGGGTTATAAATATTATGCGGCTAAGGCCTAATCCATCTTACCTCATAATAACTGACGTCGTTTTCTTCATCAACTATTGCAAGGAGTAGGTTCTTTTTTGTGGAGTGGGCCACTCTGTTTTTAGCTGAAAACTCGTGCCATGTTATTTTTTTCGATTCATGATCTGTAAAAACAATCCACTTAGCGTGCTTTTGACCTGGGTGGGAACCTTTTTCATAAACTCTGAAATCTGCGCCAAATTTCAATGCAGTCTTTACAACATAACCTTTATTTCTTAAATCTTTAAAAACAGGATATTTTATATTTATGCGCCTGTCTTTAGAATAAATCTTCTTCATCAATTCCTTAAATGATAATTTGCTATCTTTTTGGAAAACTTCTATGTAATTTTTTTCTTCTAGATAAAGAGCTTCAGGGAAAGAATATTTGATTTTTTCCCCTACAGGTTCTCCGAAATGTCTTTTTCTATAAAGAGAAAATGCCTCTGAAGAGTTTGTAGATATGTTTTCTCCAGTAAGTGTCGCCTGAATTTTTCTCATATCCGTTAAAGCAAGACGGAATATTTAAAAGTTCCTGAGTTATGTCTTTAATATGAATGTTAGAAACAAGAAAAAACAGGCTATTAACTTCAAAAAAATAGAGGAAAAATGGCAAAAGCAATGGGCTGATAAGAGAATCTTTGAAGTTAAGGAAGATAAAAGAAAAAAGAAATTTTATGTCCTTGCCATGTTCCCCTACCCTTCAGGTTCAAAGCTCCATATGGGACATGCATTCAACTATACTGTGGGGGATATTTATGCAAGATTCAAGAGGATGCAAGGTTTTAACGTTTTGTATCCTATAGGATACGACAGTTTTGGTTTACCTGCTGAAAATGCAGCTATAAATGAGAAAAAGCACCCCTCCGAAACTATAAAACTTGCTACTAATAACTATACTACTCAGTTAAAGAGATTTGGGTTGAGTTATGATTGGTCTAGGATGATTAGAACATCTGATCCTGATTATTATAAATGGAATCAATTCTTCTTTTTGAAATTTCTTGAAAAAGGACTTATGTACAGGAAAAGAGCCCCTGTGAATTGGTGTCCTAGGTGCAATACTGTTCTTGCAAATGAACAGGTCCATAATGGTAAGTGTTGGCGTCATGAGGATACAAATGTTGAGATAAAACATCTTGAGCAATGGTTCATGAGGACTACAGATTATGCAGAAGAACTTTTAGATATGATTGATAAACTGGATTGGCCAGAGAGAATTAAAACTATGCAGAGGAATTGGATAGGAAAAAGCAAAGGTGCTGAGATTACTTTTGAAATTAATGGGCAACCCTGGAGTATTTTTACCACGCGCCCTGACACTATATTTGGTGTTACGTTTATGGTGATTTCTGCACAACATGAGAGACTTTCAGAATTAGTAACTCCTGAACAGAAAAAGGCTGTTGAATCGTTCTTGAAAAAATTAAGAAGCGTATCTGAAAAAGAATTGGAGAGCATGGATAAAGAAGGGGTATTCACAGGAAGTTATGCTGTGAATCCTATTAATGGTGAAAGAATTCCTGTTTATGCAGGAAATTTTGTAGTGGCAGATTATGGTTCAGGTATAGTCATGGCTGTCCCTTCTCATGATCAGAGGGATTTTGAATTTGCAGAGAAATATGATATTCCTATAAAGGTTGTTGTTGAACCTGAAGAATATGAGATCTATGAACGAAAGAATGCTTCTGGTGAACTTGAAATACCTAGGGCATACCCTGGAGAAGGGACTCTTGTAAATTCAGGTCAGTTTAATGGAATGACCACAACTGAGGCACGAAAGAAAATTGTAAGATTTTTAGAAAATAAAGGCCTAGCTCGACCAACTATACAATATAAAATGAGGGATTGGCTTATATCAAGACAAAGGTATTGGGGTACACCTATACCCATTATTTATTGTGATAATTGCGGGGTTGTCCCTGTTTTAGAGAAAAATCTTCCTGTTAAGCTTCCTGAAAAAGTGGGTTTTGGAAAAGGAAATCCTCTTGAAACTAATGAAAAATTCCTTAAATCGAAATGTCCAAAGTGCGGAGGGCAAGCAAGACGTGAAACAGATACAATGGACACCTTCTTTGATAGTAGTTGGTACTATATTAGATTTACCGACCCTCATAATGATAAAAAGCCTTTTGACTTAAAGAAGGAAGGCTATTGGATGCCTGTTGATCATTACATTGGTGGTGCTGAACATGCTACCATGCACCTGATTTATGCTAGGGCTTTTATGAAAGCCTTGCGTGACTTAGGATTTTTGGAACAAGATGAACCTTTTGTAAGATTATTCAATCAAGGAATGTTGCATGGAGAGGACGGATATGTTATGAGTAAGTCAAGAGGAAATGGGGTATATCCTGATGTAATAAGTGACAAGTATGGTATAGACACTGCACGACTATTCCTTGTTTCTATAGCATCACCAGATAAAGATATCCAGTGGAGTAGTAGCGGAATAGAAGGAAGTTTTAGATTTGTCAATAAGGTGATAAGTTATTTTGAGGACATAAAAATTTCTAAGGGTGCTAAGAGTAACGAGCGGATTGAACATTTTATGAATAAGGCGATAAAAGATATCACCGGGCAAGTAGAAAGAATGGAATATAATCTGGCGGTTATAAGGCTTAGAGAATTATTTTCTTCAATGCCTGACGAAACTGATAAAGCAACTCTTGAGAGTTTTCTAAAACTTCTTTCTCCTTTTTGTCCTCATATTGCAGAGGAACTTTGGTCAAAAATAGGAAATAAGGGCTTTATTGGACTTGCGGATTGGCCTTCTTATGATGAAAAAAAGATAAATAGCAAGTTTGATCTAGAAGATAAGGCCTTAGGGAAAGTTATAGGGGACGTTAATAATATTGTTAAACTTATTCGTGAAAAATCAGGAGATGTTAAGAATTTTTATCTTTATGTTATGCCTCAAGAGCTAGATTTTTATAAGAAAAATAAAACTTTGATTGAAAACAGGATTGGCCTTAAACTTGAAATATTCGCTGTAAATGACAAAAATAAGTATGACCCCGACAATAAGGCTAAAAAGGCGAAACCAGGACGGCCGGGGATATATGTTGAGTAGTTAGTTTTTTATAATATCTCTTCTAATATAAGATAATGTTTAGGAAAAGAGGGGACGTGCCAGTAAATAATGCTTCTAAGAAGTTTAACTATTTTCCCTTTTTGATATTTGCTGTTATGATTTTGGCAACTCTCGCATTTGGCCTAAACTATTCTAATAATAAACAAGAAGTTCCAACATGTGGTGACGTAACTTTTTACAATTCATGCTCGCTAGTAAAACCTTATTGTTGCTCCAATGGGAGTCTTGTTGAAAAAGCATCTCTCTGTGGGTGTTTTGCAAACATGACTAAAAGTGGAGAATCCTGCCTTTCTAGTTATCAAATAGGTGAGAAAAATGTAACGCTAAATTATGTCCTTAGAGGCAAAGAAGGTAAGATTATTTTTCCTGTTTATTCAGGAATGGATAAGTATCTTCAGACGATTTCAAGGACTACTTTTTATGCAGCAGGAGAACAGCCATTGATATCTGACTTTAAACTTAAGAGTATGAATGAACCTCAGCAAATGGATCTTCTTCTGCCTCTTGTAGAGAAAATACAGAATATAACTACAAATAGGGACGATCAGGTCAGAATTGCAATAAGTATTATTCAGAACATTCCTTATGGGCCTTCAAATCTTACTACCTCCTTAGGAGATAACAAAAGCGTTAATTACTCAAGATATCCTTATGAAGTTCTTTATGACAATATGGGCGTTTGCAGCGAAAAATCAACACTTCTTGCTTTTGTACTGAAAGAGATGGGGTATGGCGTAGCATTCTTGTATTACGCTCCAGAAAATAATGAGGCTGTAGGGATAAAGTGCCCTGTAAAATTTAGTGTAGATGGAACGGGATATTGTATTGTTGAAACTGTTGGTCCTTCTATAATAACAGATGATAAACTCCAATATGTTGGAGGAACTACACTTTATTCAGCTCCCCAAGTTATACCTATCTCACAAGGTGCGTCAATTGGAGATAACTGGCCGGAATTTCAGGATGCCAAACAGCTTGAATCTCTTATGAAGGGAGGAATTCCCTATCTAAGACAATGGGAACTAAGCAATTTAGAAAAAAAGTATGGGCTTGGAGGAGTTTATAATCTTGCCTGATAAAAATCTTTAAAACTTGTGGTTTCTAATTTAATCTATGGAGAGGAAAGAACTTATAAGAAAATATCTTGATTTTTTCAAGTCAAAAGGACATAAAGTAATTCCTTCTGCATCACTCGTTCCTGCAAATGATCCAACTGTTTTATTTACAACTGCAGGAATGCATCCTCTTGTGCCTCACCTGCTGGGGCAAAAACACCCTCTAGGAAAAAGACTAGTTAATGTTCAAAAATGCATAAGGACTACTGATATTGACGAAGTAGGAGACAAGGTACACCATACCTTTTTTGAGATGCTTGGCAATTGGTCTCTGGGGGATTACTGGAAAAAAGAAGCTATAAACTATACCTTTACCTTTCAAAATAGCATTTTGAAAATACCTCTTGAGAGGTATGCTATAAGCTGTTTTGCAGGAGATAGTGATGCCCCTCAAGACAAGGAATCTGCTAAAATTTGGGAATCTTTGGGTGTAAAAAAGGAACGAATTGCATTTTTGCCCAAAAAAGATAATTGGTGGGGGCCTGCAGGAAATACCGGCCCTTGTGGGCCTGATACAGAACAGTTCTACTGGTCTGATAAAGGGCAACCGGCTCCAAAAAATTTTGATTCTAAAGATAAAAGATGGGTTGAGATAGGAAATGATGTTTTAATGCAATATGTTAAAGACAAAAGTGGAGGGTTTAAAGAGGCAAAGCAAAAAAATGTTGACTTCGGTGGAGGCGTTGAAAGGACAGTTGCAGTGCTTAACGGATTTGATGATAATTACTTGGCAGATATGTGGAATTTGATAATAAAAAAAATCGAAAAAATTTCGGGAAAAAATTATAAGGGTAATGAAAGGGCTATGAGGATTGTTGCTGATCACATAAAGGCTGCAGTTTTCATAATTTCTGATGGGGTTGTACCTGAAAATACCGGTAGGGGCTATGTTTTAAGAAGATTGATAAGGAGGGCTATAAGATACGGCAGAGAGATTGGCATTGAAAACTTTGTTACAGAAATTGCGAAACCTGTTTTCGTTATTTATGATGATTATAAAGAACTAGAGAGAAATAAATATCATATACTAGAAACATTGAAACAGGAAGAAGAGAAATTTGGAAGCACGTTGGGTACTGGAATGAAGCAGTTTAACAAACTTTCTTATGGGGCCAAAAAACTTTCAGGAGAAGATTCCTTCTTGCTTTACCAGTCCTATGGGTTTCCTATAGAAATAATAAATGACATGGCCAAAGAGAAAGGCATAAAAGTAGATATAAAAGGTTTTGAACGTGAACTAGAAAAGCACCAGAAGCTTTCTAGAACTGCATCAGCAGGAACCTTCAAATCAGGCCTTGCCGATAATTCTGAGCAAGTTCAGAAGCTGCATACTGCAACACATCTCCTTAATGAATCTCTTAGAAGAGTTCTTGGTAATGATGTTAAACAGAAAGGTTCAAATATTACTTCAGAAAGATTGAGATTTGATTTTAACTTTCCACGAAAACTAACTGCGGAGGAAATAAAAAAAGTTGAAGATCTTGTTAATGAGAAAATAAAGGAGGGATTAAATGTGATAAGAGATGAAATGCCTCTTAAGAAAGCAATTGCATGTGGTGCGCAAAGCGAGTTTGGTACCAAATACCCTGATATTGTTTCTGTTTATACAATTAAAGATCCCTCTGAACCTAAGGGATGGTTCTCGAAAGAAATCTGCACAGGACCCCATGTTGAAAACACGCGTGAAATAGGGAAATTTAAAATTACAAAAGAAGAATCTTCATCAGCGGGAATTAGAAGAATTAAGGCTATTGTTATAAAAAACTAAATTTATCCTCTATTTTGAAGTTCATCCAAACGTCTTTCTATTTCTCGCAACTGTGATTCCACATCTCCTCCCGTGTTTGTAGGGGTAGTCTTAGGTATATTATTTATGTGGTCCTGGATTTTGTTTTGTCCCTTATATTCCTCCTCATATTTTTTAAGGATATCAGGAAGTTTTAATGTAGGGAGGAGTCTATGCACTGAACTTATTGTAGACTTAAGCTCTTTTATTTTTTTATAAAGTATCATCTTAAGTTCTAGTTCTTTATCTCTATATAATTCGTATCTTTCAATATTCCCTGCAATTCTAAGAAGCTCAGCCTCTGATGTTAAAAATTCTTTCTTTGCAGTAAGTGCTTCATCATATTCAAATTTTATGTGTATGAGGTTTTCTTTTACCATTTAAACCCTAGAAAAGATATCTACATTGACTTTTTCTATCTGATTTTTCAAAGATTCAATTTCACCCTGCCATCCTGTTAATTCTTTATCTTCTTTATCTTTCACTGCTTTTAGATCAGAAAGTATTTTTTCTATCTCAGTGATCTTCTTTCTCATTGTGTTAAAGACATCCATTGCATCTTCAAATTTATCCACCCTTATGAAGACAGGGCCCGTATTTTGTGTTGTAGGGCCAGGAATCCTTCCACTTCCAGAACCTATTTCACGTGTCATGGGTTTTTTTAGCGGCTCAGGCATCATTTGTTCCTCATCTTCATCATCGTATTCGGGCTCATCCGCATGGCCGTTTCCATCCCCTTCTTCCCCAGTAACAGCTCCTTTAATTGTGTCCTGAGAAAATTTTGTTCCTAATGAACTTGATGGAAAACTAGGAAGCTTGTGAATCTGCTTATCTTCATCCCTAGAAGGAAAATCAGGACGTTTTGGAAGCTCTGGCAGCGATGGTAAGGAAGGAGAACTCCCCATTGGTTTCACCTGTTTTTTATTAAATAATCCCATCTTTTTTTGTATGTTAACATATATTTTAGGATGTATATAAAAGAGTATCTAGGTTTAAAAACTTTTATTTTTTTAGAAAAATCTTCAACCGAAAGGTATTTATTTGGATTTTTTTTCTTTTTAAAATGCTGAATAAATTTCTAAAGGAGGCGTTTGGTTCTGTTGCTGGTAAGTCTGCAGAGGATCTTGTAGATTTGCTTGATACGAAAAAACATGTGAATGAGTTTGTTATTGCAAAAAAATTAGATCTTACTATCAACCAGACTAGAAACATACTTTACAAAATCTCTGACCATGGGTTGGTTTCATCTATAAGGAAGAAAGATAAGAAGAAAGGATGGTACACTTATTTCTGGAGAATTGAGACTCTAAAGGCATTGGAATTTTTGAGAGATAATATTCTACGTAAACGCGAGAACTATGAAAGGCAATTAAAGAGTAGAGAGACGAAAAGGTTCTATGTTTGTGAAAGATGCCATATAGAACTTAGTGAAGAAAATGCTCTTCTTTCTGACTTTACATGTAATGAATGTGGAAATATACTCGTGCTCAAAGATAATACTAAGTTGATAAATGAAATAAGAAAAAATATTGACAAACTTAATAGAGATTTGATATTGATTGACAATGAAATTGAAAAAGAAGAACACATTCGTGATAAGAAAAAGGCGAAGGAGATTAAAAAATACGAAAGTGAACGAGCACAGATTTTGAAAAAGAGGCGTGAAGAACGTGCAAAGGCTAGAGCTAAGACTAAGAAAATTTCTAAAAAGGACACTGCCAAGAAGGCCCTTAAGAAAACAAGTAAAAAATCTATTAAGAAAGTGAAGCCAAAAACAAGGTCGAAAACGTCGGCTAAAAAATCTTCGCAAAAGAAAACAAAACCAAGGAGAAAATAATTTGGCTAATTATACATTTAGCCCTGGTAAGAAACCAGGGATCTTTAGTTCATTGAGTGTTACTACCTGGCTGATTCTCATTAATGTAATCTTTTTTATTGTAGCTATGCTGCTTGGATTTTTCAATAGTGGTGATTGTTCTCAGACAATATGCAAATATATTGCACTAACACCTAATTATGTCCTGCATGGTAAATACCTTTGGACTTTCTTGACTAGCATGTTTATGCATGGTGGATTTGCACATATATTATTCAACATGATTTCTTTGTTTTTTGTTGGGACTTTACTTGAGAAGATAATCGGTAGAAAAAGATATTTCTGGTTTTATATTTTTGCAGGAATTTTTGCAGGAATAATTTTCGCAGTTTTAGCATATTTTTTGGGAGGTTCTGTTCTGGGGGCAAAACTTTTCGGAGACCCTTCCATTGCAGGCATTGGTGCGTCAGGAGCCATATTCGGACTTGTAGGGGTTCTCGCGGTTTTAATACCTAAGAATAAGATAAGTCTTATTGCAGGACCTCTAATTGCGATAGTATTAGAATACTCTTTGGGATCACTTCTTAATTCTTCTGCATTGGCTATCTTTAGTTTCCTTCTTAGTGTTTACATCTTCTTTTCTATATTTGCAATTTTTTCTTTTAATCAAAGAATGATAAGATGGACACTCCCTCTTACTATGCCTTTTTGGCTTCTGCCTGTCGTTGCGATAGTTCCACTTGTTATTGCAGGACTTTTTATAACATTACCTATTGCTAACTCTGCACACTTTGGAGGTTTGATCGCAGGAATAGCCTATGGATTTTATCTTAAAAAGAGATACAAAAAGAAAACAAGATATATAAGTAAATATTTTAGCTAATTTATATGGTGAATAGAAAAAAACATGTCCGAAAAAAATCCTCTAAACAGATAACACATAAGAAAGATAATTTTTGGGAACGCAATTACAAAGAAAGTTGGAATTATATAAAAGATTCCAGAAAATTCATTTATGCAGTAATATGGGTCTTCGTATTTTTTGTTATCTTGGGTGCCTTTGTTCCTGTTCCTGCGGATATAGCATCTAAAATACAGGCTTTCATAGAACAGCTACTAACTCAGACACAAGGTCTTTCTTGGCCAGGGTTGATAGGGTTTATATTTTTCAATAATATCCAAAGCAGCTTTACGGGTATGATCTTTGGCGTTATCTTTGGTATTTTTTCCATTTTCACTACAGCCATTAACGGCTACGTTGTAGGATTTGTTGCACTACTAGCTGTAAGGGAAGGAGGTCCGACTGTTCTATGGCGACTTTTTCCCCACGGCATTTTTGAACTGCCTGCTCTTTTCATTTCATTAGGCCTTGGATTAAAGTTTGGAACCTTTATTCTTCAGAAAGACAAATTAAAATCTTTTAAAGAATATCTTTTGAACTCACTTAGGGTTTTTGTATTTGTAGTTCTGCCTCTTTTAGCAATCGCTGCAATCATTGAAGGAACTTTGATTTTCTTCGTCGGATGATTAAATTTATATACTCTTTTCCATTTGTATATTCAACTAAAAGGTGGAGGTAAAATGGGACAAGCTACAGGATGGGTTGTTGCAGTTGCTGCACTTGCTGTTCTTCTACAAGAACTAGGCATTTGGATGTCTTGGGTAGGATGGCTAGGATTTATTCTTGCAGTGATCGGCGCAATCATGGCGTTCATGGGCAAATAAGCTCATAACTATTAATTTTTATTTTTTAGAAATTATTTTATCAAAGAGGGGTTAGACCGGACATCAAGATATGGTTGAGAACCCGTTTTTTAATTTTAACAGAGAGAAATTATTCTCTTAAATCATTTATACCAAGGACTATTAGTAGAATCCCTATCATTGCTACAAGCCAAAAAAGGCCCCCCTTAAGAAAAACCCATCCTGCGTGAAGAAAGTTTAGATCCTTTCCCCAGATGGTCCAAGAATATGCTGACGATGCCCAAGATATCAAAACCAAGGCTACTATAATAATAAGTCCAAGAAACAATTCACTCCATCTATTCATGTTTAAACTACATTGATTTTATTTAAAAAGATTATGCTTTATGAACACATATTTTACTCTAGATAGTTTTATAAATTAATTATTTGTCCAGGCTCTATGAGCAGAAGTGAATTAGAAAGTTTAGCGATACCTATTTATTAGCTTCAGCCTCATTAATTCTAATTAAAATGGCCATAGATAAAGAAAAAATTGCAAAGGAAAACCTTTTACGTAGTGGAGACGAGGCTTCAGGGATCAAGATTAAAGGATATGATTTTGATAAAGGAATAAATTATCCTGACCTTGTAAAGAGTTTTTTATCTACAGGTTTTCAAGCATCACACTTTTATAGGGCTATTGAAATAGTGAACAAGATGATTTCTAATAACGCTTTCATTTATCTAGGATATACCTCTAATATGGTCAGTTCTGGACTTAGGGATATTTTCAGATGGCTTGTGGAAAATAAGAAAGTGAATATTGTGGTCACGACTGCAGGGGGAGTTGAGGAAGACATAATAAAGTGCCTAGGGGATTTTTATCTGGGAGATTTCAGGGCTTCGGGAAAAGAACTTAGAGAAAAGGGCATAAATCGTATTGGAAATATCTTTGCTTCTAATAATCGGTATGTTGAGTTTGAAGATTTTTTTCAACCAATTCTTGAAGAGATTTATCAGGAGCATAAATCACTAAGTAAAACAGTTACCGCTTCTGAGCTGATTTGGAAACTTGGCGAAAAGATAAATAATGAGAAAAGCGTTCTTTATTGGGCCTGGAAAAATAAGATCCCTGTACATTGCCCTGCAATCTTAGATGGAGCAATAGGAGATAATATATATTTTTTTAAGTTTAAACACTCTGATTTTGAATTAGATATAGCGGAAGACATAAAACAATTCAATGATACCACTCTCGGACTGAAGAAATCAGGCCTTATCATTCTTGGAAGTGGTATTGTCAAACACTGCATTCTTAATGCAAATATGCTAAGGAATGGGGCGGATTATGCTGTTTATATTAACAATGCACAGGAGTTTGATGGGAGTGATGCGGGCGCGCTTCCTGAAGAAGCAATTTCATGGGGCAAGATCCTTCCAGATGCCCAGTCTGTGAAGGTCTTTGGAGACGCCACGATTCTTTTTCCCCTGCTTGTAGCAGAGAGTTTTGCGAAAGAAAATTGATTTTTGTATAAATTTGGATAAAAATTTATATAGAGAAGCGCTCTTAATTTCTTATGACTAAGAAAAAAGAAGAAAAAAATATTTCTATAGAAAATTCTGGTGCTGCTGTATCTGAGAAACAAATGAATGAGGAAATGTCTAATTTGGATGAGGGCAAAAATGAAAGGGATTTCCTTGAAGTGCTAAAGATATTCTCTCCCGGGACTGCTATAAGGACCTCTCTGGATGACATTTTACGTGCAGGTATGGGGGCACTTATCGTTATAGATAAAGAAGGCCTCTCTTCAATTATGGAAGGAGGATTTAGAATAAATTCTAGGTTTAGCGCTCAAAAACTAGTTGAATTAGCTAAAATGGATGGGGCTATCGTTTTGTCTCAAGATCTTAAAAAAATACTATATGCCAACACCCTATTAACACCTAGTGCTAAGTTCCAAACTAAAGAAACAGGAACTAGGCATAAGGCTGCTGAAAGAACTGCAAGACAGTTTGGCACTATAGTTATTGCGATATCTGAAAGGAAGAAAAAGATAACTCTTTTTTATAAAGATGAAAGCTATTTCCTTGAGGATACATCTGAGATTTTGAGGCGTGCAGCTGAGACTCTTCAAGTACTGGAGAAACAAACAGATATGTTTAATGATCTTCTTTCTCATTTGAACATACTTGAAATTACAAACCTTACTACTATGAGTGATGTATGTAGTGTTCTTCAGACCTTAGAAATGATTAGGAGGATATCTGATATAGTCAAAAGGTATTTAATAGAACTAGGGAAAGAGGGGACTATTGTTAGTATGAGATTGAAGGAACTTACGAGAAACCTTACTCGGGAGCGAGATAATATTCTTAAGGACTATTTTGGCAATCAATATATAGAGACTGATGAAATGTTGAAAAGTGTAAATTTTGATTTTTTACTAGAAACCTCAAACATATTACGCCTTGTTTTTGGAGAACTTCATGATGAAGCTATTGCCCCTCGGGGAGGGAGAATTCTAGGCAAGATGAACTTGCTTGAAAAAGATAGAGATTCTCTTCTAGAAACCTTTGGTACTCTAGATAAAATCTTCAGTGCAGATGTCAGTGAGCTTAAGAATGTTTTCAAGAATGAAAATCTTGTAAACTCTTTCCTGACAGAGATCAAAAGTCTTAAAGAGAAGATAATGATGGGTAAAAAGATATAGGATTAAGAAATTAAACGCTGGCAATCTTCATAAATCTTAAATAACCTCTATCCTTGAAGGATTATGCTTACAGATAAACAAGTTTTGGAGATAAAGAAACATCTTGAGCGTGCTCAAAACCCTATTTTTTTCTTTGACAATGATCAGGATGGCCTTTGCTCCTTTCTTTTACTTCAAAGATATCTGGGAAGAGGTAAGGGCGTCCCAATCAAATCTTTTCCAGGGATGACTGCAGAATATTTTCGCCGCGTTCGAGAATTGCAGGCAGATTATATTTTCATTCTGGATAAACCTATGGTTTTTGATGATTTTTTTGAAGAAGCAAGAAAGGTTAACACCCCTATAGTTTGGATAGACCATCACCTTACAACCCAAAAAATACCTGATTACGTAAATTACTATAATCCTCTATCAAACAAAAACAAAAGCGAAGAACCCGTTACCGCTTTATGCTATCAGGTAACTAGAAAGAAAGAAGATTTATGGATAGCCGTTGTGGGGTGCATTTCTGATAGGTTTGTTCCTTCTTTTTATAGAGAATTTGAAAAACAATACCCTGAACTTACAATAAATTCACAAGAAGCAACAGCCATCTATTATAAGTCCCTTATAGGGAAAATTGCGAAAATGTTTAGTTTCGGACTAAAGGATCGAACGACGAATGTTATCAATATGATTAGATTTTTAACTAAAGTAAAAAGTCCAGAAGATGTTCTTAACGAGAGTAGTAAAAATTATACTATGCATAAAAGATTTAATGACATCGAAAGTAAGTATCACAGACTTTTAAAAAAAGCAATCGGGCTAGAAAAAAATAAGGATAAAATACTTTTTTTTCAATACGGGGGAGACTTAAGTATAAGCAGCGATCTTGCTAATGAATTGAGCTATCTTTTCCCCGAAAAACTCGTTGTTGTTGCTTATATAAGGGGCTCTCGGGCTAACATTTCTATTCGAGGTGAAAAGTCTAGAGATATTTTCTTAGAAGCCATTAAAGGCTTGGAGGATGCAACAGGAGGAGGTCATGAAGAAGCAGTTGGGGGGCGCATGAAGATAGAAGATATTGAAAAATTTCGTACCAATATAGAAAAAATCTCTAAGAAAAATGAATAGAAATATATAAAAAGCTAGTTAATTTTTAGAGAATATGGATACAAAGGCCTGGCTTATTGATAATATGGATATGAATAATAGCCTGAAGCCTGCTTCCAAAACTAAAAATTATTCAATTTAATTCGGTCTCTTTTGCCTGGATTGAATTGAGAAACACTTCTTAACAATTTAGGCTGAAGAGGAATAACGGGTGTAAAATGAGAACACATACAGAAGACCTTCTGGAACAAGGAGACTCTGAAGTCGGCGACACGCTAAATGCGCTTGTTGAGACGACACTTAGAATGGAGCATGAACTTGAACTTGCAATAAAGTTAAAAGATAGAAGGTAAAAAGAGGGAATTTTCAAATTGTAGACGTAGGTTTTACTCTCTAAGTCTATGTAATTTTTTTATTAATATGCTTTGGAGAAATAAGCAATATTATATGTCTTTTTCCCTGTTTCTATACATGTACCTTGGTTTTTTGATTGTTCTACTATTCTGGATGTGGCCCCCCCAGTTTTTTCTTTTATTTTGGACTCAACCTCGGACGAATCCACCATATATACTTTGACTATCTTTCCTTCTTTCAACTTAGCTTTAAGCTGCCTGATATCTTCTGCAGAGTCGATTCGGGAATCTAAAAATTTTTTTTCTTTAATGAAAAGGCCCTCCTGAATTTCATCAAGTATTGCCGATATTCTTTTTGACAAATCTTTACTCTTTACAACCTCTTTTTTTCCAGTGTCTCTACGGACTATCACAACCTGATTTCTCTCGATATCCTGGGGACCAAGTTCAATCCTTAAAGGTATTCCTTTAAGCTCCCACTCATGAAATTTCCATCCTGGAGAATATGATTCTCTATCATCAAGAATGGGGTTAAACTTCCCGAGGGACTTTGAAATTTCTCTGGCTTTTTTTAGCACTTCTTCTCTCGTTTTATCAAATAATATTGGAACAATGACTATTTGATTTTTTGATATTTTTGGAGGGATGATCAACCCTTTATCATCCCCATGTACCATTATTATTGCACCTATCAATCGTGTAGAAAAACCCCAGGAAGTTTGCCATGCGATATGTTTCTTCTCACCTTCTCCTTTAAAATTTATCCCGAATGTTCTCGCAAAATTTTGCCCTAAGTTATGTGATGTTCCACACTGTAATGCTTTCCCATCAGGCATCAGTGCTTCTATAGTCATGGTGGTCTCTGCCCCTGCGAAGGTTTCTGTGCGGGACTTTTTCCCCATTAGGACGGGGATTGCAAGTTGTGTTTCAAGGAGTCTTTTATACTCCTGTATTACATTTATCATATCTTTTTCTGCCTCTTCCCCCGTTGCGAAAACGTTATGGCCTTCCTGCCATAAGAATTCACGTGTTCTAAGGAAGGGCTTTGTCTGTTTAACTTCCCACCTAAGCACATTACACCATTGGTTTATTTTCAAAGGAAGATCACGATAAGAACGAATCCATTTTGAATAAGAATCGTACATTATTGTTTCACTTGTCGGCCTGATTGCGAGCGCTTCATCACTGTTATCTGAATTTTTTACATATGCTAATTCAGGAGCAAATCCCTTAGCATGTTCCGCCTCTTTTTTGAAAAATGACTCTGGAATCAACAAAGGGAAATAAGCATTTTTTACGTCCATGCTGTCAAGTATTTTGTTGAAGTAATCTTGAATTTTCTCCCAGATTGAATATGCATTTGGTCTAATTATCATGAATCCTTTTACAGGTGCATAGTCTGCTAGCTCCGCCTTTTGTACAATTTGCGTGTACCACTCACTCATATCATCTGACTTTTTTACTGTCAGGCCCTCCTTTGTCTGTTTCTTGCTTTTAGTCATATCCCATAAACTCAAGAATTGTATTTAAAATTATCCTAAGCTAATCCTAAAATTGCTTAGGGTAAGTGTTTTACAATAAAAACCTTTTTATTCTGATATTATCTGATATAAATAGGCTCGTAGTTTAATGGATAGAACTTTCGGTTTCGGCCCGAAGGATGGGGGTTCGATTCCCTCCGAGCCTGCTCTTAATTTGGGCAGGTTCAGCTTCGTGCTACTTTCGATGCGAGTCGCACAGATAAATGGAAAATAAAAAACAAAAACAAAAGCCTCAGCCGGGCGATCTTGTAGAAGTACATATGACCAAGGTCATCTATGAAGGAGTTTTGCTTGAAAGCCCTCAAGACTCAAGAGATATAATCTTACTGAAGCTTGATTCAGGATACAATATAGGATTCAAACGTAAGGATGTAATAAAGGTCAGTCTTCTTGAGAAGTTTAAGGAAAAGGAAGAAACATTACGTACTCCCTCAGCAAGAGGGAAACCTAAAATTGGAATGGTAATAACAGGGGGAACTATTGCTTCTCGTCTCGATTCTAGGACAGGAGGGGTGGATCCCTTATCTCGACCAGATGACTTGTTTAAATTTTATCCTGAACTCTTTGATATTGTAGATGTTGCAGAGGTTGAAGTGCCCTTCATGAAAGCCTCAGAAGATATGGATTGGAAGGATTGGAAGAAAATTGCACAGGCTGTTCAAAAATTGCTAAATGATCCAGAAATAAAAGGAGTTATAGTAACACACGGCACCGATTTTTTACATTATACTTCTGCAGCACTCAGTTTTTTTCTCCATGACTTGAACAAGCCTGTAGTTTTGACCTATAGCCAAAGGAGCATTGATCGTGCATCTTCCGATGCAAACCTTAACCTGAGATGTTCTGCGCTTGCTGCAATAAGTGATATAGCAGAAGTTATGTTAGTGGGACATGCCACGGAAAATGATGATTACTGCTTTTCTATGCCGGGAACAAAAGTCAGAAAACTCCATTCTTCACGGAGAGACGCATTTAAGATAGTCAACTCTGAGCCATATGCTAAGATTTATCCAGACCGTATAGAAATCCTATCAGGGTATAATTCTAGAAACAACAAAAAGAGAGTAAAACTTGATACAAAATGGAATGATGCTGTTGCTCTTGTTAAATTTTATCCAGGGCAGAATCCTGATATCTTAGATTATTATCTAAAGAAAAAATACAAAGGGCTTATTATTGAAATGTCTGGTCTTGGCCATGTGGCAACGCGGCGTGCAAGAAACTCCTGGTTAAAAAAACTAACAGAAATACAAAAGAGAGGAATTGTTGTTTGCGCTGTCGCACAAACCATTTTTGGAAGACTTGATCCCTACGTTTATTCAAATGGGCGCGAAATTTTAAGGACCGGGGTAATCTATCTTGAAGACATGCTTGCAGAAACTGCATTGGTAAAATTAGGATATGTACTTGCTAAAACTACTGATAAAGAAAAGGTTAAGAAATTAATGCTAGAAAACTTTGCAGGCGAGCTAAATAACAGGTTAAGGAAATAATTCTCTATTTACAAAAATAAGCTTACAATCAGGGCTATGGCACAGATTGACATGATTCCTGTGATAAGCCAACCCAAGATATTTGATATTCTCTTGTTTGTGTATTGACCCATAATTTTTTTGTTGTTTGAAATTTTCATTATCATTATCATGAGTGGCGGAGCTGCGATTCCATTTAGAACTGCAGTGTAATAAAGCATCCTGAATGGCGGGATCCCTATGAAATTTACAATGATCCCTATAATTGTTGCAAAGGCTATTATCCCATAGAATCCGTGAGCTTGCCTGAATTTCCTATACAATCCTTCTTTCATCTTGAATATTTCTGCAAGTGCATATGATCCTGAACCTGCGAGCACGGGAATTGCCAAAAGTCCTGTGCCTATTATTCCAAGAGCAAAGAGAAGATATGCAAACTCTCCTGTGAGGGGCTTTAATGCTTGGGCAGCCTGATCTGCAGTCTGAATACTTGTGATTCCATGAACTCCTAATGTAGAAGCTGTTGTGACTATTATGAAAAACATTATAAGATTAGAGAAAAACATCCCACTTACCGTATCTGTTCTTAGGTTTCTGAGATCAACGCTTTTGAATTTAGGCACCCCTGCCCCCATACTTCTTAGCTCACGTCTTTCTATCTCCTCTTCTACTTCTTCATTGGCCTGCCAGAAGAACAGATAGGGGGATATTGTTGTTCCTAGTATAGCGACTACATTTAGTAGGTAATCTTTCGAGAAGGAGAAGCTTGGAATGAAAGTAGATGCTAGAACTGACAACCAGTCTTGTTTGACCACGAACGCGACTATTACATATGATAAAAGTGAAAATGCAAAATATTTCAGGATTTTTGCATATGTCCTATAAGAAACGAAAATTTCAAGTAATATTGTAAATATAGTTATTCCTATAAGCCACCAGATGAAATTTATCCCAAAAACAAGCTGACCTGAAGAGGCCATTGCGCCAAGATCCGCCCCTATATTTATTATGTTTGCAATTAGGAGTATCAGGACTGAAAAATAGAGAATCCTTTTAGAATAGTTTTTCTTTATTACTCCTGCCAGGCCTTTTCCTGTTACTAATCCTATTCGGCCACACATTTCTTGAATTGCAGCCATGAAGGGGAATGAGAAAAGTGCAGTCCAGAGTTGACCATATCCAAATTGTGCTCCTGTCTGAGAATAAGTGGCTATCCCTGATGGGTCATCATCTGATGCTCCCGTTATAAAACCAGGTCCAAGGCTTTTGAAAACTTTTTTTGTGAGGGCTACTGGAGACTCTTCTTTCTTCTTCCTTCCAAAAACCTCTTCTAGAAGATAGTTATATTTTTCTTCTCCTGGAATTCCAAGAATGAATCTTCTTCTTTCCTCAGACTCCTCTTTTCTTTTTGATTTTGTGGGCTTTTTCACACCCCTCTTTACCATAAAAATGCATGGAAAAAGATGTTATAAAGTTTGTCCATTAGGAAGATATTAATATTCTCATTTATTATCAATTTAATGAAGAATATTTATCTTACCAAGAGCGAATTTTCTTCATTGTATGTTTTTTATGAATTGGATACGAATGGAGGATGGCATAATAGACAGGAATTTAATGATGAGGGAAACAGCGGACTGGTTAAGAGAATTTTGGAGTTTGTACCTATTAATAGAAAAGCAATATTCCATTTAGTAAATTTGCCTGATGAACTAGCACTTGACCTTGCAGAAAAATATGAAGAATCAAAGGTTAAAGTACTTTTTGATTAATAACTCTAGAGGGGTTACAACAGTAAAATTTATAAGGTTTTGAAGGTTAAATCTTAAATGAGAATTAAAAATATTGGTCCTCTTGAGGGAGATATCCTCCGAACATTTAGTGTAGACTCTATCCCTATGATAGTATTTGATACGAGTGGGTTAATTGATATTGCAACTTCCATTAGAAGATATAACCTTTGCCATAGGAACGGCATAGGGGACATTAGGTATACAAGTCCAGATGTTTTTCTGAGAAATCTAAATGGCGCATCAAAGATTATAATAACTCCTTACACCTATAAAGAAGTTGAGAAACATAGTCATACAATATTGAATAGGTATACAAATGAGTTAGAATCTCCAATAGTTAGTTTTTCATTTTATGCTCTGGAACAATATATGGCAATTGCTTCTGAGTTAAAAAATAGTATCTCTTTGGATGAAGCGAGGTATGATGCTTACTGGGCAGCAAAATATGGATGTAATGGTAATGAAAAAAAATTTCTTGAAGGACCTTCTCTTACAGATAAGGAGATTTTAGGGACTGCCTCTTATTTAGCAAATGCTGAAATAAAGGGTCAAAGAATTAATCCCCTTATTGTTGTATCTTCAGATGCTCATATACTTAAGGGTGTAGAATTTTTAAGAAAAGAATTTGAAGATAAATATTCTTCCTTATCTCCCATTTCAACAAGATATTAATAAATAATAATGAAAAGCTCTCAGCCCATCTTTGTAAAATACCCTGAAATCCCTCATCTAGCAGAAACTCTTGATATACTGGATAGTAAGTATCTTCAAGTTTTTGAGAAACTTGATGGGGGAAACAGCCAGATCCGGATGTCTGAAGGGAGACTTTTTTGTGGAAGCAGGGCTAATTTCTTGAGAAGAGAAAGGGACTTTAGATTTGACTGGTTTAGAGACTTTAACAAATGGGTCATGTCTAATTCCAGTTTTTATAACTTGCCTGAAAATCTAGTTCTTTATGGAGAATTTATGGCTCCACACACTTTAACTTATAACTCTGAATTCATCAATAGGTTCTTTGTGATTGATGTTTATGATCTCAACAAAAATAAATTTTTGCCCTATACGGAAGTTCGTAAGAATTTAGAAGATAGATTAGGAGTAGAAGATGTGTTATTTTTACCCATTCTTGTTCAAGGAACTCTTGATTTAGAGCGAGCTAAAGAACTTGCTACTGGAAGTAGTGATTATTCTAAATATGGGAAGGAAGGAATAGTTATTAAAGATTATAAGCAACAAAAATTTGCAAAATTTTGGAGAACAAGTGCTAGTCCTACAGAGGAGGGCCTATTTGATGAGGTGCATCGGGTTATAAAAAGCATGGAGGTTGGAAACATACAAATTCAAAAACAACCTCTTGAAAACTTGTCTCGTGAAGTTTTCGCGGAACTATTACGTAGCGGCAGGTTTAATATATCTCTCGCAGAGATTTCTGATTGTGTTAAGAAGATGATAAACAAAATTTAATAAACTCCAAATGTATTTTTTGTTTATGGACGACAAAGGAATGTTTGAGGGCCTTAAGTCAGGTCTTGAAATACATCAACAGCTAAATACAGGAAAACTTTTTTGTGCTTGCCCTTCTGTTTTGCGACAAGATGAACCTGACTTCACCGTAAAAAGAAAATTACATGCAGTCGCAGGAGAAAGAGGAGGGGTTGATGTTGCTGCAGAATATCAAGCGTCTCAAGATAAAGAGTTTGTTTATCAAAGCTACGACACAAATTGTCTTGTAGAGCTAGATGAAGAGCCTCCTCATCAAATCAATCCCGAAGCGCTTGAGATTACATTACAGATGGCACATCTTTTACATGCTAAAATTCTACCTATAACTCAAATTATGAGGAAGACAGTTATAGACGGGAGTAATACTTCTGGATTTCAGAGAACTGTGGTGATTGCGCGCGATGGGTTCATAGAAACCAGTTTTGGGCGAGTGGGAATAGAAACTATTTGTTTAGAGGAAGACTCTGCAAGAATTGTAAGCTCTGATAAACAAGAACACGTTACTGTTTATAGGCTCGATCGTCTTGGAATACCTCTTGTCGAGATAGCTACAACTCCGGATATTAAAACTCCTGCACAAGCAAAAGAGACTGCCCTGAAAATAGGGGAGATATTGCGGGCATGCAATGTCCGAAGGGGGCTTGGAACTATAAGGCAGGATGTGAATCTTTCAGTTAATTATCCGAAAGGAAAAAGAATCGAGCTTAAAGGATTTCAAGATATCAAAAATATTGAAACCGCAATTGAATTTGAAGTTACTAGGCAGAGAGATCTTATTGGTAAAAATAAAAGTATATCTGAAGTGAGAAAAGTTCTTCCTGATGGGCATAGTGAATTTCTAAGACCTATGCCGGGATCTGCAAGAATGTATCCTGAGACTGATTTGCCTTTGTTGAGAATTTCTAGACAAATGATTGATGATGCAAAAAAGAACCTTCCTAAACTTAAAGATGAGATTGAAACAGAACTTGAGAAGGAAGGGCTTTCAAAAGATTTTGTTTCGCTCTTGATGAAACGAGGGAAGATTGAGGAATTTAAGGAGCTTATGAAAGTACTGAAACGCGCAGATCTTGTTGGAAAAATATTACTCGAGTATCCTAAGGAAATTTCAGGTCATGAGAAGATTCCACTTGAAAAAGTTGAACAGGTATTAACTATTGATGTATTAGGAGAGATTCTTGAAAATGTTAAAAGGAGAGAACTTTCTGAGAATAATGTTGAACATGCTCTTGAAAATATAGTTAGGGGTGTCGCGCTGGAAAAAGCCTTAAAATTCGATACTATCTCTGTGGAGAATTTAGAGGGGCAAATTTTAAATCTTATAAAATCAAAACCGGGATTAACACCCAATGCTTACATGGGTTTAGTAATGAAGGAATTCAAAGGCCAAATTTCAGGTAAAGAGGCCATGGAAATTATTAGGAAAATTATAAAATAGACAAAAATTTTTTAAATTAGGATTCTTTTGTTCTGAAAAAAGAGATGGAATTACCCTATTACCCTCAAGAAACAAAAGATACCTGTGCCGCAGCTTCGCTTAGGATGATTCTTGAACCTTTAGGAATAAAAAAATCTGAGCGCTCGCTTGCAAAAGCACTCGGCACCAATAAAAAATCAGGTGTGCGCGTTGAAAACATGGTAAATTTTGTTGAACAAATGAAACTCTGTTACGTTGTTTTTAGGAACGCCACCCTTAAGGATATTGAAGAGCGCCTTAAGCTAGGATATTTAATAATAGTCGGATATAGACACCCTGGCCGTATAGGCCATTATGCCATTCTTCTAAAAATTGATGATACCCATGTTTATCTTCAAGATCCGAACCCCTTGACATCAAGGATAGTAAAATATTCAACAAAGTATTTCGTTTCTCTATGGAAAAGAGGATTAAAATACGATAGAGAGAAACGTTGGTTTATAGGAATCATTAAACAATAATTTAATAAACATATTTTTCTTTGCCTCCTAATGAAATTTCAGAAAAATGTGGTGACCGCTATAATTTTATTTTTAATACTTCTCTTTGTGGGATCTGTAGTTTACCATAAAATAGAAGGATGGAGTTATCTTAATGCACTTTACTTCGTCGTCATGACTGTCACTACAGTAGGTTATGGGGATTTTGTTCCAAAAACAAATATAGGAAAAATTTTCACGATGTTCTTTTCTTTTGTGGGGATAGTCTTTGTGTTCTATTTTATCTCTGTAATTGGAAGTGCTCTTTTCAAGAAACATTTAGGAAAGAAAGTTTCAGAACTTAGATCTAGCGTTAAAAAAGATGTTTCAAAAGATGTAAAACAAGATGTAAGAAAGAATGTTCAAAGGGATGTTCAACGGAACGTAGAGAAGATAGTTAAAAAATCCGCACAAAAGCAACCAAAGGGATAGTTTAATAAATTATAATCTCTGTGTTTGGCTATGGAGCGAACTTATATCAAAGAACTTAAACCATCTGATTCTGGAAAAAAAGTAGTCCTAAAAGGATGGGCGCACGAAATCCGAAACCTAGCAAAAATGAGGTTTATCCTCCTGCGAGACTTATCCGGAATGATTCAGTGTGTTGTAAAAGAGCCCCGACTTTTAGATATTGTTTCTGAGATCACTCTTGAAAGCGTTCTTGAGGTAGAAGGCATAATTAGGAAGGCCAAAGTGAATGCAGAATTCGCACGAAGAGATATAGAAATAGAAGTAATCTCTTTGAAGATATTAAACAAGGCAGAAAATCTACCTATCCATGTTAATGAGAAAACAACTACCACTGAACTTCCCCAGAGGCTTGACAATCGTTCTCTTGATATGAGGAAGCCTCGCGTAAAGTCTATATTTAGGATACAATCCACGATAATAAACGCATTTAGGGAGTTTTTCTACAACAAAGGATTTATTGAGATCCAACCTCCAGGAATAATAGCTACTTCTACTGAGGGAGGGACTGACTTGTTTGAGGTTGATTATTTTGGGAAGAAGGCTTATCTTGCGCAGAGCCCTCAATTGTATAAACAACTTGCCGCAATTTCTTTTGAGAAAGTTTTTTCTACCAACCCTGTATGGCGCGCCGAGAAACATGACACTTCAAAACACATAAATGAGATTAGGCAGATGGATATTGAAGTTGCATTTGCAGACGATAAAAAAATCATGGGTTATTTAGAGGAAGTTGTACGATTCATGGTTGAGAAAGTACTGAAAAATAACAAAATGGATTTGGAAACCTTGGGCCTTGAAGGCAAGATAAAGATTCCTAAAGTGAAATATTTGACCTATAAAGAGGCTGTAGGGGAACTGAACAAGCATGGATTCAAGATGAAGCAAGGTGAAGACTTTGAGCCCGAGGCCGAAAGGAAGATTTGTGAAATCTTTCCCGATTCATTGATATTCACTTACGAATGGCCTATGGAGATGAAGCCCTTTTACATCTGGCCTAAAAACCCTGGAGAGAAGATTTCAGGGGGATTTGATGCTTTGTATGGCGGCGTTGAAATAAGCTCAGGAGGGCAACGTGTTCACATTCCTGATACTCTTATTGGACAGCTTAAGACCAAAAAGCTAAATCCAGAGCATTTCAAGTGGTATATTGATGCTTTCAGATATGGGGCACCTATGCACGCCGGATGGTCCATAGGCCTTGAAAGGTTTACCAAAGCTCTTCTGGATCTTGATAATATAAGGGAGGCAACGCTCTTTCCAAGGGATAGGAAAAGGCTTACGCCCTGATTAATTCAGAAACAATTATAAACATCTTTTTCTTTGACAGCATATGATAAGTTACTATTCAATTAATAATTCTAATAGTAATAATTAAAAATCTGTTTTACTTTTTGTTAAAAATGGCAAAATATATATCGATTAGGGATGCAATGAATCAGGCAGACAAGAAAGTAGCGATTCATGGATGGGTTTATAGAGAAAGGGGAAGCAAAGAACTTAGGTTTCTTATTATAAGGGATTCTACAGATATAATACAGTGCGTTCTTAAGCGAGAAAAGTTCGGAAGTCAATGGGATAAAATTGAGAAGTTGCAGATTGAGTCCTCTGTTGAAATTGAAGGTATAATAAAAGTAGATAAGAGGGCCCCTACGGGATATGAAATAGATGCAGATAAAATAAATATTGTGGGTCTTTCGAATGAATTCCCTATAAACAAGGACCTAAATGAAGAACTTCTCGGGGACAGAAGGCATTTGTGGTTACGTTCAAGAAAGATGGTTGCAATAATGAAAATAAGAAGTACCGTTATAGGGGCTCTTCATGAATATTTCAATAGTAAGGGTTTTTATGAATTCCAAAGTCCCATACTTGTGGCTGGAGGTGCAGAAGACGGTCCTACCATGTTTAGGGTTAATTATTTTGAGCGAGAAATGTATCTTGCACAGACATGGCAGCTTTATGCAGAGGCGGCTGTCTATGCCCTAGAAAAAATCTACTGTGTTGCCCCTAGTTTTAGGGCTGAAAAATCAAAGACTTCAAGACATCTCACTGAGTATTGGCATACTGAAATGGAGGTTGCGTGGACTACTCTAGATGAGATAATGAATTATGCTGAAGAAATGACTAAGCATGTTATAAAGAGAGTTATTGAAAAAAACAAAGGGGAACTTGAGTTGCTTGGAAGAGATATCAGGAGACTTGAACCCTCTCTAAAGAAACATTTTCCAAGGATTACATATGATGAGGCTTTGAAGAATCTCAAGGACAAGAGGAAGATGAATGTTAAATGGGGAAAAGACCTTAGAACAATTGAAGAGGAGAAACTGATGGAGTCATATGACACACCTGTTTTTGTCCATCATTATCCTAAGGAAATAATGGCTTTTTACAAGCCAAGAGACTCTAAGAATCCAAAGACTGCTCTTTGCTTTGACATGCTTGCCCCGGAAGGAAATGGCGAGCTTATTGGCGGAAGCATGCGTGATACAAATATTGATGAACTTAAATCTTCTTTGAAAAAGAAAGGCGAAAAACTTGAGGACTATCAATATTATTTTGATATCCATTCCTATGGTCCTGTACCTCATGGAGGATATGGCCTTGGTACCGAACGATTAGTCAAATGGATTTGTGGTCTTGATACAATAAAAGATGCAATCGCCTTCCCCCGAACAATGGTAAGAAGCAAACCTTAGGGATACTCAGTTTTCCGCTAAATTAAAATGAATTTTATCGTCGAAAATTACCTCCGTTTCTTTAATCTTTACTATTGATTTTGTACCCATCCCTAAGGGCATAAAAAGGTTTAAAAATCCTGGAGATACAGGACTTTATCTAAAACTGGAGGTTTTCAAATGTCTTATTACGACGAAGATGAAGACGCTGATGAGGACGAGTCTGGCTCTGAAGAGTCTGAAGACGAGGACTACAAACAGGACGACGAGGAAGAAAACGACGACCAAGACAGCTCTTCTGACGATGACAGTGATGACGACTGGTAGATCGCTGTAAAACCAATTTTATTTTTGTTTTTATTTGATAAGATTTTTAAGTTAAAGTTTGCTTGGTAAAGAATGAAGATATTGGTTGTTGGGGACCCTCATGGGCAAATGAATAAGATAAAGAAAATACCTATGGGTGGAATAGGATTAATTCTTTGCACTGGAGATGTTGGAAAAGCAAATCTGGCAAGAAAAAGATTTTTTGAGAATATTGAAAGAAAGAAGAAAGGCCTTGAAGAATTGGAACAAGATAAAAAATATAAAAGAGCCGTTCATATGGAAATTCATAATTCTACTTTGGATGTTTTAAAATATCTTTCAAGATATGCTCCTGTTTATACTATCC
>JBJKOX010000013.1:0-5332 GCA_046706965.1 Candidatus Pacearchaeota archaeon
CCAATACTTTTTCCATTCAGTTTTCATAATGTTTCCTCACCCTTGTGAAATTCGGAATTTGCAATTACCACTTTTAAATTTTGTAAAATAAAATTTGATTGTTCTAAATCGTCCTTAGTTCCTCTAAAAATTATCCACATTTCAAGATTAGGACTTTCTTTTTTTTCTTGGCTTTTCATCTTTGATATTTGCGATTTTTTTAATTGAAGGAATCTTTGCGTCTTGTGATTTTTTAATCAAAAGTATTTGAGGGAATGAAATTCTTATTCGGGAGTATTGAGCCATGACAAATTAAGGCTCATCTTCTTTATATAGCTCGTAGGCCTTTTTGTCCGTCTTGACATTCGCCTTTAAACCAAGAAGGCGCAGGAAGGCGGAGGCTTCCAGGCCTACTAATGCTGCCTTCCGAATTATCTTTTCTTTTTCTTCCTTTGAACATCTTACCCGAATATCAAAAATTCTTTTTCCCATTTTGTAATTTATAAATCTAATGAACTAAAAAGGGGCGTTTTTAACTTATTCTAAATTGTATATATTTAACCTCTTTTTAAGACCCCCCCTTCTTTTTCTTGGAACTTTATCCTTTCCTCTCTTTCCTACCCCTATTGCTTTTCTCATTCCTTCTTTGGTCCTTTCAGATATAATATTCCTTTCAACCACCGCGAATGCCCCCATAATTTGCATTTTTAATTTCCCGGAAGCTGAAGTTGAATCAATGCTTTGGGTTGAAGCAATAAAATGGATTCCTTTTCTATTGAACTCATCTATCAAAGAAAGAAGATGTTGAAGACTTCTTCCAAGTCTATCTAACTTAGTGACCACAATAACATCAAATTTAAAATGCCTCATATCTTCCAGAAGTTTATTAAAATCCGGCCGGGAAGTTGTTGATCCTGAAATAATATCCTTATAAACTTTATAAATTTCATAACCCATTCTTTTACAGTATTCTTTATTGATCTCTTCTTGTTTATCTGCAAATTGTTCCTGGGTCGAAACCCTACAATATATCGCTGCTTTCATATTTTTCTATCCAAAGTAACCCCCGGTTTTCTGTTCCTCAAACTCCAACAGCTTTTTTATTTCAGGATTACTTAACATTTTAACAAGCAATTTATAGAGTTCGTTCATACTGCAAATTGGCGACCTTAAAACTAAAGTGCCTATTTGAATACTGCTGCTTAGATCATGAGGCACAGGATAAGCCCCGGTTTCTTTTTCTTGTTCTCCTTCCATTATTTACTTCCAACCCCCTTTCAGCAATTCAAAAAAATTCCCCTTTGGGATAAACAAAATAATATTATTTGTCTGTTTGTCGGCTGTCATCTGGGACACCCCCTTCTATTGTGCCTTTTTTCCATCTTAACAAAGTCCTGTCGGAAATTCCTAATGCTTTCGCCTTCTCTTTCATAGTTCCCGGACAATTAGCCGCTATTTTTTGCTTTAAGGTTATTAATTCGCTCTCTAACTTCTTTATTTTGGGGTTTTCCCCGAACTTATCCCCTGCTGTTAAGTTGGCTATTGCTTCATTCTTGGCTTTTTCATATGCTGCTTCATCAATCAGAACATCGAATGTTTTAGGAAACCTTCCAATAAAACTGTAATTTTTGTAAATTGTGCTGGAAATTTTCTTTTTTCTCCACTGTTCATAAACATAATTTTTTTGTTGCAATTTATAATAAGCAAAATAACCTCTTTGCAAATTATCGGGGCTGTAAATATGAACCAGTCCTATAAGTCTGTCTACAATGTATTGTCTTAACATATAGAATTTTGGAATGTTCAGGACTATGAAGTGGCTTTTGTTCCTGGCTGTCATTAACAATTTTATTAAAAGATTTTGCATCGGATTCCAAAATTCTGAAGCCAGTAGGTCAAAAACAGCTTCATCTATCATTATAATTTGGTGGTCTGTAGTTGAAGCATAGGCTATAGCCTTCTCTACCGAAAAGAAAACATTTTGAACGGAGAAGGGGCGGCCTGTTAGTTTGCTCATAGTGTAACAAATCTGTGTTCCTATGGTTGTTTTTCCGCCCCCTTCCATTCCGTCAATCCCCAAAACACCGTCCCACTTCTTATTCATTCTGTCTTCTATTTTGATTAAAATCTCATAGAGTTGCCCGTCCATAGCTAAATTCTCATCTATTCTCATAGTCCCTGCTGGTTTTTCGAAGTTCCCATCATTGACAGTTCGGTGTCGATCATAGAATAAAGAAATTCCTCAATATCCATAAGTGCGACTTTTATCTTTGATACTTCTTGCGGATTGTGTGAATATCCGCCAAATGCTGAACTGTTTTCGTTGCATACCTCAGAAGCCTTTTTTAAGAGATTATGAAAGTGTTGAGTTGCTGGGATTTCTTGTGTATTCCCATCTACATTAACTTTCACATATTTCCCTTTGAACTTGTGGCTGACAACTACCTTTAGGTCAATTAAAGCGTTATAATAAAGACTCCAGGCCTCAGCTTTACGAGCCTCCATTACATCTATTAGTGAAGACCCCACAATCTGAAGGGCGTAGATTTGCCTTAGATCAAAGGGCATTTCAGGGCTAATTGCTTCTTCCATTTTTTCGTAACTCCGATTTAAATTTATTTAATTCCTGAAGATATTCTTCAGGCTCAAGATATTTTTTAAGTTGAGTGTCAGAAACAATAATAAAACGTTTTCCATACGAAAAAGAAAGACTAAATGATCTTCTACATCTTACACAGCTAAAAAATCGCTGCATATACATCTTCCCGGAAAATTGTAAGGTATCTAAAAGCCTCAATTCCAATAAGCAATAGGGACACTCCATTCTGACCAGCCGAGAAGCTGCACTATGCTTTTCTAAAGGAGTTTCGCTTTTCATTGTTCACCCCCCACAACCCCACGATTTAGAGGGGCTGAACTTTGAACTTTGTAGATCACGCCGTTTGAATATCTGAATATTCTCTTTCCATTTTCAAGACAGACAGAACGGAAGCATTTGATACAGAATTTATTTCCATTGTTAAAAGTCAAATCTTGGTGTCTGCAATTTCTGGGGGGGATTCCCATTCTGATAAGCTGAAGGTTTAAGGAGCTCATTGTCTGCTCCTTATCCCAAATTTCTGGAGAATATGTCTTGAAGTTTCATTTATAGGATTAGCATAAAAAATGCGATAAGGATAAATACTTAAAATCTCTTTAAGCGCTGCTTGACAATATCCCTTCCCTCTAAAAGATTTCAAAATAAAATAACTGACCTCATTATCCTGAAAACCAATATACCCTATAAAACGATCTCCTTTTTTTATAACATAAGAATCCCGCATAAGTGAAATTTGTTTTTGACAATCTTGGAGGGTTATTTTTTCAGGTAAATTTGTTATGCTTTTTCGGATAGACAAATCATTCGAGATTGAATTATAGAACCATTCAGAATGTTTTTGTTCTAAAGTTTCAAGGTTTAAGGAGTTCATATTCTCTGAAAGACCTCTGGCTTAACTTCCGAGAGCCAACCTTGAACCCTTAGGTTTTCAAGTTCTGCCTTTAAATCCTGTTCCGAAATGTCCGGGAGTGCTTCTTTTAATTCTTGGAATGGAATAAGAGAGCCTATTCTTTCTTCAAGTTCTATGAATTTTTGGGCTACTTTAATGGGTTTTTCTTCAGAAGCGTTCATTTCGAAGCGTTCATTTTGAGACTTAGAATTTAAGTTTTCTTCTTCTTTATGTGTAGAACCCTCTTTTTTCTTTATGTTTTGGTCTGATTGAACGCTTATTTTGAACGCTTCGCTCTCTAAAAACTCTTTTAACTTTTCTAATTGAACGCTTATTAAACGCTTGTTAGACGCTTTCTGAACGCTTTTATAGTAAATATGGTTACCTTTGAAGGTCTTTAGCTCTGAAATCTCGTTTAAGTGTTTACCTGATGAACGCTCTATGAACGCTTTCTGCTCGATTTCCCATAGATAATCATTTATTGTTTTCCTCGTTTTTATCCCTGCGGCTTCCTGAATATCTACTTTATCAACCCATGCACTGCCCTGTTTCTCAATATATTTGAGAACATCGCTAACCCTTGAATCCATCCCCGCATAAGTCTGATTAAAAAATTCATTTGAATACTTTAAAGTATTAATGAAATCCTGAGGTTCACTTATTAAAAATTGAACGCCATTAACTTCTTTTTTCTGGCGTTGTTCCTGAAATATCCAAGTCATAGCACAGGTTAAGCCTAACAATCGCTTAATATCTCTTTGACTTCTGGCGTCTGAATTATCAAAAATGGGCTTTCCATCCATACTACCTGTTAGGAATTTAGCATAAGGAATCACTACCTCATATTGAGTTTTATTTTTCCAAAATTGAGTTAACCCAATCCTTACCCAATTATCTATTTCTTTGCTCTCTTGTAAGATTTTATTTTCATCGGAGAAAAGGTTAAGCGTGTTATCATTCACAATCTTAATTCTTTCATAAGTGGCTTTTATGGTTCCTTTCATTAAACGAGTTCCAAGTTCTTCGTCCTGCTGTGCTTCAGTAGTTCCGAATGTTACGCTCCCCTGTTGCCCCTCGTCATGCCTCGTGCTTTTATTATCGTCGCGTTTATCCTTCTTCATTGAGGAAGTTCCGCCCTCTATTTTTTGTTTCACGACTTCCAATAAATTTTTATTTGCCCCGCCTTCCCTGAATAAGTTTATTTCTGAAATAGCAATTATAGGCACATTCACAAGATCATCCTCTATTACTGCCTGAGTAACATTTGTTAAAAATAAAAAAGAACCTTTAGGCATTTGTTTTAATGAAGCTCTTTGAAGATTGTCTTTCCCTTCGGCTGTCCTTCCTGTAATCTGGAAACTTTGCCTTCTCTTTGGATTAGACAATAAGCCGGAAGCGTGAGTTAAGAAAACACTCATCTTTAGGTTTGTATCTTCAAGGTGCGTTTTAGAAATCTCCTTTTCTATTTCCTGCAATAAATTTTTATCCCTAAACTTTTGAAGTGCTGCGTTTATTTCTTCTTCGGAATAAAGAGGTTTTTCCTTAATTTCACTTTCAGTTTTCTTTATTTCTTCGGGTTTTATTTTATGCTCTACAAATCTGGTATTCGTCGCCGCTTCTTCGTGATTATTTCTCCAAAATTCCAACTCTTCAAGAGTGGTGTTCGGCTTCGTAAATTCGAAGGGCTTAACTTGGTCATAGAATTGAACCTTTAATTCTGCGATTTTGTCGGGGATTGATTCAAAATATTTTCCGGCAGCTTCAAAATCTGGGAAGATTGTGTCGGCTTCGTTCACAGGTTTAACAGGTTGTTCTAAATGTTTTTTTTCAACATCCAAGTATTCAGCAACTCCAGCTTTGATGGC
>JBJKOX010000014.1:0-3135 GCA_046706965.1 Candidatus Pacearchaeota archaeon
GTCTATCACATTTTGTGCTATAAGTCTTCCTCCACGGTCTCCATCAAGGAACAATGTAATGTCCTTATCCTGGCTGAGCTCTCTAATGCTTTCAGGTAGCTTTGTGCCGTTCATAGCGATTACATTCTTTACTCCTGCACGCAGTAAATTCAAAACATCTGCTCGACCTTCCACAACAATGAGGTCTTTTCCTGAAATGTCTCCGCAGGGAAGTTTTTCAGAACCATATTCTTCAACGTTGGAGGTTCTAGCAGAATCTTTTATCTCTTTTGAGATTTCTCTTGAGTCTGTCCTGTTCCCGAAATCTGCCATGAGTTTCTTTGCACGTTCTATGATATAATCTCTCTTGCTTCCTCTGACATCTTCAATCTTATCAACCTCAATCTGAGCATCACAAGGACCCATTTTTTCAATAGTCTCTATAGCAGCCGCTATAAGGGTAGTCTCAGATTGATCTAATGCAGTAGGAATCTTAATCACTCCTGTTGTAATCTTATTATCTCTTTCAAGGTCTACCTCTATGCGTCCGATTTTTCCTTCTTTCTGCAATTCACGCATCTCTAGATCAGCGCCAAGCAATCCTTCTGTCTGGCCAAAGATAGCTCCGATTACGTCAGGTTTTTCCAAAGCCCCTTCAACTCTAAAGCTCGCATGTATCATGTATTTTATAGATACTGGGCTTATTTTTGCCATTTTTCTCCTTATATTTAGTTTATTTAGATAGAAAAATACCTGCAAATCAAGCTTATGCTCGTACTTGCTACTTCCAAAAGTAATGAAGTGAATGTGATATGATTATTGATATAATCTGTATTCTTCTATTCAAAAATATGAGTTTCTAGCAGTTTTTAAGATTTTCGGATTGACTTTTATAGGCCAATCCCTATTGATTAACATATGCCAAAGAAGAAGAAAGAGGATTCAAAGAAAGATAAAATTACTTTTCCGGATATTATCACATTCTCAAGACTGATTTTTATTGCGCTTTTTACATATATGCTTTTTAGTGGTTATCCTCTGATCTTAGTTTTAACCATTTTTGCGCTGGGTGCATTAACTGATTTATTTGATGGTAAAATCGCGAGAGATCTTGGAGAAGTGTCAGATATTGGTGCTAGAATGGATCAAATATTTGATAGAATATTTACAGGGATCGCCTTCTTTGCATTGTTCTTCTATTTTAGAGATAATAATCTAAACTTCATGATAGCCCCATTAATGCTTTCTGTGTCTAGGGAAATAGTAGGGATCCCTGGTTTTATAATAGCATTTCTTAGGGGAAAAGATTCCTATCATGTAAAAGAAATAGGAAAAGTAACTACCTTTATTCAGGGTGTTGTTTTTGGGATGATTATTCTTCAGATGAGTTGGGCCATTTATTTTGCGGCGCCATTAGCAATACTTGGAATATTCGCAGGACTTGACTATTTGAGATACGCTTTAAATTAAGTTTTTTATTCTGTCATATATGATAATAAACATAAGTGAAAATCAGTGCCGTAATGAAAAAAACTCCTATTGCACTCATAACCGCCTTTGTAACGCCTATTTTAGGAGACAAGTAGATTATTGTTCCCATATAGGGAATCCAAGAAAAAATAGTTCCGGTAAGTACAAATTCTGCGTGCGATGCGACTTGATGTGCAGTCCCAAAGCTATTTGCTATGAAAAGATAGGAAAGCCATGTTACAATAGGGAAAAGTGCTGCAAGTCGTGAAAGCGTGAAGGAACCATATTCTTCAAAGAGAACGACTGCGAGAGTAACTGAGCCTCCAACGACAAAATAAAAAACATATTCCCAGCTCCAGGTAAATCCCATTAAATTTCGATGGATTTTTAGTATAAAAATTTTAGGAATTCAATCAAGGCCGCCTTTAAGAAGTTTATATTTCCTTATATTACCGGTCTTGTCGTAAAGATCCAATAGTTTCTCTTTTACCTTAAATCTTTCTTCTTCAGAAAGCCTCATTCCTGCAAGGTGCTCAAATAATTTCATCGCGTGTCCGCGTTTTGATTCCTCCTCATAGGACTCGCCCAGTGTCATGTAAAATTTTTTTATTTCTGAAAGAATATCTTCTTTTTGCGAGCTGTTAGCCTGACTAAATGCCTTCTTAAGTGATTCGTCTGCATCTCTGAAAGCCCCTGCTTTTATATCCATTTTAGTTTCTTCGATATAATATTTTATTTTGTCTTTGAAGGTTATAGAAACAATTGCTGCCCCATTATATGCTTTTGACGCTTCTCCGGGCATGCCTACAAGATCATAGGACTCTGCAAGCTTTATAAAAATAAATCTTTTAACATCGCTGCTTTGTGCTTCTCTCAAAAATCTGTTCAGCTTGTCTATTTTTACAAAATTCCCAAGGCCATCTATTCCTTTTTCAATGTCGCTTTTGCTTAACATAAAAAAACAAAGGTATGCCTGTATTTAAGGATTTTTATATTAAAGAATAAAATCTAATCTTTTGCCTTGACTATCTCGGTGCACATTCCTGCTGCAACCGTAGCCCCTGCGTCACGAACAGCAAATCTGCTCATCCAAGGGTTTTCTTTCTGAGTTTCAATGCATAGATTTCCTTGAGGCCTTATTCTTACTTTAGCAGTATCTCCATTCTTAAGGAAATCAGGGTGCTCTTTGATAACCTGTCCTGTTCTTGGATCTATCTGTTCTATGAGCTCTGTAAACTGGCATGGAACCTGTGCTGTGTGAACATGGAATACAGGTGTATATCCTTTTGCCAACACTGTAGGGTGATTGATAACAGTAATTGTTGCTATGAACTCCTCCACAATCTTTGGAGGGTTAGCCGCATCGCAAACAACATCTCCTCTTGCGATATCCTTTTTTCCAACACCACGGATGTTTATTCCAACATTGTCTCCAGCATCAGCGCTTGGCAATGCTTCATGGTGCATTTCAATTGTCTTGACTTCTCCCTGAATACCCTTGCCTGTCCTTCCTGGAAGAACAACAACTTTCTGACCTACTTTGATAATTCCTTTCTCAACTTTTCCTACAGGTACAGTTCCTATACCCGTTATTTCATAAACATCCTGTACCGGCATTCTCATTGGAAGGTCTGTTGGAAGCTTTGGCTCTGGGAAAAGATCAAACTGCTCGATTATTGTTGGACC
>JBJKOX010000015.1:0-5260 GCA_046706965.1 Candidatus Pacearchaeota archaeon
AAGAAGACCATTCAGGATATTATTATCCGGAACCCTTCCATCCCATCTTTGAAGATTTAACCTGGCCAGTTCATTGAACGAACCTCTTTCTATAGATTCTCTAAAATCAATGTCTCCTTCTAAAATAGCAGATAAGAAATCCACATATTGTTGGTCAAAAACACCTGACATACACAAGGCAAGGTTTCTTTTGTTATCAACATATATTTTCTGCCCCTCTATCCTTCGCTGGACCCTATATGCTACATCACCCTGTGGATTCCATCCTGTTTGGGTTCTGCTCATATCTGACCCAAGGATAACTCCTTCTTCTCCCTTCCCTGTTTTTATTCCTACTACTGTTGTCATATTAATTACCCCCAATAACTTTCTCAAACAAGCTTCCAAAAGCCTGTGCAAAAAATTCTGAATTTATCCATATCGCAGTATCTTCCTGGCTTGGTTTGGTGTCCTTAGATATGTAAAAGAGTATCTCTCTTTTGTCTATTATGAAAAATTTAGTGTCTATCTCAACTTGCTTTATTTTGATTTGTAATGCATCTTCTATCTTCGCGATTAGGCGCGCGTCTCCTGAAAGAGCTATCTTTATTTTCACATTAGACTTTTTCAAGAAACCCACAGTCTCCCTGAAGAGCTTTAGTTTTGAACTCATATCTTCTGCATTTGTACATATTATGACTTCGTTAGATGAACTTTCAAGAAGCTCCCTGAGATGATTTGAAATGTTTGACTTTCCCCTTATTGCAGCAGATAAGTCATCACGTTTTACGGGATTTATTCCCTCCTTGTAAAGGTTTTCAAGCTTTGCAAACTCTTCAGTGCCCTTAAGCTTTGATAAAGTCACAATCCTCTCTTCTGCATCAGTTCTTGCATTGTTCTTCATCTTTTCTAGAACAATATGGGGTTTAACGCCGAGGTATTTAACCGGCTTACCCAATTTTATAATGCAAAAGCCTTTCTTTTCAAGGCTTTCAAGGACATCATATGTTCTTGACCTAGGAACCCTAGATATTTGAGCAATCTGTCCTGCAGAAGCCACACCTTTTCCGAGCAGTGCCAGCCATACTTTAGTTTCATAAGTATTAAGATCAAAATAGTCCTTTATTTTGCCTACAAGTTCTTTTTGCACGAGCATTTTATGCCCTCCTCCCTTCATATTTTGAGTCAAAGGATTCTTCAACAGGAGTGAGAGAATCAGATAAGTATTGGCTATATATTCTCCTTACCCACTCATTACGCTGCTCAGGAGTTATTTTTCCACGTATTAAATGGTCACCTACACGCATGGCTTCTTCAAAAGCTCTCGCTTCGTCTCTATTCCCATCACCGTACATCATCATTCCTACAGGTTTTAGTTCTAGTTTGTTTGGCATTTAATTACTCCTAGCAATTCTCCTTAAAGTAGATTCTGTAAACTGTCTCCATTCATAATGGAGTCCAGGATATTTTCTAATTAAAGGGTCATGATCACCCATTACTCTTAAATATGAAATGTTGGGTTCAGCAAGATTGGGATGTTCCTTGTAGAAAGTTAAAGTATCTACTAGATTGTTATATCTTTCACTGTCTTCAATGCTCACGTCAGGAGGTGTATTTAAGATTCCCATTTTATGTTATTATTCAGTGGTGATTCTACAAAAAAGTCTTTTATAAATGTTTCTATTGTTGTAATTAGAAGATGGTTACAAAATATGGAGAATCAGATAACTCAGAATCATCCCTATGAAAATGCCTGCAGATATGAAAGGCATTGCGGGATAAAATTTCTTTTTCTCAGCGAATACAAACAAGTATGTAAGTCCGAGCGCCGCCCCGAAAATTACGAACAATGCAGGTATCAAGCCCCCTGAAAGAAGAACCACTCCTGCAGTTATTATAGGGAAAACAACGTCTCCCCCACCGAGTATTGCGAGATCAACCTTTATTTTCTTTTTCTTAAGCTGTGCTTTTGAGAGTGTGGCCTTCCATTTTTTGATTCTGGCTCTTGCTGAACCAGTGGCATATGGAACAAAAAATCCTGAGAATATCTTTAACTGATCAATCTGGTACTTGGCCATTTTCTGCATGACTCCTGAATGCCAGACAGCCCACATATCATATATGGATATGAGTATCAGAAGAATCACAACAGTCCATACATTAAGCAAAGGAACAAAGACCGCAGCAATCCCTGGATATATTAACAATTCAGTAAAGTTATGAATGATAATATTCTGCCTGTAGATCTTTTCATAGGCTAGTATAATTGACAGAGCTAGCGCTATAATAATAGCATAACTGAGATTTCTTGGTATTATGGACAGAAAGAATATGGAAAGAGCCATAATCACAACCACAAAAAACCAAACCTTCAAAACAAAACCTATCTTAAACTTTGTAAGGAAAAAGAATATCAGTATTGCGATTATAAATGCAAAGAGAATCCCTGTAAAAACGCTTCCATAATCTGCAGCAGTCTGAGGCTGCGGAGTCTGAAGGCCGAACGGAAGAACATGGCCTGCGAGAGAATAATAATGCACAACATACAACCCAATAAACTGCGTAACTATAAACATAGAAAGAAGCAGAATGGTTATTTTCAGTTTGTGTTTCATATAATGTGTTTTATCAAGTTTTTAGTTGCTAAAAGTATTATGATTCCCGCGAAAATTGATACTCCGTAACTTGCTGCAGGGTTTTCAGGCAAAAGATAAACATCCATCAAACCCCAAGCACCGCGCCAAAATGCAACGATAGCAAACCCAAGGATTAATGCAGACGCCACTGTTTTGAAGCTGCGGACATTTTTCACATCCTGGATGACCTGCTGAGTTTTTACCACCTTCTTTTCATCATCGACCATTACTGGTAAAATGAAGAATGGTTTTTAATGTTTGCGTATTATCTGAGTCTTACAGTTTCCAGCGTCCTTGGAACGCTTGTCTCGACGCGATTAAGCTTGTACAATGCAGATGCAAGATCAAGAGATTTTGAGACCTCTCCATGATTCAAGAGGACTCTTTTTGGTTTTGGTCGCATATTGTTGAAGAAGGCCATTATCTCGTTCCTTCCTGCATGTGCGGAGAATCCATGGAGTGTTTCAATTCGCATTTTAACTTCTACATCTCGCTTCCCTCCTTCGTCTTCTACAATGACCCTCGTGGCCCCTTCCTGAAGCTGCCTCCCAAGAGAACCGACACCCTGATAACAGCTGATGATCATAGTGTTGTTAGGATTTGATGCAAAATTCTTGAAGTATTCTACTGATGCTCCTCCCACCAGCATTCCTGATGTTGCAATAACAATGCATGGGCCACCTTCAATGACTTCTTTTCTTTCCTGGGCAGAGCCTACGCGCTTGAAGGTGTCAGATGTGAATGGATTCTTATCTTGGAATATTTGGTTTCTTACATTGCTGCTCAAGAAATCAGGATATGCAGTATGTATTGCGTTCATATCCCAAATCATCCCGTCAATATATACAGGAATCTTAGGCAGTTTTCCTGTTCTTATTGCTTCCTCAACACGGATTACGGTTTCCTGTGCGTGACCAAGACCTAATTCAGGCATCAGAACTTTTCCTTTTTTATCCAGAGTCTCCTTGACGATATTGAAGTATTTTTCTTCAGTCTCCTTGAGTGGAGGAAGTATATCTGTCTTTGCCCCGTAAGTAGACTCTGTAAGGACAGATTCTATCCTAGGGAAATTTGTTATGGCAGGATCAAGCAATCTTGTACGGGCATATTTGTAATCTGCAGTATAAAGGAAATTATGCAATCCATTCCCTATATTGAAATGCACCATGGCGCTTCCAAGGACATGACCTGCATTATAGAAGGTTATCCTAACATCAGGAGCGATATCGGTGACTTCGTTAAAGTTAAGGCATATGGTGTGCTTAACCATCTCTTTAACATCTTTTGAGCTGAACAGAGGAGCTGCTGCCTGCTTATATGCAACGCCTATAAAATCCAAAGATGAAAGCGCCGCAAGATCCATTGTGGGATAAGTCATATATACAGGGCCTTTGTATCCCATCTTGTAGAGATAAGGTAAAAGCCCAACATGATCCAGGTGCGCGTGGCTTAGGACTATCGCATCCAAATCCCTGATATCAAATTCAGGAATGTCAAAGTAAGGGAATTTGTCCTTTCCTTGAGATGCAACATCTATCCCACAGTCCAAGAGTATTTTTGAATTGGGTGTTTGAAGCAACAGACAGCTTCTTCCAACCTGACGGGCACTTCCCAGGAAAGTCAGGCGAATCCATTCCTCGACTTTTTCTGGAGACCATTCCTTGTAAATCTTCTTACCTATTTCATTAAGGAATTTCCTTCTGTAATTGTTGTTAGCGTAAAGCACCTCTCGGAGATTCTCTGTTATCTGGCTTTTTATCGCAGGGCTTCTCTGGACCTGAGGGGTCCACAATGTTGTTTTCTTAATCTGATCTAGGATGGAACCTTGTTTCCCTATGACCATTCCGGGACGCTTGGCTTCAACGACAACTATGGATCTTTGAACATCGAAAAGTATGTTTGTTATGTCCGCATCAGATGGAACAATCTTCTTTATCTCTTCCTTGGTTTTTTCCTGATCAGGAAGGATCTTTTGATCAGCGCGCAACTCTATTCTCTTCTTTACCTCATCAACAAGTTCTTTTATCTTTCCTTCGCCTTCCCTGAAGAAATTCTGATTATCTGTGTAAAGAACGATATTTGCCCCTTCAAAATTTGCTTCTGTTATGTTTCCGTGAAGCTTCTCAGTTATATGTTTTAAAATATCCGTCATTTTCTAACTAAACAATTTTTTAGATATAGGGTCCCACCCCTGTTTAAGCAGCTTTGTTTTTGTATGCTGGAACAATCTGCTGATCAATAACTTTCTTTACTCCAGACTTTGTGATTGTATAAACATCTATTCCGTGGCCAGATCCAACATCTCTCTGTGTTGATGACTTTATTGCTTCCTGTGCCAGTTCAACACCATCTTTAATGGACATATTCTCCTTCCACTGTCTTTCAAGAAGCCCCAAAACATAAGGCATTCCAGAGCCGAAATTCGCATCATAATCCTCTACTTTCACAACGCTTCCTGAAGGCTCTACAGTATAAAGTTCAGTAGAACCATCATCATTCACGCCGCCAAACAAAAATCCTACTTGCTGAGGTATCATTGATGGCTGTCTTATTCCAGAATAATTAAGATGCGCGAGCAAACTCGCAGCCTGTTTTACAGTAGGCCTCGATCTTGATTTAAGTTCTTTAAGTCTTAATTCAGCTAA
>JBJKOX010000016.1:0-4457 GCA_046706965.1 Candidatus Pacearchaeota archaeon
ATGCAGAATATGACGGAATATATGGAAATTCTACAGAACCCATAACTAATGTATTTACACTTCAGTTCAGCGAGAATAGCCCTATATCCAGTAATTATTATCTGTTCCTCCCAAAGACCCTTTCAAATCTTAAATTCGGCGGAAATGTTCAACCTAAAGATTCTGGAGGGAATTATGTTTACGTTCCTCTCAACGGCGTCAGCAGCGTAACATTCTCAACAACCTCCAACGTGAACTTCGCAAATCTTCCTGCATTCGTATCCCCTGCAATAAGCAATCTTAATGTCCAATATGAGAATACTGCTGCGCCACAGCCATCTGCTCCAAAGACCACCATACTTATCCTTGCACTGATAGTCCTTGCAGTAGTAGCGTTAATCACTTACATAGTGATGCAGGAATGGTACAAGAGAAGATACGAGAATTACTTATTCAAGAACAGAAATGATCTGTATAATATCGTCAACTACGTAAATAGTGCAAAGAGAAAGGGACTTTCTAACAGTGATATAGAAAAGAGCCTTAAGAAAGCCCAATGGAGCGGAGAACAGATAGCATACGTAATGAAGAAATACGCGGGAAAGCGTACAGGAATGCTTGAGCTTCCCGTCGACAAGATCCTAAGAAAGTTTGGCATAGGAAAATAGGCTCTGAAGTATAAAAAACTTTAATAAGCCTTAATTAATAAAACTAACATGGCAATAAAAGTCTTTAAAGATTTTTTCGGGAGATTTTTTGGGAATATTTTCAAGTGCAACAAAGAGCTTAAGCTAGGTTTTTACGGGCCACCAAATGCAGGAAAAACCAGCCTCGCAAACAGGATATGCAAGGATTTTACGGGAGAGGAAATGGGCAGCGTATCAAAAATACCTCATGAAACCAGAAATGTACAGTTCAAAGAGAAAGTGGAAATCTCTTACAAAGGCAAGAAGATGGTCTTCAAGATGATTGATACTCCGGGAATAGCGACGAAGATAGATTATGAAGAATTCTTGAAGTTCAAGCTCAAAAAGAAAGAGGCGAAAAGACGTGCGAAAGAAGCAACACAAGGCGTTGTTGAAAGCATAAAATGGCTCGATGACATGGATATTGTGGTAATAGTTTTAGATGCAGCAGAAAATCCATATAATCAGGTAAACATAACAATCATAGGGAACCTCGTAGCGAGAAAAATTCCTGTGCTTATAGTCGCTAATAAAATAGATCTTAAAAAAGCAGACATAAAAAAGATAGAGTCTGCGTTTCCAGAATATGATGTTGTAGGGATAAGCGCCCGCTATGGGAAGAATCTGGAAGAGTTTTATGAATCAATATTTAAACTGGCGAAAAAAGCAAAATAAGTAAAATTAAAAAGTATGTTTTACAACATATATAATAGAGAATAACTATGGCGAAAAAAAGAGGGCTTGGAAAAATAAAGGGATTTTCCATTCAGTTTCTCCCTTATTCTGAAATAAAGAGCCTTAACAGCGATGATAGAATAAGAAAAATATTGAGTATTGTCCTAGGGAACAATATAATCTTGCTTCAGGGAAGACTAAAGCCCGAAGAAGAGGCACGTCTCATTGGGGATACGATGGCAATGATAGGGCACGTTAAGAACTTCAGAGGGATAGAGCTTGCAGTGATTGAGGGAAATGGAAATGGAGGAATGTTCGGAAAGATGAAAACGGGCCTTGTGAAAGCCATTGCAGGAGGAGATCTAGGAGCAGTTACTATAATAGGCCCTGCAACGGTTGTAAAGGAAATCAAAAGAAACCCCAAGAAAATTGAACTCTTGCTTAACAAGTAATTTTGGATATAAATTTTTAAAAATAAATTCTTTATTCTATAATGATGGAATTAGTTAAAGGTATGATTAATAATGCAAGACATAGTTATTTTCTTGCAATGGCAGAAATCGAAGCGGGAAAAGCCACTTGCCTTGAAAGAAGGTGCGGCGCAGTCCTTGTTAAAGACGAGAAAATAATAGGGAGAGGATTTAACTCTCCACCGGGAAATCTAGAAAGTCAGAGACGCTGCGGCCTAGATAAGGAAAGTTTAGATCCAAAAGTCACTGAAAAGACATGTTGTGTACACGCAGAGAGAAGGGCACTTAGGGATGCAGAAAGAAGAATAGGGGATGTTACAGGAAGTATAATGTATTTTGCAAGCATAGATAAAAAAGGAAACGTACTCTCTTCAGGCAGGCCTTACTGCACAGATTGCAGCAAAAATGCACTTGATTCCGGAGTAGAATTTTGGGTTCTTGAACACAAAAAAGGCATCACAATTTACAATGCAGAGGAATACAATGATTTGTCGTTTAATTATCACTCCTGATACAAAACTTTATAATTAATGGTCTTCTAAATATATTATGCCGCATCAGTGTGTTAAATGTTCAAGAATAATTCCAGGGGGAAGCCGTGAAATACTTGAAGGCTGCAAAGAATGTGGAGGACATTTTTTCTTTTACATAAGGGACGATCAACTCGAAAGGTTGAAAAATCAGGTTGTTGAAATACCTACCGAGGAGAAAAAGAAGGTTGAGCAAGACATCCGTGAAATAGCAGGCATTACAGATGAAGATGCCCCTGTCATACTGGATATAGAATCTATTCGCGTCACTGGAGAGGGCAAGTTTGAGATTGATTTGATGAAGCTCTTCAGGAGAGATAGGCCCCTCATATACAAGCTTGAAGAAGGGAAATACATCATAGACCTTGCGTCTACCCTTAGAGCAAGCACAAAAGAACTCAAGGAGATAAGGAATCCTGACGATAAATGATTTTGGAAAATTTATAAATGATTTATCCTTAAAAGGTAAATGAAGACCGATTCCAAAAAGGTGAAAGAAATATTTTCGGAGGTGCTTCAGGAAATAAAGCCCTCGCCGAGAGAACTGCATGAGATTTCTATGTCATTGAAAGAATTCTTGGGCAAGATAGAGAAGTCCAGGATAAATCTGGGAATCGAGGCTCAAATCTTTGTAGGAGGAAGTTTTGCTAAACACACGCTGGTAAAAAAAGAGGATTATGATATTGATATATTTATCAGATTCGATAAGAAGTACCCTGATAAAAATCTGTCTGATCTAACAGAGAAAATTCTTAGGAATTTTAAGGCGGAGAGAATACATGGCTCGAGAGATTATTTTAAGATAAGGACGAGTAATAATGTATTTTTTGAGATAGTGCCTGTTAGAAAAGTCAGCAGTGCAAAGGATGCGATGAATATAACGGATCTTTCCTATTACCATGTAAAATACATCAACAAGAAGATAAAAAGTGGGAAAACCCTAGATGACATAATGCTTTCAAAGGCGTTCTGTGACTCATGTAATTGCTACGGGGCAGAGTCTTATATACAGGGATTCTCGGGGTACGGACTTGAGCTTTTGGTTTATCATTATAAAAGTTTTATTGGCTTTATCAAGGCAATGGCTGCTTCCAAGGAAGGAAAGATTGTTATTGATATAGAGAAACACCATAAAAAAAAGAGCAACATACTCTTAGATTTAAATTCCGCAAAGCTCGAGAGCCCTATCGTGTTGATAGACCCTACACATAAACAGAGAAATGTTTTGGCAGCGCTTTCTCCGGAAACATTCAGCAAATTCAGAGAGCAATGCAAGGGATTCTTAAGGAGCCCTTCCATAAAGTTTTTCAAAAAAACACATGCAGAACCATCTGAATGGAAAAAAGAGGCAGGAAAAGGTTATGAATTTCTTGAGATTGGCGCTAAGACAGACAGACAGGCAGGAGACATTGCAGGAAGCAAGCTTTTGAAGTTTTACAAATTACTTGAACATGACATAAACCGGTTCTTTCAGATTAAAAAAAGCCAATTTGAATACAGCAACGGCAAAATAGGGAAATTTTTCTTTATTGTGAAACCACGAGGAGAAATACTGGTTAGCGGCCCTCATCTTAAAGATAAGAAAAACTCTAAAAGATTCAAAGCCAAACACAAAAAAGCATTCGTCAAAAAAGGCCAGCTTTATGCAAAAGTCAAAACTGAAAAGAGTCTGAATAAATTCATTTCCGATTGGAAAAAAAAGAATTTCAAAATTATGAAAGACATGAGCATTGTAGAATTAAAAAATGATTAGGCTTATTTTTTTATTCTCTTTGAATTAATGTCCTTCTTTACTGTTTCTATAACTTTATGACGAGCATTATCCACACCTTCTCTTATTTTTTCCCCTAAATCATAAATTCCGTCTTTTTTAACTACAACCAAATCTAATCCTCCTGTATAAAGATCCTGTGATGCTTGGTCTAAAGATGCTACTGTAAGGTCTATACCTTTATTGATATCTACTCTTTTGGGAATTAATTCACCACATTCAGCGATATATTTAAGAGCATAGTCAGATCCGCTTCCTATAGAAGTCCACGATCTCTCTTCTAAACGACCTAGAGGGAAACAAGTATATAATTTAGGCTCTTCATAACGCGTAGCAACAAGAAGAC
>JBJKOX010000017.1:0-3343 GCA_046706965.1 Candidatus Pacearchaeota archaeon
GTCTTACTTGGAGAATCAATAAATAAGGCGGCTGAAAGAATCATGAAAGAAAAATTTAAAATTAAATGCAAATTTGAGAAAGTTCATTCTGTTTCAATTGAACATATAAAAAACACTGAAATTTTTCAAACAGATGTTATATTTTTTGTTTCAGTCAAAACGAGGGATAAGATTATTTTTACTAATATCAAAGAGAACAAAGCAAAGATAATTTCAAGTGATTATAAACTTCTAACACATGATTTGGGCAAGAAAATTGAGATTAAAGATTTCTCAACAAGAGAAAAATAAAAAAGCCCCCGGATTTCTCCGGAGGCAAATTAAAAACTAAAAAACCTCTTTATCTCCAAACTTGGATCCCCAGGTCAGAGATTTCTTTTGAAACAGGCTGAGACTGTTCTTCTATAGGTCGTCCAAGCACATATGGCGAATTGACGCCTGTCATTATGGTTATGACACGTACCTTTCCTGCGAATTCCTTGCTGATTCTTGCACCAATAATAACATTGGCATCAGCGCTAAGATTCTCAGAAACGATTCTTCCTATATTGTCAAACTCTTCAAGCTTAAGGTCAGGTCCACAAGTGATGTGTATCAAAGCGCCCGTGGCACCTCTGTAATCCACGTCAAGTAGAGGATGTGTAAGTGCCTGTTTAACCGCTTCATTAACACGGTCCTGCGTATCTGCTTCCCCAATTCCTATGACTGCCACTCCTCCATTCTTCATTATGGATGAAACATCAGCATAGTCTAGGTTGATAAGGCTTGGTAAAGTAATAGTTTCGACAATTCCTTTTATCATAGTGCTAACAAGCTCATTTGCAACCGCAAAAGCCTGCTCTATAGGAAGTTGACCTGCTATGTCCACAAGTCTGTTGTTATCAAGGACAATGCATGTGTCTGTAACCTCTCTAAGCTCCTGAAGTCCGAACTCTGCCTTGTCTATCCTTGCCTTTTCAGATTCAAAAGGCATTGTTACAACCCCTATTACAACCGCTCCAGTCTCCTTAGCAAGTTGCGCAATTACGGGGGCTGAACCAGTTCCTGTTCCTCCACCCATTCCAGTGAGGACGAAGATCATATCAGCACCACCTACTGCCTTCTTAAGGTCAACAAGTGCCTCCTTTGCAGCCTCACGTCCAACTTGAGGTCTTCCTCCTGCACCAAGTCCTCGTGTAAGTTCTTTACCTATTAGAATCTTCTCGTCCGACTTAGTAACACTGAGGTGAAGTGCATCGGTATTCACTCCGTAAACTGTTGCGCCGTTAATACCCTTGTTATAAAGCCAGGTAACCATATTACAACCACATCCACCGCATCCGAAAACTTTTATGTTAGCTTTTCCTGCTTTGAGTTCATCAAAGTTTATGCTGTGTGTTGAGGCATTTTGGACAGCTTCCTTTGCAAAATCTAATACCATTCTTTTATTTTCTTCCTCCTTTCATCTCTATAGTCCCGTCAGAAGAAAAACCTCTCTAAAAATCTCTCCTTTTCGGAAAGATTTAAATAGTTGAGGCTCTTCCAACTAATAGTAAAGAAAAAGTTCCTACATGCATGTAAGATATTAATTGACTGCCATCAATTAATATAATAAAAGATTAACTACTTCTATCTTTAAAAATATTTTGATGATTGAAAAGATGTGTTTGGACTAAAATTTTCTTACGAGTTGCCTTCCAATATTGGCTAGAGCATCAAAATCCTCTTGAGAAATTTCCCCATACTCTAACGCGATTCGCCCGTTAACTTCAGAGCCTTTACAGATATATACCCCTGGTCCATTTGGGGCATGATAGACATGGTCCCCTTCTTTCCAGAAATTAAAAACATGTCTAATTTCTGAGGAATATCCCTCTTCATTAAAATTAAAATGCTCTTGAATCAATCTAATTTCATCCCTGTGAGTATACATGGTTTTCATCACGCTCTTATCATCTCCCCTAAGAAATAAATCGTCTGTTGAATCTCTTCCCAAAACCTCTTCTCTAGCCCCGATAAGAACAATTGATTTAAGTTTTATAGGGTGTAAGGCCATATTATAAGATAATATTTGAATTTATAAGAATTCGTTTATTGTAGAATATACTTAGTCGTACTTCTTGAGGATCTCGGCCCTAATGCCTTCCTCCTTGCATAAACGAACAAACTCAAGAGCATCTTCTTCATTTCCAATTATGCTCCCCCAATGCATAGGCACAGCCAATGTGGGTTTTATCATCTTAGCGGCCTCTGCAGCTTCCTCTGGAGACATAGTGAATCTTCCCCCTACAGGCAAAAGGGCCACAAATTCTTTCCCTGGTTGTTTGTACCCTGTAAGTTTCTGCATTTCAGGAATAGCATCAGTGTCTCCTGCATGATATATGGCAATACCCTCCATTTTAACTACATAGCCCACCCAGCCTTCATCCTTAGGATGGAAATGGGTCTCCTTATTGTAAGCAGGTAATGCAAAAATCTTAACATCCCCAAGGTCAAGTTCCTGGCCTGGTTCTATAATTTCCATTTTTATTGGGACATGGAACTTTGTTATCTTGCTTTGGCAGTCGGGAGTCGCAACGACTTTCGTTCCTTCCTTGACAATCTTGTTCATATCAGGGAAACTACAATGGTCATAGTGGCTGTGTGTTATAAGAATTATATCTGCTTTCTCGAGCCCCTCTTTGATATTGTAGGGATCAATATAGATAGTCTTTCCATTTTTTATAAGAAATCCTGCGTGGCCCAACCATTCAAGCTCTATGCCATTTATCTTCATGAAAACAAAAAACGCTGAGGCTTTTTAAGAGTTACGAATGGTGTTATATCTCAATAATTTTATGTCCGCCAACTCCGAGATTGTAAACTTTTGTTTTGCCGATTCTTGCCTCACCTTCACCTTCATGGATATGTCCGCAAAAAGCATAGGGTGGCTGAAATTTTTTGATATAATCTAAAACTGCTGTGCTACCTGCATGCTTTCCTCTCCAATGCATAGGGGCAGGAGCTCCAACTTTATCAAGATATCCATAAGGAGGTTGATGAAAAAGAAGAACGTCTAAATTACCATCAAAATTTTTCAAGACCCTTCGGGCTTTATCTGTTTCTTTTTTTGCTTTTCTAAGTCTCTCTTTATAGTCAGACGGCCTGAATTCCCTCACCCAAGAAGTATCAATAAAATATTCCAAGAACCCAATTCTTAGCCCGTCAATAACTCTCAATCTATTCTTAACAAGATGGATATTTCCAAGTTTTTTGACAGCTTCTGTTGTTGAGGGTAACTTTAATCCATATTTCTCGCTGTCCTTCTTAGCCTGTGCTTTAGTAAACATTCCAACGTTCCCTTGGATAGTATAAACAGGAGCAT
>JBJKOX010000018.1:0-3456 GCA_046706965.1 Candidatus Pacearchaeota archaeon
GTATTTTTGGTGGGTGGGCACAAGATGTAATAAGAATATCTTCATTAATAAGGGGCAAAACATTTAATAAAACAACTGACCCATTGGGTAATGTTTTAACAACTGAAGAAAATCTACCAATCACGAACGCATTTTTTAACTCTCCATCTTATGCTCAAATAATAAGAGATAGAGAATTAGAACAGAAAATAAATAAAGACATAACTCAAAATGATTTGAATAAACAAGCAAAGGCGTTTTCGTTGTTTACCGAGTTATCACAAATGCCACCAGAAGAAGCTAATAAAATATTATTTGATAAAAACCTTGTTGATGAAGATGTGTTTAATAGAATGCAAAAATTATTAAAAGATAAGAAAAAAGGTTTTACTATACACGATAGTTATGTTGAAAGACAGTCAATAGAAGATGGTGCTAGGGCAAAATTTATAGTTGGTGCTTTAAAAGATATACAAGAAAAAGAAGATAAAAAGAAATATCTTAATAATTTAATAGATAAAAAATTGATTACAAAAGATGTAATCAATCAAATGATTGAAATGGGAATAGTTATAAGAAAGGATAGTGGTGGTCTAGATTTAAAATAAAACTTGAAATAAAATATAAAAATCGTTAGTTATCTAGCGGTTTTTTATTTTCTAATTCAGCAAGTCTATCTTCTACAATCTCTCTATATCTAATATCTTCCTTAGTCATACTCTGTATTATTTCTTCTAGTTTATCTACTTCTGTTGCTAGATAAATTAGACACATTAATGTTTTATCCATAATATAATAATATAAAATAATAAATTACTTCCAACGACTATCCAAAATAGTCTGTTTAATTCTTTAGGTTCTATCATAGCTTTAGTGTTGTGAGGGGACAGTTTCCTATCCCCTCGGTTATTGTTAGTAAAACTCCGCTCCACCATACATGGCTCGACCCTTGATTATTGGCACCCGTTCGATATGAAATCTGCGAGACCCTTCTTTGTAATAACCAACTCCGAAACCCTGTTGCCAGTTTGGAACATTACCTTTTAGATAGTCTGCGTTCCTCTTACACAGACATCCGCACTCCATCCACATGAAGTCATTTGCTTCATTTGATTGGGTGTAAATTGCGAGACGATGGGTATGTGCTGAAACACCAGACACGCCAGTCATCTCAAGTTCGCCCTTTGCTGTATAGCCGCTAAACTTGCGTACAATAGTACCATGTTTAACAACCATACCTCTGAACTTAATCTTTCCGTCTTGGATATACTTAATACCAAACTCAGAAAGTCTGAGCAGGTTTTCAACACGAAGACCGTGAAGAGAGCTCAGTTCTGGAGAAACAGTCCACAGATATTTTTGCATACGTGCCTCATGGTTTCCTTGCAGAAAAAACTTCTGCGAACCATTAACAGCGTTATTGATTTGTCTGAGAACTTTTACAGCTGAATCAACCTCACTCTGGAGTTTGATTGCTCTTACTGGGTCTTTTACAAAGTGAGAGATTGCATAGAAGTCAATCAAGTCACCCATGTAAAACACCACGTCTGGTTTGTACCAATTAGCAAATGCTATCAGGGCGTTAATAGCCTTTGGGTCATGATACGGGGCATGTATGTCAGAGACAAACAAAACCTTTTTGTACTTAGGATTATGTACATTCACCTTATCCTCCTTGGGCTACTGCCCTGTTTTTTTATCTTTGTTTTTCAAATACAGATAGTGGTATTGTACTATACTTACCACACTGTGTACATCTAAGTTGCATCCGTCTTGAGCCTGATGCTAATACTCTCTGTTTTGATACTTCCATAAATCCACTACACTCAGGACATTTAGTTCTATTAAGAGAGGTTCTAGTTTTTGACTTTATATATGGTTTCATCTTCTTATATACTTTTTCTAGTATTACCACATCATTGTCGCAATAAGCAACCATTTTCTTTAGAGCCTTTGCATCTTGTCTTAATATAATATCATGCCATAATTCAAGCCCTCCAGTATCAATCTTACTTCCAACTCCAAGATATTGCGATATATAATCTAACTTATAAGAGTTTAAATTAAATAAACTACGAGCAAGTTTACAAGTATCAATAGTTATTATATCAGGTGGCATGGAAATCCCATATAATAATGCCCTTCCTCTAATCCATTTGATGTCAAACCTATCACCATTATGTGCAACAGTCTCATCAGCTTCGTGTGATATCTCAGCGAACTTTCTTAACATTTTTTCATCATTTTGATTCTTATCCCAAGTCAGGTGCTGAACCTTCTTATCCTCCCACTTATAAGATATACAAATAATTGCTCTTTCTTTTATTATATCTTTGTATGTGATAGTAAGGTTATACCCTGGTCTCCAGAAAGTTCCTATGTTTGGACTCGTTTCTATGTCATAGATTAGACGTTTCATTTTTTTGTGGTTACGTTTTTTAATATTTCTTTCTTATATAATTTTAGGAACAACCAAGTAATTCTTTCTGTCAGTGCTTCATTGGCATCGGTTATTTCTTCCTCTTTATCTTTCATGATGTACCTCCTTCTTTGTTATATATTTTATTATTCTGAACTACACTTGAAATCATTTGAGCTATTGAATCAACTAAACTTTCTGACCATGTTGAGTTCCAAGCATGGGCGACCTCATGCCAGAAAGTAAACTCCATAGCTTCGGGTGATAAACATTCATTTAATCTAATAGTCTGTGTACTTGCATCACAATCTCCACAAGCTTGGTCAAGGTTATCACCGTTGGTTATTACTATTTTATATTTTAATCCTCCTATAAGGATTTCTTTTGGTATATTCATTTTTTAAATTTATCTTTTAATATATCCTTTAAAACTGCCCTCATAATTGCACCAATACCATGTCCTCTAAACTCATCACTTCTATCATCTATGCCTAGTCTTTCTTCTATATAAGAAATAGCATGAGACGCTTCATGTGCTAGCGTTGCCATTACTACATAGTGCGGTAAATCTCCATCAACTAATATTAATGGGCTTTTTTGTAAATCTTTAAATAAGTTAAAGGATAATCCTCTATTATTTAATATATTCTCTTTTAACCACTCTTTATCAGCTTTTTTCCCTAAGTATTTTAATGCTGCATCAAATAATTCTTCTTGCGTACCAATATAAACATTTACTTTGTATTCAGTATTTAATATTGCTATCTTTTTTTTATACATAATTTCATAAGTTTTTAGTTTAGGGGGGGGTTACTATTATTTCACCTCCTTCTTTGTTATATATTTTATTATTTATAATTTATTTTATTAATTATTATAGGCGTAAGATAAAATTTGTGAACACATTCTCCAAAAGAACTTAACGACTCTTACGCCTTTGTCTGTCTGCCTATAAACGCAAACCAAAATGTTGTCGCTTTGTCTTTTTATCATTACTTCTATAATAATCAATTTGAATAGAGAGGGGACTGGCTGCTTTGATTTATTTTCGGTAAGAA
>JBJKOX010000019.1:0-3240 GCA_046706965.1 Candidatus Pacearchaeota archaeon
AAGCTTCTAAAGGCATCAACCCTTACAAAACAGGAACTCAACACAAAAGTCCTCTCACTTTACAGCCAGATAAAAAGGACAGAAACTACGCAAAAAGAGCTTAATGCGCTAAAAAAGACAGTTGAGAGCCAGAATCTCACAATAGCAAACCTGGTAAAATCAAACGAAGCACTCCATAAAGCAAGGCTAAGCCTAAACGAGATAGAAAAAATATTTGTCATGGAAAAAGAATTTCAGGCAAAGACAGAATCATTAAAAGAAAAAATAAAACAGCTGCAAACACTTGAAAACTCACTAGAAGCACACACGCAGAAAACAGCTGAAAAGCTTGAAGAAGTAAACAGGCGCACACAAAGGCTTGTAAGTGCAGGCGAATTCAACAAGCAGGTAGCAGACCTCAAGAAACAGACAGAATCGCTCACGCTAAACATACTAAAGCTCAACAAGGAAACAGCAACAAAATCAGAGCTTAACAGCAAATCAAAAGAAACCGCAAGAAGCACAGAAAGGCTAAGAGAAAAAATTGCAGAGATGCAAAAAGAATCAAAGGCATTTGTCACCTCAAAAGACCACATGGCAGCCATCACAGAAGTAAGGTCGCAAAACAAAAGCACACTTGCTGAAGTTGCAAAGGTAAGCGATAATAAAGCTTCAAAATCAGAGGCGAAGGATGTATCGCTAACATCAGAAAGGCAATATGTAAAGATGAAGGAAGAACTCCTGGCACTAAAAAAAGAGCTAAGAGAGTCTTTAAGCGCAAAAGACCATGCAAAATCAGTAAGCGAGCTAAAGCAGCAGGATTACGAACTCAAAAAAGCGCTGCTTAAGACAGACGCAAAAGCAAAAGAAGTTGCAGAACTTAAAAGAAGCCTTGCATTATCAAAAGATAAGATAGAATCGCTAAACACAGACGTAAAACACCTAAAAAAGCAGTTGAAAGTACGGTCAAAGCCAAAACCAAAGAAGGGTAAGAAAAAACAGACACCCATAAAAAAGGCGATCTCAAAGATAGTCTACTACTTCAACAAGCCAGTAAAGAAAGAGACGACAAAAAAGGAAAAAAAGAAATCAACGCCAAAGAAGCCTGCAAAAAAGGCTTCTGCAAAGGCGCCTGCACCAAAAATAATCAAAAAGACAGTGATAACAAAAACAACAACAGAACGAAAAGTAAGAAAATAAAACTTTAAAAACTGATTATACTTTACAAGAAGAGGTGTGAAATGACAACTGGCGAGTATAAGAAATCTCAAAATTATCCGTTTGTCTTAAGAACTTCTGCCGGTGGAAATTATGGAGGATTCTGCTTAAACGGAATAGGGTTCATAGGCAATACTTCCCTCTCAGATGCTCCATACTTAGAAAAAATAATGGAACAGCTTCAAAAAGGCGCAAAAACACCTCTTGATTATTGGAAAGGATTTGAGGAACAACATCACTTTAAACTTATCTTTGGACAATACAGAATAAACTCTTCCCCAACAATATTAGAGGCATACATGAACCTAAAAGACCGCCTAATCAAGCCTCTTGAGGAGATAAAAGGCACTCATATCCTGTACCTTATTGATGCATACGTTCAGCGCAGAGGTGAACTTTCTCAAGAAAATACCCCTATTGACGCCTGGGATTTCATGTTAACAGGAGGCATGGGAAGATTTGCATGGGATTTATTTACAAATTGGCTAAGTTCGTTTCAGTCAGGACAGAAAGTAAATTCGATTGAATCACTGATAATAAAAGAAGCCTCAGATGGCCTGCACAGGGTTATTGGGATGTTTGACAACGTAACTGTCCTGCACGGTCGTGTAGACCCAGTAGATTATGAAAACTAAATTTCTTAATCCATCTCTCTCCTCAGATAATCTCCCCTGTCAATAATGTTTTTTATCACAATCGTTTTTTGAGGAGAACCAATTTTTCCAACAATTTTTCCAAGGCCCAGGTTCTCTCCTTTCTCATTCTGGACCAAAACCATGCCGGATGAAGAATTTGACTTCATTACTGAACCCGCCATTATGTCTCTTCCGCACAAAAAAAGCCATTCAGACTTTGAGTCGATAAATACCTTTTTATCAGAAACCTTTGAAAGAATCCCAATCAATGCAAGGCTTGGGTAAAACCTGTCCTTTTTATCCTCTCCCAAAAGAACACCAAGGGAGTCGGGCTGATTATTAGTTAATCTTGACAAGTCTATAAGATCGTTTGAGGCAAGATAATATCTCCTTCCAATCTTTGTCACAGAACCAATATCCTTCTCAGTAAATACATGAATAAACTCAGTTAACCTGTTTTGCTCCATGTTAATAACAATAAACCCGGTTACTTATAAAGATTGTTCAACAACCGATTAATGAAAAATCATCACTATGCAGTAATATTTATATATTCAGGAAAATTTATATTGCAAAATGAGGCTATAAAATGAACGTACTCTTATTCCTTATCCTGCTGATAATATTCATAGCAATACTTTACTATGTGTCAATGTTCAGGAATGGAAGAAAAAAGCATGCAAACAGATTTTTCTGGACAGCTGGCATAAGCTCGATAATCTATGGGATACTCTTTAATGGGATACTTGACAGGATATTTCTGGTTGCATTTGCAATATTTATAGTATTCGCCAAGTTTTTTATGTATATGGTAGAATCATAAAAGATACTTTTTTATTCTGCAAAAGATACCAAAGGGATATGTCAGCTCATTTTGATAAGGAAAACGAAAAAAAGATAGCAAAAGAGCACATATCTGAACTTTTCAATATTGCAGAGGAGACTTTTGTAAAAAATCCTGAGCTATCAGACGAATACGTAAAAAAGGCGCGTCTTATACAGATGAAATTTCGCTTGAGAATGCCTTCTGAGTACAAGCGAAGGTTCTGCAAATCATGCAACAAATATCTTGTCCCAAACATCAATTCACGGGTAAGGATACGCGATGGAAATGTTATAATCTACTGCATTTCATGTAGGAACTACACAAGAATCCCCATAAAGCAGAAAATTAAGAGGAGCAAATAATCTTTGTCGTCTTTAAAACTAAACTTTACACTTAAAACAGATTTATAAATAGTTTCGAAAAGTTTATAAAGCTTCTAGCATTATTACTATATGTCGGGGTATATAGATTGGAGTTTTTAGATTAAACGAAACTACATGTATGTATCTAAATTTTGTTCAACCTCAAGGTTGAATATAAACAGTCGCAAGATAGATTGTTACTTTAAAGTAGTATAAAAAA
>JBJKOX010000020.1:0-2534 GCA_046706965.1 Candidatus Pacearchaeota archaeon
AGTTAAATAAAGACTACGTAGCAAGTTTAGATAGGGGATTAAGGCCAGAATTCGTTAATACAAGTTAATAAAAAAGAATTCATGAGTATTTTATGAACATTTTTAAATTTGAAATATTTTTAGTATGATATGGCGCTCAATCTTATTAATGGCGTTATCCAGATATTATTGGGGATAATCGTAGTAGCGCTCAGCGCCATATCAAAAACATCATTCTCTATGGGGCTTTGGCAGGTTTTATGTGGTATATGCATTTTGATCCTGATTTCCGACATAAAGAAGAACAGATACCTGCTCTTGCTGTTGAATGTAATTGGACTATGGTTTGGCTTCGGACTTTACATCGGGCCGATTTTGGGACTGGCTGAACTCTATGGATATTTCAAGTGATGATGTACATATTTTCGGTGTGTTCTTCTTAAAAGTTTTGTAATGTGCAAATTTCTGGGTGTAAAACCCCGCCCTTTAGGGCGCAATTTGCACATTCAAAAATTTTTCGCTATCAAGGTGTGTCCGTAAAACCCCATCCACAGTCACTACGTTCGGTGCATTTCAAAACGAGTTTGAAATACTTTAGGGTGGGGATAGGACACACCTACCTGCGGAAAATTTTTGTTATATAATCTGTTATCATTATCTTTTGTAAAATCAACCAAAATTTCCTTTAAGCATATCTCTGATTTGTTCCGGATCCAGATCTTTCTTTTTGTGCTTTACAGGCTTTCCATCTTTAACTTCATCAAGAAAAGAAATGATGCTATCTCCTCTTAGTTCTTCTAAAATCTCTGGTTCACGAGTGGCAATCACCAATTGCATTTTTTCTGAAATTTCATTAACTTTTTCTGCAATCCCATCCAATTCCCTTAGATATAGAGAAGCTCCAAGATGATCTAGAAGATAAAGACGTGGTGATTGCCTTTGCTAAATATGAGTCTTGTCCTGTCCTGACTTCCGAAAGCGCAATTATCGGCCAATCTTCTTTTCTTCTTGTCATTTTCTTTTCTCTATGTATCTAAGGTTCTTCTTTTTGATTAGATGTTAATGTGAGATTTCACGTTTCAATAGTATCTGTCTTTTGATATCTCTATGTTTTTCATGCGAGTCACATTGTTCTAATATAGAACAGATGGCCTGTACTTCTTTCGCTGAAATTTTGCCTCCATGCTTTTCAAAATTTTTTAAAAAATTTTCAAATTGTTTTACAGCGGAAGATTCAATAATATTTCTGAAATAGGTATAACGTTGAGGCCCTATTTCGTCAATAGTAATATAGGGCTTATCAATAGGAAGGATATAAGGCTTAAAGTTTGGAAACAATGATTTTAATTTCTCATAATGTTCACTGTCACCACTCATAAAATCTCCATAGGCAAAGATGCTTATATCAGTGGGATTCGCAAATTCACATTTCAATATTTTTTCAATAGTTTCCCAATCAGTGCTGCCTTCTTTAGACAGAATTTTGTATATATCGTAAGTAAGTTCTGCTTGTAATCCTTCTATTACATCGTCACAAGTTTCTTCATCAAAATCTTCAATTAGAACTTGTCCGGCAGGAACAATTGCAGATTCCTTAAAAAGATGCTTATATTCAGAAGACGTTTTTTGCTTACCATAATAAGTTCGGACTATTATGGTGTCTTTTTCTTTGATATTATCATCTATGATATAGATCTCATCTCCTGTCAAACGAAAGTTTAAGCGTGCGAGAATACCAGGAGAGCGAACAGAAGGATAAAGTATCTCTATTCCGCCACCTGGAACTATAAAATGCTTTGCAGCTTCCTGATAATCCTTCACTACAAGCCTGATAAGATTTTTTTTGTCCTCTAGTCTTTTCTCTGGAGCAAGCACAGGAGGGTTCTGACGATATAATGAATCATACAGGTCTCTGATTCTTTCCGGTTCTAGGTATTCCTTTGTTATTTCTCTTAATGGTTCCATTTTATTTTAACTACCAATAGATAGTAATGCCAATTAATAATAATTCCCATCAATATTTTTAACGAAACGACAAATATTATATACTAAAACCAACATTCATTAAATACCATGGAACATCTGACACTGACAGACAGGAAGATCCTTAGCGCGCTCGACGAGAACTGCAGGCAGCCATTATCAGGGATCGCAAAAAAAGTAAAGCTGAGCAAAGAAGCAGTACATTACAGGATAAAAAATCTTCAGAAAAAAAAGATACTTACAGGCTTCACGGTATTTGTAAGCCTTGCAAAGCTTGGCCTGATGCAGGTAAAGCTGCTTGTAAAATTTCAGGGAATAAGCAAGGAGAAAAAAGAAGAGATAATCAAGTATCTGTGCGGCCATAAGAGCACGAACTGGGTCGCGACAGGCAACGGCGCGTTTGACCTGCTGATGGGCTTTGTTGTAAAAGATCTCAAAGAATTCAACATGATAAAAGAGGATTTTTTCAACAGGTATTCAGAATTCATATTGAGAAGTGATGTCTCTTTCATGCTTGAGGGTTACATCTTCGCAAGAAAATATCTGTCAGATACAGGAAGCAACACAAGGCG
>JBJKOX010000021.1:0-2603 GCA_046706965.1 Candidatus Pacearchaeota archaeon
CCTTCCAAGAAGCTTTGCTGCAGCCTCTCCAATTCCTTGAGATGCCCCTGTAACAATAATGATTTTATCTTTTATTTCCATATTAAAATTAATTAAGAGGTTTTTATAAGGATTACGAATCTTATACAACGCTATTCTCAATCTCCAACTCAATCAACCTATTAAGCTCAACTGCATATTCCAGGGGAAGTTCTTTGATTAAAGGTTCAATAAAACCACTGACTATTAGTTTTGTTGCTTCTTGTTCATTAAGGCCCCTAGACATCAAATAAAAAAGCTGGTCTTCACCGATTTTTCCGACAGCAGCCTCATGTGCCACAGCCACGTCATTTTCCATCACCTCCATAGCAGGGAAAGTCATTGCCTTGCTTTCAGCGTCCAACATCAGACCATCACAAACTACACTGGCCTTGCTGTTTTTGCATCCTTTCTTTATTTTTATCAGGCCCCTGTAAGAGGTCACACCCCCATTCATCGATATGCTTTTGCTTATGACATTCGAATGCGTATTTTCCGCAAAATGATAAACCTTGCATCCTGTATCTTGATACTGGCCTTTGTTCGCGTACGCGATTCCAATATAATCTGACTTTGCATTCTTTCCTACAAGAACAGAAGAAGGGTACAACATAGTGACTTTTGAATTATGGACAATTAACCCATTAGAAATAAAATTATGATATCCCTCAATTTCAATATCATAAGTCGGTTTTGTTTCTGCCTCTTCAATCTTATCGATCCTGGAAAATCCAATTTCCTCATTTACCTTGCTCTTGAAATTTAGCCCCTTCGCCGAAGAATTATTTTTTCTTACTTTTAATTTTTCTAATTTCCTCCTTTTAGCTAAACATCTTAAAGGGATAGATTTCACATTTTTTCCGTTAAGCAATATTCTCCACGAATCTTTAATATTTACTTTATTCCCTAGAATTGTTGAAATTCTGGCCTTTCCATGGCTGAAGACATAAGAGCTGTATATTCCTATCTGCATTCCAAGAAGTTTAACATCCTCTAAAAGGTTCTTGCTGATGCTAGTTATGCCAACAGCGCCTTTTGAAACATGTCCATCAGAGTCTATATACCCTGATAAAAAAGAAAATATCTGGCTTTCAGGAAGAGTGAAAACCCATGAAGGGATTCTCTTAGAATCTGCGTTCCCTCCAAGGCCGATTTTAGAGAATAATTCACATAGAACCTTAGAATTAATTATAATATACCTTTCCTTTTTTTCAGTTACCTTATAGTCAAATAATTTCTCTAATAATAAGACCAGCTTCTCCCTATAATCTTCTTTTACATGCGTTGCGAGATTTATTTTATTATATTTTAAATCGATATATCCATCACCCATCAATAAACCTGCCAACCACATAAAGTCATCATTGGTTTTTTCAGGATATTTTATTTTTTTGTTGTATAGATACGAAGTATCCGTAATAAAGTCAGAATATTGGTTTCTGCTTTTAATCTCCTTCCCGATTTTTATTTTTGGCAATATATAAGATTCCCCTTTATGGGGAAGTTTTTTTATTATTCCAATTATATCCCCTTTTTTTAACTCCTCAAGAGGTTTCCAAACGAGCCTGAAAAACCCTTTTTTATGGTAAGGTTTGTTCTTCTCACGAACAAGCGCTAAAAAAGGATGGTTTGAGGAGGCCACTATTTCTTTTCCTCCTGCACAAAGCTTGTAAACCTTTTTATTTCCACTAAAAATTTTATCCGTAATCTTAGAAGTTTTTATTTTGTTGGTGCTTTTATCCCAGGCATAAATCTCATCTCCCTTTTTTAAATCGCAGATTTTCACAGGGCCCTTTTTACATGTAAAAACTTTTGAATCTCCAACGAGGCAGCCTGTATTTCCGTTTACCCATTCCATGAAACCATCTTCCTGCACAACTGCCCTTTTTGTATTCAGATTGTAGGTATTCTTACTCCAGTTCTCGATACTAGAATAACGTACTCGTGCACCTTTAAGGACATGGACCTCTACACATCCTGCATGCAAAGAATTTTCCACATAAACAGGTGCACTACATCCTTCAATATAATGAACTTCAGAGCCCTCATCTGCTATTATTAGAGTATGTTCGAACTGGCCTGCTTTCTTAGCGTTCATCCTGAAATAAGCCTGTAATGGCAAATCCACCTTTACTCCTTTTGGAACATAAATGAAAGTTCCTCCTGACCATACTGCAGCATGCAGGGCAGTGAACTTATGTAATGTTGGGCTGATGCAGGTAGTCATGAAATACTTCTTGAACATTTCAGGATAACGTCTAAGACCCTCATCACAATCAAGAAACACAACACCCTTATCCTCAAGATCCTTCTTGATATTATGATAAACTACATCTGCTTCATACTGTGCTCCGACGCCGGCCAAAGCCTCCCGCTCAGCTTTGGGGATTCCTAACTTCTCATAAGTTTCCCTTATCTCTAAAGGGACATCCTCCCACCTTTTTGAATTTTGGATAGAATTTGGCCTAACATAAAGATGAACATCTTCAATTTTCAAATCATCAAGCCCGGGTCCAAAATGAGGCATAGGCATTCCATTGTAAAGTTTCACGGCTTCAAGCCTTCGCTGGAGCATCCAGTCAGGC
>JBJKOX010000022.1:0-12535 GCA_046706965.1 Candidatus Pacearchaeota archaeon
ACCTTAATCCACGCAGGATGCTTCTTCGCAAGAATTATAGTCCCAACTAATTCAGAATTTGTCTTTTTTTGAATCTGCTTTCCTATCTTTGTTTTTGATTTCATATCCAAATTACGAGAAAGAGTAACTCTCCCGCTTACGCGTTAACTCGCAGGTATAATTATTTAGCAGAATTTGATTATTTAAAGGTTTTGATTTTTAGAATTTAGGCCAAGTCTTTCTCTAACAATGGGAAGATCTTTTTTCAAAAAATGCCCTCCTGCAGCTGCCGGGTGGCCTCCACCATCCGCATCTTCCAATCCTTTAAGGAGATTTTTCAATAATTTGTTACAATCTACTTTTTTATCCTGACGTCGTGCGCTAACAAAATAGTATATATCTCCTTCTCTAAATGTAATAATGGTTTCATGTGTATTACTTCCAGAGATAATTGTCGTGATTAGGGATCCTATGGAAAATTTAGGTTTAAATTCAAAAAAATAGCCTCCCTCAATTTCTTCTTTATTCTCATCAAATTTTTTAAGTATCTTATCTACTTCTTTCTGCACTGTTTTTGAATATTTCTCTAAGTTCCCTATATCTCCAAAATCTGAATGGATTTCATTATATGCTTTTTTAAGATTTGGTTTAAGATAATCTAGCGCTAAGCCTATTTTGTATTGCAAATCCCAGAATTTTCCACTTTTTCTTACATATGTTCCTTCATAAACTAATTTGTCACCATACTTTTTCATAACTGCAGATAACCATTTTCCTGGTTTAATATGGCAATAATCAGAAATACATGTGCATGCGACAAGCCAATCCCACTTACTAATATCTTTTAATTTTGAAAAAAGATGGTAACATAAATAACATGCAGAGTAGCCATCCTCTGACTTTATATGGATTGTTTTTTTAGAATTTAAGTTCGGTGCAGGGTGGTGATCTAATATAAGAATTTCTGAAAACTTTTCCAGCTCCTTTATGAAATCCTCTTGCATATAAAGATCAGAAAAAATGATTTTGTTGATATGATTTTTGTCTAACTTCTCAATGAGCTCTTTGTTAAGGTCTGAATAATCTAGAAACACTAGTAATTCAGGGTCAACAAATTCGGTTATTATCTTAGGTGAAGCCACCCCATCAAGATCTTTGTGGCTTATGACTGCCACCCTATCATAATCTTTCAAATTCTTTACGAAAAATCTAAACTTCTCTTCACTGCCTAACTCTAAACTCATCTCGGGTTTTATATCCATATTAACTTATGCGGGAGACAGGATTCGAACCTGCGTAGGCACTAAGCCACAAGAGCCTTAATCTTGTCCGTTTGACCACTCCGGCACCCCCGCTCAATATCTAAAGAAATAATCTGTTTTTAAAATTTAAGCTTTATCTATGAATTTCACAAATTCTGAAATATCTCTCTTAAGTGCCGCAATTGAGTCTGACAACATTTTCTCAGGGGTCAATTGCCCAAAGCTTTCTATAGTTATTATTAAGTCGCCTGTTTGTTTTACCTCTGCTTTCTTTTTCTTTTGTTGGGCAATTCCCTCACAAACGTCAGTAACTTCCTTTTTCAGATTATCATAAACCACAATTTTATCACCCTTTTCCTTTATCTCATTTTCAGGGCATATGCTTTTGATATCTCCGTAAAAATCTTTATCTAGTGTAAGTTCGGTTTCATGCCTATAGAACATCAATCCCGGAGAGAATTTTGAATGTTCATTTCCTGTTCCTGGTTTTACATTAGCTACAATCCTTAACTCCTGTCCTTTTCCAAGTGTTGTCAAAGGGATTCTTTCATAAATTACTTTAATATCTCCCTTTAAATCACCTGAATAGACAGTACCCTCTCTTTTAACATCTAGTTTCAATTTACCTTCTGATTTCCCTGTAATCGGTTTATCAAATTTCAAAGGAACAAGACCTATTCTATGGGCTACAGTTTCATCATATAAAGGGGAGTCATTTCTTGAGATTTCAACAGTATCAACCGCCATGACCGGTACTTTGTGCATATATCTCCTAACCGCATTTACCAAAGTCTCATCTACGTCTACACTAAAGACAACCTGATTATCATTTTTTTCTATTTTTTTCACTTTATTTCTCGCAACTTTTCGTATTTAAATTTAACCCTAAGGTCTCCTTCCACGTCTTCCACCTTTCTTCTTTGGTCCTCCACGGGGATATCTTGTGGTATCTAATATGTTCAAAATTTTAAACCCTTCTCTTGAAAGACTCTTGATTATTGCATTAGCGCCTGGCCCTGGCGCAGGATTTCTTGTTTTAGCTCTTATCCTAAAATATAATGATCCGACACCTTTTTCATTAAGATTCTCTGCAACTCTCTTGGCGATGAACATCGCTATTGTGGGGTTGGCTTTAAGTCTTCCATGTTTAGTCACCATGCCTCCTGTAACCTTAGTTAAGGTTCTTCCCGACATATCTGTGACGTGAACTATTGTATTGTTGAATGATGTATAAATGTTAACAACTGCCTCTGCTTTCTTTTTCTCCTTCTTTGGTTTTGCTTTTTTTTCTTCGTCTTTTGTTTCTATTGCTTCAACATCTTCTTCTTTTTCCTTAGGCATTCTCTTCCTCCTTGGTTTTTGGCTTAGCCTTCTTGACTTTCTTCATGATCTCAATTTTCTCTTCAAGCTCTACAGGGACAACATAGGAAGGGCTATCTATGACATGTCCCTTAACAAGAACTTTTCTGTGAGTAATCATTTGCCTTGCGCTTTTTGCTGTTCTTGCAAGTCTTTTTTTAACAAGGATCGTCTGTAATCTTCTCTTAAGGTAATCTTCCTTTTCTAGAGAGAGTACGTCCCCTATAGAATTTACATCTAATCCTATCTTTTTAAGTCGTGCGAAAAGTGCTTTTTGTTCTTCAGGTGAAGCAGCTATAAGTCTCTTAGCCTTTTCCCTCATAGAGTTTACCTTGGCCTCTGCGCGCCATATTTCTTTCTTATTCTTCAATCCAAAATCTTTTCTAATTTTAGCTTCTTCATCTATTCTTGTTTTATCGAATGGCCTTTTTGGCCTGGAATATTGTTTATGTTTGCGCTTCATTTTACTTTTTTATTTCTGCTTTCTTGCCTTTCTTTTTAATTCCTGCGCCTTTTCTTCTGTTCTTCCTAAAGTGGCTCTTTGTTCTCTGGCCTCTTAATGGAAGTCCTGCTCCGTGTCTTACTCCACGATAGCTCTTTATCTTTTTTAGACGTTTTATATCGAATTCGGTTTGTAATTCAAGATCTGTTCCTATTTTATGCATATCCTTCCCTGTTTCAAAATCAGAATTTCTGTTGAGCAAGAATTTTGGAATATCTGGGTTTTTCAAGAATGCTGAAATTTTCTTAATCTCCTCTGCAGACAGGGATCCAACACGCCTGTTCTTCTCCAATCCTAATTTCTTACATGCTGCATTTGAGATGGTCCATGAAACTCCCTTTATCATAGTCAATCCAGGGTAAAGAAACATATTTCCTTCTATATCTTCAGAGAGAATTCTTACAACTTTCTCTCCGTACTTCTTTTCATTTTCCTTTTGTGTTTGTTCTGCCATTTTATCTTACAAACAACCTATACCTTTCATTTTCTACAAGTTCCTGGAATATTCTTTTCTCTACTGCCTTTTCAGGATCAGGAAGGTTAGCTATCCTATTTCGCATATCTTCAAAGCTTTCGAATGGTTTTTCCTTGCGTTGTTTCAGGATTTCCTGCATATGCTTCTTCCCAAATCCAGGTAAGTATTCAATCTGATGGATTCTTTTGTTTATGGCCTCAGCCTTATTGAAAAAATCCACAAACTGATTCTCTCTTTCCTTGACAATGTGCTTTATAAATTCTTGCAATTGAGTTTTTGCAGCTTCTGTGATCTTCTCCTTTGGGAGCCTTCCAAGAATGTAATAAATTTTATCACGTTTACCTTCCCCTATGTAAACTTTCTCACCAATCTGCAAAGAAATCCCTCTTCGAGGAACTAATTCTAAAAGTGTAAGATTGTTTTCTCCTATAGCTTGTGCTATGGGCATCATTCTTTTCTCTAATGGGTAACCGTTCGGCAAGTACTCCAGTATTATTGCATTCTCGTCTTTTTCCATATTCTTTATTTGAATTCTTTAACAATATCAAGTATTTTTTTTGTTTCATCTTCGTCTAAGCTAACATCACTGAAAATTTTATTTAGGTTCTCGCTGTTGTCTGGAAGCACGTCAACAATCTTAACTATGTATTCAGGCTTAAGCTTCAAAAGATCAAGAGCCTCAAGTTTTTCACGCATTTCTTTTGCATCTTTAGGACTTATCTTAACAAACTTTTTTATGAAGCCTTTTATCTCTGTACTTTTATCATCTTCCCCCTGAATATACTCAAGTGATTCCGACATGCTCATGGGAGTCATTTCCTTTATCATTTTGCTTTACCTTCCAAAGGTTTTATTCTTTTAAGATGTATCGGTTCAATGAAGAATTTTTTCTCCTTATTCCCTTCTTTCATCTTGACAACATAGACCTTACCTCTTCTTGATTCTATTGTTCCTGTTCGCCCCTGAAGCCTAACAGGGAAGTTTGAGGCTTTTGATTTTTCTCTCACTACAGAAACTGAATCTCCTGCTTTCAGCTCCTGAAAATACCTGCTGAGTTTGAGCTTGCCTCGCGTACGGATACTTTTCTTCTTAGTCATATAATTTCAAATTTTATTCTATTTAAAAAACTATCTTTTAGAATTATCCCTCAGTATTTGTCGAAACCAAGTCGCCTTTATCCCTAGCGTCTTCCATGTTTTTAACTATGGCGCTAAACATTTTCTCCCCCCACACTCTAACGCCACAATTATCACAGAAGTCTATGACGCTTTCAGAAGCAACTTCAGTACCACAATAAATGCATTTTCTTGTCATTACATCACCTTTTTGAATTTACTTTTACTTTAGGGGAGAATTAGTTTTTAAAGATTTTGATGATTTATTCGTATCTTAATGCATCCACAGTATTAATTTTAGACGCGTGGAAGGCAGGAAAAACTCCCGAGATTAATCCTGTTATGCCTGCAAAAAGTATACATCCTATAAAGAGCCAAGGGGAATAATAAGGGGCTAAAAAAGACCATCCTATCCCTGCAAGCACTTTTCCTGCAATATATGTGATAATATATCCTAGTATCACTCCTAATGTTCCTGCTAGGATTCCAAGGAATGCAGATTCAAATACAAAAATTCCCAAGATATCAGAATTCTTGGCACCAATAGATTTCAATACACCTATTTCTTTAAATCTTTCAAGAACAGAAGTTATCATTGTATTTGCAGTATTTATTCCAGATACAAAAACAGAAATGAGTGCAATCAATATTATGAATCCGACGATGATATTTAGCACCGAGGCATAAGAGTCTATTAAACTTTGGAATGATTGAACATAAAAATCTTCTTCTCCTACTTTTTCGTGCCTTTCATTCCTAAGGCTCCTCTGAATATTTGATATGGTTGCATTCATGTTATTAAGATCTCCTTCTGCAACTAACTCAGCATAAGAAGTAACATTAGGATAAAGCTTCTTGAAGTAAGCATTTGTGATATAGATATTTGAATCATCCTGAGGGTTTCCTATAGGGGCAAGAAACCCTACCACCTTGAGCCTTGTCCCATTTATTTTAATCTGTGAGTTTATATCAAGACCTTCCTTGAATATCTTCCCTGGAACTTCATAATTATATCCAAGAACAACATCTCCTGTTTCTCCTGGTTGTAGTAATCTTCCTTTGTCAATTTTAGCATTAAATGACTGGATCAATATGGGGACTGAAGGATCATAGGACGCAATGTATGCATATTTTTGTTCATCTCTGTAATCCACTTGAACAACTTTTGTATATACACCCGTGGCCTTAAGCACCCCTGCAGCTCTTTCAACGGCTTTTAAATCAGAATCATTCAAAACTATACTTGGATTCCCTGTTGCGCCTGATAGTCCTTTAGACATAATCAAAATTTTATTAGCGGAACCTCCTGTCGCAAGGGTTTGGGTATAATGATAAAGCCCCATACCAAAGCTTAGGAATATGAATATGGTTGTGATTCCTACTAATATAGAAAATATAGTAAGAAAACTTCTACCCTTCCTATGTTTTAAATTTCTTAAAGAGTATTTTACAGACTCTGAATTTATCATTCTCTAAGTGCCTCCACAGGGTTCTGTCTTGCTGCATGGAGGGCAGGAACTATCCCTGCAGCCCCGCCTATAAGGAAACTACCAGCAAGTGTCGCGATTATTAAAATCCAATTTATCGTGATAGGGATATTCCCGTTTATGAAATTGTTAATACTTATCGTCCCTATTATCCCTATAAACTCTCCAGCAATTGCCCCTAGAATACCTCCAACAAGTCCAAGAAGACTAGATTCAATAAAGAACTGTTCGAAAATCTGCCTATTTGTTGCTCCTACAGATTTCATGACTCCTATATCCCTGCGCCTTTCCATTACAGAGGTCGTCATTGTATTAACTATTCCTAATGCACCTATGAAAATTGAGATTGAAGCAATTATCGCAATGAATATCTGTACGCCCCCTATGACTTGGTTAACCTGATCTAATGATGCCTGGGGTGTTGAGATCTGAAAATTTTCTGAACCTTTTTTCACATTTCTTAGCCTGAGAAGCAAGTTTTCAACATCTGTTTCAGTCTTGTTTATAGAGCTCTTATCTATTGGCTCAACTTCAATTTCATCAACCTTATTCCCATAATTACTTATTGCATCAAGATCATTTTGATTCATATAAATTACACTATCTAGGATGAAACTACCTTCTTTTTGAAGTACACCCACAACCTGGAAACTTTTGTTCTGTATTTGTATTGTGTTTCCAGGGATTATCTTTCTTCCAAACCCCGAAGAATCAGAATAAAAGTTGTACCCTACAACAACCTTCCCTACATCACTATCTTTCAACAAACGACCAGCAGCAGGCTTAGCGTCAATCTGACTATAAATGAATGTTCTATCTTGTCCAGAAGGAATGTTTACAGCGTATGTAAAGACCAGTTTCTGGTTGAATTCCGCTTTTACGGGAACAATATCTCTCCCTATGGCCCGTTTGACACTAGATAATTGATTTATTGCAGTTACATCTGATTTTGTTAAAGGAACAACTGCTCCAGATCCGGGAGGGCCCGATGCAATTCCTGAAGCTTGAACTGTAAGCAGATCTGTAGAACTTACTCCGAATTGACCGGCTACTGCCGCCTGTAGGCCATTTCCAAGTGATATTAAAGATACAACTGCCGTTACGCCTATAAAAATACCTAATAATGTTAACCAAGAACGAAGTCCCCTATGTTTAAGGTTCTTTAAGGATAGAAGGAAAGAATCCCTTATCATTATTTCCACCTTGGGGCAAGTTTCTTAAGTTTTCCATCTACATATTTTGCGCCTTTTTTCTTTCTAGAGACTTTTTCAATTTTCCCGTCAAGAAGAGAGTAGACTACCTCTGCGTGATATTCTGCAAGTTCTGGCTCATGAGTAATCATAATAATTGTCCTTCCTTCTTTGTGTAGTTTGTCGAGAAAGAGCATTACAATCTCACCTGTTTTCGTATCAAGGTTTCCTGTGGGTTCATCAGCAAGTATCACCTCAGGATTGTTTGAAAGGGCTCTAGCAATTGCTACTCTCTGTCTTTGACCCCCTGAAAGCTCTGATGGATAGTGATTTAGTCTATCTTTAAGTTCCACGAGATCTAAAAGTTTCTCTGCCCTGATTTCTCTTTCTTCTTGTGACACTCCTTGAAATGTCATAGGCAGCATCACATTTTCTTTTGCGGTGAGGTTTGGGATTAAGTTAAATGACTGGAATATAAACCCTATTTTTTTACCTCTTAGTTGTGCTAATTCAGACTCTGAGAATGTGGATATATCTTCTCCATCCAGAAATATGCGGCCTTTTGTAGGCACATCCAGACTTCCAACAAGATTCATAGAGGTGGATTTTCCGGACCCTGAAGGACCCATTATAGCAACAAATTCTCCCTCATTAACTTTCATAGAAATCCCATCAACAGCCTTTACAACATTATCACCCATGAAGTAATATTTGAAGACTTCTTTAAGCTCAATAAGCGCGGCTTTTTTTTCATTACCCTTTTTTTCTACCATCTACAGAAAAAACATAAGAATTATTTAAACTTTAGCAATTATATTTTTCTTCTCATCTCTTCCATTTTCTTCTTCTTTCTCTTTCTTCTTATATAATACCAAATCGCTAACCCAATAACAATAATTACAATGAGTACACCTAATACGTTTGATCCCCCTCCTTGAGAAGGAAGACCTGTGAAATATTCTGAATTATATGTAACATTCTTTTCTACATATCTTCTAACTCCTGAAGGATCTGTGTAAGAAATATTGAGACTTATACTTCCATTTGAAGGAGTTCCTATGAAGTCTGCAGTAGTATATTCGTTTGAATCAAGGTCCCCAACGATATTTGTATCTGCCCCTTTTATTTGTAGGTTCTTCTGTTCTGGAATGGTAACTGCCACAGCTTTCACACCGAATTTTGCAATGTTAAGTATTTGGAAGGTTATCGTCTTTGTAGTTGGATCATAGTTGTTCACATAAACATTAAAATCAGCATGAGCATTTTGTATTGAAACATTAAATAGTTGTGAGATAAAACCACTAGTATCATTTGGCTGTGCTACACCGGGTTTGTAAAGCACATTTACCTGTGCATTTCCATCTAGGGCCGCAGGATTAACATTAAGTGTTATAGGGATAGTCCAATAATTCTGATAGTTTTGTACATATGTGCTGCCAGAAAGGGTCCTTATTCCATTATCTCCATTTTGTAGAGAGAATGCATATCCCGGATCAATCTTGAATGTAGCACCATTACAACTCACATCCTGGACGCCATTGATTTGGAAAAGAAGCTTAACACTGTCTCCCTGTACTGCAGGGTAAGGATCCTGGTTTACGAGAGAAGCAGCTAAGTTGCATGAAGTAGCGAAAACTCCCGCAATCATCAAAACAAAGAATGCAGAGGCAAATAATAACAAAAATTTATTCTTCATTTTCTTACTATCCTATGATTATATTTAAATCTTTTCTAACCAAAACTTTAAAAACAAAGATTAAGGCATATAATTATGATAATTCCTGTTAGATGTTTCAGCTGCGGAAAGCCTATAGGCCACCTTTGGGAAGAATTCAAGAAGCGAGTCTCAGAAGGTGAAAAACCCAAGAAAGTTCTAGATGAGCTAGGCCTTGAAAGGTACTGCTGCAGATCGGTTTTCCTAGGTCAGGAAGATTACATTGAGTTGATTAGCAAATTTAAGAAAGCTTAATTTTCCATCTAGAAACATAACCACAGTTATTACATGTGATTGACTTTATATTTTTATGAATCCTTGTTTTTGGATCTATATAGGGCAATAAGCATTTCTTACAAAAAGTCTTGCGTTTTTGACCCAAACTAATCTTATTTGCCATAGCCAGTTTTTTTATTTTTTTAACCTCTTCCGGTGTCTTATTCTTAATATTCTTGAAGAAGGAATCAATCTTATTCTTAGCATTAATTTTGGAAATTTTTTGCTTCATAATCTTAAAGAGAAATAAGGTGTATTAAATTTATCTAAAAAATAAGCAAGACAGCTTGATGATTTCGCTTCTTGTCGGAAACTAACGTCATCAACACAGGCTGCTTAGCTTCCGTGTTCGGAAAGGGAACGGGCGTTTCCAGCCTGCTATGGCCGTCTTAAGATTTCGAGATTTCATGGTTTTATAAACCTTTTTATATGGAAGATTTCTGTCTTTATCATCGTAAAGCGGGAGTGCCGGAGTGGTCAAACGGAACGCCCTCAAGAGGCGTTGGCTTAGTGCCTACGAAGGTTCGAATCCTTTCTCCCGCATGCTCCCGTAGCTCAGCCTGGATTAGAGCGATTCCCCCCTAAGAAATATACAGGGTTAGGAATAGGTCGCAGGTTCAAATCCTGTCGGGAGCGCTACAATAAACATTTAAAAAAGTACCAAAACTACTTTAATTTGATGAAGCGTGGATAGGTCAATGGCTAGACTTTCTGCCTTCCAGGCATCCGTTGCGAAGCGAGCAGACGATCCGGGTTCGAATCCCGGTCCGCGCACTCTTAAAAAATGACAGAAGAAAACGAAACAAGGCAAAAAATAAAATTTACAGAAAGATTTGGGAGATTTCACGACAAGCATTACAAAACCCTTTTGTTAATTCCTATCTTGATTGTACTTATTTTCACAATTTACCTGGTTATTTTTTATTCTGCTCATGGAGATTTTATCTACAGGGACATCTCGCTTACAGGAGGAACTTCTGTAACGATTTACAACAATACAGATACGGCTGCAATGACTGCCGCACTTTCCCCTAAGCTTAAGGGCCTCACTGTAAGAAGTGTATATGACATTGTAACACATCAACAAAAAGCCGTAATACTTGAGACCGAATCTGATGCAAATACCACACGTGCGGTTATCCAAAATTATTTAGGTTATAACCTGACTACTCAAAATAGTAGCTTTGAATTTACCGGGAGTGCCTTAAGCCAGAGTTTCTTCAGTCAACTGCTTTTTGCAATTATCACTGCATTTCTATTTATGGGGAGCGTTGTCTTCTTTATATTCGGAAAAAAGATGAGGATAAAGATTCTTGTAGCTGCAATATCTCTTTTCCCCCTCTTTGCATTCTTTGCATTTGGAGTCCCCATAAATATTGTAATAATTCTTTCAATAGTTGCGCTGGCAGTGAATATGGTTTTCTACTTTCTTTATAGCATCCCTTCTGCTGCTGTCGTTCTTTCTGCATTTGCAGATATCTTTATGACCCTTATAGTTTTCGATATGACTGGAATGCAGATGTCCACTGCAGGTATTGTAGCCTTCCTCATGCTTATTGGTTATTCCGTGGACACTGATATTCTTCTTACGAATCGTGTCTTAAGGAGACACGAGCATAAGCTGGACACAAGAATTTATTCCGCATTTAAAACAGGAATGACTATGACGTTAACTTCTTTGCTTGCAATTGCGGCAGCCTTGGTGCTTGTAAACTCTTTCTCTACAACATTAGCCTCAATTTTTACAATTCTCGTTATAGGGCTGCTTTTCGATATGCTTAATACATGGGTGACAAACGCATCAATAATTAAATGGTATGCAATAAAACATGAAAAATAAATTAACTTGGAGAATCTGGCTTCTCATAATCTTCATAGTTCTTTCTCTTATATCTATTTTCAATTTTGCTGCCTTTTTTGAACATGGTGTTATTGTATCTTCTGTAGTACCAAATTCCACTGCTGCAAATCAAGGATTTAAACAAGGTATGATCATCACTGCTATAGACGGGCAAACGATAAATTCTGTTCAAGATTATACTAATGCTTTTACAGGTAGGTTCTTGTCAAATCAATCGGAAAAGATGACCTTCGCGACAAATAATGGGACTATAATTTACTATTCTAGCGAGCTCCCAAATATAACAGTTAGTGCAATATCTAAAACAAAATTGACTCTAGGGCTTGATCTTGTTGGAGGGGCACGTGCACTTGTAAAAGCTCAAAACCAAACCCTGACTGCTTCACAGATGCAGGATCTTGTTGATGTAACTTCTAATAGGCTTAACCAATTTGGTCTCACTGATCTTCAGGTTCAATCCGTTACAGATCTGCAGGGGAATAATTACATGCTGATAGAAATAGCGGGCGCGACCCCTAATGATCTTCAACAGCTTATAGGGCAGCAAGGGATTTTTCAAGCAAAGATAGGTAATCAAACTGTTTTCACAGGGGGTAAAAAAGATATCTCTTCTGTATGTAGAGGTGACCAGACTTGTGAAAGGGTCAATAACCCAGTACAACAATCTGATGGTACTTATGTCTCTCAATTTTCATTCCAGATAACCCTAAGCCCTGCTGCTGCACAAAGGCATGCTGCTATCACTAAAAATCTTACGATAAATGCCTCAAATCCTCAGTACCTATCTAAACCACTTGATCTCTATGTGGATGGAAAACTAGAAGAATCTCTTTTGATAAGTAAGGATCTACAAGGCCAGGTAACCACACAAATACAAGTTCAAGGATCGGGATCAGGGGCAACACCTCAAGATGCAATACAAAATGCCCAAGATCAAATGCACAAACTCCAAACAATATTAATCACTGGTAGCCTCCCCTATAAACTTGATATTGTACAACTTGATACCATATCTCCTGTTTTAGGAAGTGACTTTACTAATATTATCCTTATTGCAGGGGTTGTCGCACTCATAGGTGCTTCACTAGTTGTATTCATAAGGTATAGAAATATAAAATCTTCACTAGCACTGATTCTTACAAGTCTTTCCGAAATCCTCATCATTCTAGGGGTGGCAGCATTGATTCAGTGGAATCTTGATCTTCCTTCCATAGCAGGGATATTAGCAACTATAGGTACAGGATTTGACGATCAAGTAGTCATTCTGGATGAAACAAGGCATGAAAAATTCTTAAGCTTGAGGCAGAGATTAAAG
>JBJKOX010000023.1:0-27522 GCA_046706965.1 Candidatus Pacearchaeota archaeon
GATTTGCCTAACAAGCCCTTCAGAGAGACCAGGCTCCGCCTTATATTTCAGGTCTTCTGTGTCTGCATGATCATAAATTTCACGATTTATCTCAAGTTCTGTTTTTTCACTCATTTTTCTCCCTCAAAATTTTATTTACATCCCTAACCATCATGTCTATTTCTTCCTCATCAATTCCATGTATAACTGAAGCATCTTCAAGAGTATCAAAAGAAGAAAAATGGCACCCCACACAATGCAAACCATATCCCGTTAAGATCTCCGATACCTCAGGGTGAGCCAGAATAAGCTCATTAATATTAATTTCTTTTGTGATTTCCATATTTGTCTATCTCTGACGCCACTTTAAAATCTTTCTCAGTGAGGCCGCCAGCGGAATGCGTGGACAATAATATTTTAACATACTTATAATCATGAAGATTCACATCAGGATGATGGTCTTCTAGCTCAGCAATATCTGCAACAAAATTGACAAATTCCACAGCTGACTTGAAATCATGAAATTCAAACTGCTTTTCTATGGCTCTTCCATTATCCTCAAGATTCCAGCTTACAAGCTGCCCTAACTTCCCATTTATTTCTGATGTAGATAACGCCATAATAGAATCAAACAAGCAAATTTTTTAAGAGTTTTGTCTCAGAGATTAATCAGTCTTCACAGCATTCTTGAAATTCTCGTTGACTTGTTTCCAATCAAGAACATTCCAGAAGGCCTCAATATATTCTGGCCGCCTATTTTGATATTTTAAGTAATAAGCATGCTCCCAAACATCCAGCCCCATAACAGGATTCATTTTCTGGCTTAGAGGACAATCTTGGTTTGGAGTGGATATCATATCAAGTTCTCCTTCTTGGTTGATTACCAGCCATGCCCACCCCGATCCAAAGCGAGAAGCCGCAACTTGTGCAAATGCTTCTTTGAACTGTTCAATACTTTCATATCTTCCATGAATGGCTTCTGAGAGCTCCTTAGCATTTTCTTCATTATAAGGGAAGCCTTTCTTTAAAAGAGGCCAGAAAAAACTATGATTGAAATGCCCGCCGCCATTATCTCTTACTGCAGTGCGGATATCCTCAGGTACTTTGTTTAGGTTTTGTAAAAGCCATTCAACAGACTTGTCCGCGAGTTCTGGGTGCTTCTCTATAGCAGCGTTCAATTTGTTGACATAACCCTGATGGTGCTTTGTATAATGGATCTCCATAGTTTTAGCGTCTATATAGGGCTCCAACGCATTATAAGGGTATCCTAATGGAGGTAATTCAAAAGCCATAGACAACAAAACAAAAAGAAGTTTTTAAGTGTTGCGAATTCGGTTAATTATTTAAATCGCCCTGATAGAATATTAACATTGCCAACGTGCCGGAGTGGTCTAACGGAACGGTCTCGAAAACCGTGCCCTTCGGGGCTCCTAGGTTCGAATCCTAGCGTTGGCGCTTCAAGGTAAGAAAAAAGCAGGGCGCCAATTTAGGGCGCCCCGGGGTGAGAATAAAACTCAAGGTTCTTCATAGTTGACATCAAAAATCGAAAGCTCCATTTCAACCCACAGTCTCATATTCTCCCTATTAAATCCCTTAAGAAATCCAAGGATAAAAGTCTCTTCAGGTGTGAGCTCTTCGATAAGTCTCATTTCCTCTTCAGAAGCAAATTTGTTTTGTTGCATGGTTACCTCCTGCTAAAACTAAGAAATTGGTTTTTAAATCAAATGCGAAACAATAATTCTTATGTCAAATTCTTAAAACAAATTCGGAAGGCTTATAAACAAAAAATCCAAAATTAAATTATGGCAACAGGCCTGTCCCTTGGACAATTCTATGGCGTAGATTCAATAATAGAAATCCTTGCGATGTTTGTTTCTTTTCAAATTGCATATTACAGTAATAAAATTTACAAGATCATAAAAGAAAGGAATTATAGGTTCCTTTCAGTAGGATTTTTACTTATAGGGATATCTTTCATTTTCCAGATTATTGCGAATCTTACTATCCTTGGAAGGATTCGTGTAGAAGATCTTTATTTTATCACCCATATTTTTACGGATGTTGGTAGCAGTATAGGACTAGTATATTTCTTGAGCTTTGGGTTGTATAAGCTTTTATATCTAGCAGGATTCCTCTTCCTTTTCTTCATGACAACAAATATAAAAAACAAAGAAAATATATTCATGTATCTATATCTAGGAACAGTGACCATAGTTTTCAGCATCTATTTCAATTCACTATTCCATATAACAGTCATACTGACTTTGGCATTAATAGCAATGCACTTTTACGGAAACTATAAAAAAAGAAGAACCTTTAATACAGGGCTGGTCTTCGTTGCTTTCCTCATCATGATAATAGGACACGTATTCCTACTATTCTCTGAGGATGCACCATCACTTTACATAATAGGAGAATTCATCCTGTTGTTTGGCTACTCCTCTTTGTTGCTAAACCAGGTGAAAATAAAAAATGAAAAAAAGAACAAAGCTGGAGGTTTTGAAAGACATCCTAGAAATTCTAGGAAAAAGAAGAGAAGTTAAAATAACTCATCTGGTTTACAAAGCCAATCTTTCGAATAATAGCATAAAGCCTTATATAAAATATCTTATAAATAATAGTTTGATAGAAATACTAAGAGACAAACATGGAAAAAGATTTGTAATAACTCAGAAAGGAGTAGACTTTCTAAATGAGTTTGAAAAAATAAAGATATTCTCTGAGTCGTACGGACTCGACAAATTCTAATGCCTATAAGTGAGACAAGATTTAAGAAAAAGCTTTTTGGAGGAGAAGTACAATTTATTATTTACTCTGAAGCAGATCCTTATAAAATAGAGAACATAATAAAAAAAGCGTATGAAGAAGCGCTAAGATTGCAAAAGGTATTTAGTTTCTTTGATGAAGAAAGCGAGCTGTCAATTTTGAATCGTAAAAGGAAAATGATTGTTTCGGAAGAGTTATTTAATGTCATAAAAAGGGCACTAAAATTCTCCACGCTAACGAAAGGAAAGTACAATGTAGGGCTTGGAAAGAATATAACAGAGAGAAAAACTAAAAAAGAGCTGACAGCAGTGGATGCCAATTATAAGGACATAAAACTAGACTCAAAAACCAAGGAAGTTTACCTAAAGTCCCAGGGAATTAAGATAGATTTGGGAAGTATCGCAAAAGGTTATATAACAGACAAGATGGGTGAATTTTTAAGATCGTGCGGAATTGAGAATTTCCTTATAGATTCAAGAGGAGATATACTTGTTTCAGGAGAGAATTTTCATATCATAGAAGTACAACACCCTAGAAAAGAAGAAAAAACTATTCTTCCATTGAAAATTAAAAATGAAGGGGTCGCCACTTCCGGAGATTATATGCAATATCATAAAAATTTTGAAAATTCACATATACTGAACAGATCAAATTTTATCTCTGTAACTGTAATAGCCCCAACTCTTGAGCTGGCTGATGTTTGTGCAACCGCAATTTTTGTATCAGATAAGAGATCCCTTAAAAAAATACTCAAGAAAAACAAAATAAAAGTTATGACAATAGACAAAAATTTAAACACAGAATTTTTCAATGGCATAGAGGAATTAATTTATGGGTATTAATCTAAAAACGCGGCAGTTTATAGGATGGGCTGCAATAATCATAATTTCGTTGATTCCTGCATTCCTATGGTTCAGATTCGGGCCAGGACTTGCAGACTTTAGAAGCTATGGGAACATAGTTCACAGCTTCGGAGAGCTTTTCGGGCTTGTAGGTATGACAATGTTTGCCTTAACATTTGTTCTTTCCACTAGAATCAAATTCATAGAAAACATCTTTGGAGGTCTTGATAAAGTGTATGTGGTTCATGGAATCCTTGGAGGAACTGCATTACTATTGATTTTATTCCACCCTATATTTTTAGTGATGAAATTCATACCCTCCAACATAAAACTGGCAGCGATATATCTCATGCCTAGTTCTTACTGGTCTGTAGACTTCGGAATTCTTGCACTTTTAGGCTTGATAGTTCTTGTATACATAACTCTCTTTGTAAAGATGAGGTACCACAAATGGAAATTTACTCACGAATTCCTGGGGGCAGTATTCATCCTAGCAGTTCTTCATATCTTCCTTGTTCGTGGAACTGTATCTAGTGACTATATCTTTCATGGTTACTATATTTATGCTACTGCTGTTTCAGTATTAGGTATAGGTGCATTTTGTTATAGCCTGTTCCTAAAAAAAAGATTCATCAAAAACGCAGTATATTCCGTAAGCAAGATAAAACAGACACAAAATTTCTTAGAGATTGACCTTACTCCAGAACACAAGCCACTGCATTACAATTCAGGCCAATTCATATTTGTGAGATTTTACAATGAAAATCTCTCCGACGAGCCCCACCCTTTTTCAATAGCATCTCGCTCGGATTCAGAAGTAATAAGGATAATTGTAAAAAAACTAGGAGATTTTACAGAAAGACTCACTCACCTGAAAATTGGTGATAAGGTCTCGATAGAGGGCCCCTATGGAAAATTCAATGTGCACACCTCAAAGAACAGAGATCAGATATGGATTGCGGCAGGAGTGGGAGTTGTGCCCTTTATAGGACTCGCGGAAGATCTTCTAGAGCATGCAACCAAGAGAAGTGAAAAACAAAGAATAAATTTATATTACGCTGCGAAAAATGCAGAAGATTTTATAGGTCATGAAACTTTCACAGAGCTAGCAAGAGTGTTCCCTAATTTCAAATTCATCCTATGGGAATCCTCAAAGAAAGGCAGACTAACCCTTGAAAGTATAAAAAACATAGAAGGAGAAATAAAGAACAAAGAATTCCTAATGTGCGGCCCAGCAAAATTCAAAGAAGATATCTTCACAAACCTTATAAATTTAGGAGTGGAAAAAAGCCATATACACGAGGAAATTTTCGACTTTAGATAAATGAGATTCAAAAGATTAAGAAAAAATATTGGTATATCCTTAGTCATATTCACGCTTGTAGTTGGAAGTATCTTGTTGTTCGGGCTGGCAAAACATAACAACACTGCAAATAACCAATTATCTCTGGGTACGCCAATATATACAAATCGGGGAGGAGTGGTGCAGGCAGCCCCTCAAAATACACAACCTGCGCCGACTCAGACGCAACAGCCAACATTTGGATTTTTCAGTTCAGGAGTACGGACACGTGCAAGTTGATTTATAGCACCAATAATTTTATAAAACGCATTTTCTTCCACCTGAAATGGAAAAGGATATAGGAAAAATAAAGAAGAATGATTTCACAGATATCATAATAAGGCTGGATGATTTTGGAGGGAGGCCAGGAGTAACTATACGTGAGTTTGTGACTGGAGATAGATACACTGGTTTCACGAAGGCAGGTGTTAAGATTCAGGCTGCAGATTTTCCAAAATTCAAAGAGATGATTGATTCAATAAAAGAGTCTGATTTGGTTGCAGATGAAGGGGTTAGCGACAGCGAAGACAAAAAACCAGTACAAAAGAAGACCCAAAGAAGCCAAAAAACATTGGATTCTGAAGAGATGCCTGATTATTGAGTTTCAATCAAAAACCTTTTAACTGAATTTCTTCTATTTTTGTCATGACTTCCGAAAATATTCGTCAGCCAATCGTGACGGTTGCAGGTCATGTAGACCATGGTAAAACAAGCATTCTTGATGCACTTAGGGGCAGTTCTATCCAAGCAGGTGAATCTGGAGGAATAACACAAAAAATATCATTCACACTCTATCCTGCAGAGCAATTGAGAAAAGCATGCCCTTTAATAGATCAACAAAAGATAAGGCTTGACATCCCGGGATTTTTATTCATTGATACACCCGGTCATGCAGCATTCACAAATCTAAGGAAAAGAGGAGGGAATCTTGCAGACCTTGCAATCTTAGTCATAGATATAAGTGAAGGGATAAAACCGCAAACAGCAGAAGTTATCCAGGTGCTTAAGCTGAACAAAGTTCCCTTTGTAATTGCGCTAAATAAAATTGATAAGATCTCTGGGTGGCAGTCTTACTCGGGAGGGAGTTCAGAGAAAAATCCTAATCTAAAAGCGAGCATAGAGTCTCAGGCGATAAATGTTAAGCAAAACTTCGACGAAAAATATCTCACTTTAATTGGATCTCTTCAAAGTCATGGATTCGATTCCGATCTTTATTACAACATAAAAGATTTCACAAAAAAAATTGCCCTTGTTCCCTGCTCTGCAAGGACACATGAAGGAATCCCTGAACTGATAATGATGTTATGTGGTTTGAGTCAGAGATATCTTGAGAAGAGGCTAGTGTTAGGGGAAGATGCTAAAGGAATAATGTTAGAAATAAAAAAAGACCAATCTAGTTATATAGAGGCTATTCTCTACGACGGCACGCTAAAGCGCGATGAAGAAATTGCAGTGGCAAGTTTTGAAGGAACCCCTATTATAACGCGAATCAGGGTCTTGGAGGAAATCTTACCTTTGTCCACGAAATTCAAGCCAAAAGACTCGGTTAAAGCGGCAACAGGATTGAGGCTGCAGCTTGTAACAAAGGAGGAGATACTTCCTGGAATGCCTTTCGTAATTTACAAGAACAATGAGGAGAAAATAAAGGAAATTTTCAAAAAAGAAATCTCTGAGACTATAAAAACAAGCAAACAAGGAATTATAGCCAAGGCCGATTCATTGGGAAGTCTTGAAGCGCTTCTAACTCTATTGAGACAGGCAAAAATACCTGTTGTAAGCGCAGGGATAGGAAACATAAACAAAACAGATATAATCCGCGCAAAGGCAAACCTTAAAATAAACGAACTTGATGCAATCATTGCAGGATTCAATGTAGAAATAGATTCTGATGCACGCGAGATAAAAGGAAATATCCCTATACTAAACGAGGATGTGATTTACAGGCTTATTGAAAGACTCGAGGAATTCAGAGAAGAAAAAAAGCGCGAGATTGAGAAGAAACGTCTTCTAGAGCTTAGTGCATTGTCAAAACTAAAACTTTTGAAGCAATATGTTTTCCGTAACACTAATCCTGCAATCTTTGGAGTGCGAATTGAAGCAGGAAAAGTCGTGGCAGGGATAGATTTAATTGATGGAAACAATGAAAAAGTAGGTAAGATAAAAAATATCCAGTCTGAAGGAAGATCTGTAAATGAAGCAACGGAAGGTATGGAGGTTGCAATATCCATTCCAGGGATAAATTATGAAAGAAGATTAAAAGAGATAGATTCTTTGTATAGTAATATTTCAGAAAGCCAGTTCAAAAATCTGAAGAAGAATAAAGATCTTCTTTCAAGCAGCGAGCTTTCACTTTTATCTGAACTTGCGCGGATAAAAGAAAAAACGAAAGAAGGTTGGGGTAACTGAAAAACCCAAGACTTAAAAATGTCTTTTCATAAAAAAGAGATATGGTAAGTGCAAACATTATTTTTATGATAGTGGGTTTGGTAGCCTTAGCAGACAGTTTATTTGTATTAATATTCCCTAAATGGTGTCTAAAGACAACACGAAGATGGTTTAAGAATCAAAAGTCCCTGAAAAGGATTGCTGTTTCTGAGCTCCTAATCTCTTTGATCCTGCTTCTAATAGGCATGAATATTTGAGACCAAAACTTTAAAAACAAAATTTAATGTAGATTATCATGCCATTCAAAATTAACGTCTCAGAGAAGTCGGGGAAGACCTACAAGTTTGAGTTAGAGTCTGAAGATATCTTAGGAAAAGAACTAGGAGATAAGTTTGAGGGAAAAGAGCTCTTACCTGCCCTAGAAGGATATGAACTAGAAATCACAGGCATGTCAGACAAAGCAGGGTTCACTGCTATGAAAGAAGTTCCGGGTGTAGGCCTGAAAAGAGTTCTCCTTGAATATGGGAAAGGTATGCATAAAAGAGTTCGTAGAGAAGGAAAAAAGAAGATATCTAACAAAACACCTAAGGGCCTGAGATTAAGAAAGACCGTTAGAGGAAGGGTTTTATCGCAGGAGATTATCCAGATAAATCTTAAGGTTATAAAAGAAGGGAAAAAACCACTTTCAGAGGTATTTGAAGGTCAGGCCAAAGGAAAGTCAAAAGAAAATCGTGCATCAAAGAGAAAAACGGCAAGTGAAGAGAAGAAAAAAGCCTCAGAGCCAAAAACTGAAGAGAAACAAGAAGAACCTACCCAATAACTAATTTGTAATTACTTTATAAAAGTAACAAAACAGAAAGATTTATAAAGTTAAATTTTATGGATTTTATATGATAAATGAAAAAAAGGATATAAGGAAAGCAAAAATTGCAGGGACCATTGCAGCTTTAGCACTAGCAGGCAGCATTGCACTTGGAAGTAATCAAAAAACTGCAACCCAATGTGGTGTTTACAAAGGATACCATATAGATAAACCTGATGGGATAAATATAGCTGTAATTGATTCATCTGCTATAGGTGCAGATAGAAATATAACTGACTCTATGAAAATAGGGGGCAGGTATTGTTTAGTTCATACTGTTCCGTTATACAGGGGATCATTGCCAATGGCCGTATCAATAAGCAGAGATACTGCCAATTATAACGAATCAACGCAGAGAGAATACTCTCCTAAGACAGAGACTGCTTCTAATTAGCCCTTTAATTTTTCTTCAAGCCTATCTACAAATGCCGCTTGAGCTGGATTAAGCTTATCTTTTGCAATTTTAGCAGTGAAAAATCCTGCCTTGTCAATTTCTGGGACTTTTATCTTTTTATTTGACCATGGAAGTTTAAGTTCAATCATGTTCTGCTTCAAAAGCATTCCTGGCCAGTCGCCCTTGAATGCCCATGCATAAATTATTTTTCCTGATTTTAGCTTTATTTCCCCAAGATAAAAAAAATCTTTTATATCTCTTTTATTCACCTTTATTCCAGTCTCTTCATAGAACTCACGCTTAGCACATTCTAACAAATCTTCTCCTTTCTCAACTCCTCCTTTTGGGATACTCCATGCCCCTTCGTCCTTATTCTTCCAAAAAGGTCCCCCAGGATGCACAATAAAAAATTGAAGAGATTTGTTTTTTAAACGATACATCAAAAGCCCTGCCGAAGTCTCCATTTTAGTACGAGAAACCCAAACCGTAAAAAACTAATTCTTTTAGGATTATTAATGGTTAAGTCAGAAACAAAGAACATTCCAGAATTAAACGTAGGAGTAGTGGGGCACATAGATCATGGGAAAACAACACTCCTAAGCCGCTTAACTGGAAAATTCACGGACACGCACTCTGAAGAATTAAAGCGCGGAATTACAATAAAACTAGGGTATGCAGAAGCTACTATTTACAAGGACAAAGATGGAATATATAGTAACAAACAAGAAAAAGGGGCCGAGCCTGTAAGATATGTAAGCTTCATTGATGCACCAGGTCATGAAATGTTGATGGCAACTATGCTTTCCGGAGCGGCAATTATAGATGCTGCCATACTAGTAGTAGCAGCTAATGAAGGCATAAAGCCCCAAACAAAAGAACATTTTGCAGCTCTTCAAGCAAAAAACATAAAGAATATAATAATAGTTCAAAACAAAATTGATCTGGTGTCCCATGAGCAGGCTCTTGAAAACTATAAAATAATAAAAGAGTTTGTTAATGGAACCATTGCAGAAAATGCCCCCATAATACCTGTATCTGCCCAGCAAAACATAAATGTAGATAAAATATTTGAAGAGCTAGCACAAATCCCTATTCCCAATAGAGATACAGAATCAGATCCAATATTTTTAATAGCAAGAAGCTTTGATATAAATAGGCCAGGTACAAGAATATCTGATCTTCATGGGGGAGTACTTGGAGGGATTCTAAAAAGAGGCGTACTTTGTGTAGGGGAAGAAATTGAGATAAAACCAGGTATAAATATAAAAAAATCCCACGGACAAGTAGAATACCAAACTCTTAAAACTAAGATACTCTCACTCCATAAAGGAAATACTTCTGTAAAAGAAATTACACCTGGGGCAAGTATCTCTATTGAAACTTCTTTAGATCCCTTCCTAACAAAAACGGACTCGCTAACGGGTTGCATTGCTTCTAAAAAAGGTATACTTCCTGAGATTACCCATAACTTGAAACTAAAAGCTGAAATCTTCAAGAATGTTGCAGGGCTCCAAAACAGTAAAACAGTTGAACCTATAAAAACAAAAGAACTTCTCATGTTGAGTATAAACACCACTATCACAGTAGGTATGGTTGAAAAAATCTCTCCAGAAGGGAAAGAAGTTGAATTAAGCTTAAATATTCCCATTGTTGCCCTTAAGGGAGATAATGTAGGTATAGCAAGAAACATTGAAAATCACTGGAGACTCATTGGTTTTGGAGAAATTATATAATATTCATTCCTAAAGTTTATAAGGTTATATTTCTTTTAAAAGAAATGCAAAAAAGAGTGTTATTAACATTGATGGCTTTTGTTGTTGTAGGTATTCTAGCTATGCATGCAGCAATTATAAAAGCAGATAGTACTGACTCAGGACATTCTGACTCTGTGGGAGTTAGTGTAGGAGGAAATATAAATACAAGTATAACCTCGGAGCATGAAAATTCTACTGTTGAAGATAATTCCTCAAATTCTTCTAGAACAAGGGAACAAGAAAGAGTATCTGCTAATGTCTCAATAGATGGACATGAAGTAGAAATTGAATCTCATGGGCTTACAGGAGCACAGATAAAAGAATTAATCCAAGAGAGAAATAGACTAAGGATAAGAGCTAATAATTCACAATTGCCGGGAAACTGTTCGCAGGAGGGAGAAACTATGAAGTGTTATATTAATGGAACGAGAACGATGACAGTAACGGCAGGAAAATCAGGAAATACGATAGTTCAGGTCCAGGGCGCTAATATGTCAACAAATGTAACACTTTACAAATCAGGTAATGGGACAGTTTATGGGATTTTTGGAAATGAAACCCTGCCTGTAGTGCTTCCAGACAGGATAAGAGAAAGAATTAGAGAACGTCTTAATGGAACCATCACTAACGAATCTATAACATTGGGAGAGGATGGAAATTACACAGCACAGACAGAAAGAAAAGTAAAAGTTTTAGGAATATTTCCCGCACAAGAACGTGTTCAGTTGAGACTAAATGCACAAAATGGATTAATACTTCAGCAAAAAAATCCATGGTGGGCATTCTTGGCTAGTTCTGTAAAGACACAGAACTCAGTAAACGTGAGCGCGAATGCTTCTTAACTCAGACTCTATTAAACCCCATAAAATTATATAAACCTCTTCAAATTTTGGAACTGATGCAGGTTTATTCACATTCAAAACTTTCTACTTTCGAGCAATGCAAACTAAAGTACAAATTCAAATATATAGACAAAATAGTCCCCGAGGTTGAAAAAAGTATAGAGGCCCATTTAGGAAGCTGCGTGCACCTTGCATTAGAATGGCTTTACAAGCAGGTACAACAAAAGAATATTCCTACTTTGGATAATTTAATTGTACAGTACATAGAATTTTGGCAAGCAAATTACAGTCCAAATATGGTTATAGTACGCAATCATCTTACAGATAGGGATTATCTTGAGAAAGGTATGAAGTTCCTCATTGACTATTACCAGGCAAATACACCATTCAATGACAATACAATTGAGCTAGAGAAGAAGATAACTATTGATATAGATCCAGAGAACAATACAAAAATAATAGGATATATAGACAGGCTTGTTCAAAACATAGAAACAGGTAATCTCGAGATACATGATTACAAGACAGCAAATTCTCAGCCTCAAGCGAATCATGGTGAAAAAGATAGACAACTAGCGCTTTATTCCATTGCAATAAAAGAAATTTTTGGCAAAGACAAGGAAGTTAAACTTATCTGGCACTTTCTTGCGCATAATAAAAAAATTGTCTCAAACAGGACCAATGAAGAACTTGAACAATTAAGGCATGAGACGCTTGAACTAATTAATAGCATAAAATCTACCAAGGAATTCACCCCTACAAAATCTGCACTTTGTGACTGGTGTGAATACAAAAGTATTTGTCCTGCGTGGGGGAACTCTCCAGAAAGTCCAAATAACAATACCGAAAAATTCTTCCCAGGAAGAAGCTGGAAATACAGAAAGACTAGGCAATCAGGGCTTCATGAATTCAAACCTAATTCAGAAAATGAAGATATTGTAGAAGAATTTGAGGGTTAATGACAGTGACTTATTATTTTTGGTTCAATCCCTTACTGTACTGGCCAACTGCAGAGATAAGATTTGTGGCAAGAGGTACATAACCTAGAATATGATTGGTGTGATTAAGTAGGTAATCTGAACAAATGGCTAATCCTGCAATATAACCAAAAAAATTCGAGGTGCCGCGTGCAACTTCTAAAGAATCTTCAAAAATTTTAAATCTATGTCCGGGATGAAGAAAAAGGTATTTAATTTCTGAAATAGAATCCCGTGCAAAACCAGGGTTAAAAATACTCGCAAGTCCCCCTTCCATTACCCCTGATATACTAGTGGCTGTTATTTCAACAGGACCCCCTTCCTTTTTCAAAAAATCAATCAAAGACATAATAAATTCAAAAAAATACTATTTATAAGTTTTTCTTAGGTAATTACTATATAATTAATAAATTAATCCACACCATTAACATTCTCATCATCAGCAACACGTATGAGATCTGTTACACTGTCTCCAGGGTGAAGTTTCACTATTCTTACACCTTGTGTTGCTCTGCCCATAGTTCTAACATTCTTCAATGAGGTACGAATAACCATTCCTTTAGCTGTAGTGATTATAATGGAGTCTTTCTCATCTACAGATGCGGTTGTCACAATATCCCCTGTTTTGTCTGTAACCTTAAGGTTAATTACACCTTTTCCCGCGCGCGCAGTCTTCCTATAATCTGCAACTAAGGTACGCTTTCCGTATCCATTCTTAGTTATGGTGAGTATCGATTGTTTCTCAAGAACTTCTAGACTTACAACCTCATCATCCTTACCTAATCTTATTCCAGTCACGCCATAACTGGCTCGCCCCATGTCCCTGACATCATCTGAATTAAATCTTATTGCCTGTCCTTTCTTAGTCGCAAGAAGAACTTCGTTTCCTCTTTTTACAACACGAACATCGATCAGATCATCAGAATTATCACTAGGTAGATTGATGGCACGTACCCCAGAAGCACGGGGCTTAGAAAAGTTCTCTAAAGCTATTTTCTTTACTTGGCCTTTCTTAGTCGCCATGAACAAGAAATCATCGAATGATTTCACTGAGATTACGCTTGTGACATTTTCATCTTTAAGAGTCAGGAGATTTGCAAGAGATTTTCCTTTGCTATATCTCTCCGCTTCAGGAATATCATAGGCCTTAAGCCACAAAACCCTTCCTCGCGAAGTGAAAAACATAAGATAATCATGTGTGGAGCATTCTATCAGTTGCCTTACAAAATCTCCTGTTGCAAGATTGCTTCCTATAACACCCTTACCTCCACGCCTTTGCTCTTTGTAGGTTTTAACATCCATACGTTTGCAATATCCTTTCTCTGTTATATTAATAATAACTTCTTTTCTTTGAACTAAATCCTTCTCAGAGATGTCAGAAATCTTGTTAAGGATCTGAGTTCTCCTGTCATCCCCATACTTCTTCTTAAGCTCACTTACCTCTTTTACAATTATCTTGAGTACTTCTTTTATATCTCCAAGAATTCTCTTATATCCTTCAATTTTTTCCTTAAGATCTTTGTGCTCTGCTTTGAGCTTATCTTGTTCCAGAGATGTAAGTTGTTGAAGTCTAGTTTCAAGGATTGCTTGAGCCTGCCTTTTAGTAAGTTTAAATTTTTGGATAAGACTCTCAGAAGCTTCTGCAGTATTTTTGGATTTTTTAATCATAGAAATAACCTCATCAATATTCTTCAAAGCGATCAAAAGTCCCTCTACAATTTCTATCCTTTCTTCAGCTTTTTTCAAGTCAAAGCGAGTTCGTCTTGTGATTATCCTTTTTCTATGCTCTGTATACTCTTTAACAACATCCTTAAGAGTCAGTACTTTGGGTTGCCCATTAACCAAAGCAAGGAAATTTACATTGAAGGTATCCTGAAGTCGGGTATATTTGTAAAGAGCATTTGTGACAAACTTTGAATTCCCTCCCTTCCTAAGTTCAACGACAATCCTTATCTTCCCCTTAGAACTTTCATCACGTATATCAGAAACATCCCTTATTTTCTTACCTTGAACAAATTTTGCAATTTGAGTGACCAAATCAGATTTGTTAACCATATAAGGGATTTCAGTTATAACAATGTTTTCTCTTTTCTTAGTTTTCTCTGTAGAAGTCTTACCCCTCATAATTAGTCTTGCTTTACCTGTAGTATAAAGCTCAAGCATATCTCCTGATACATATCCACCAGTAGGAAAATCAGGACCTCTGATGATCTCGGCAAGTTCTTTTATACTTATGTCATGATTTTTAACATAGGCTATTATCGCGTCGCAAACTTCTGATAGATTATGAGGAGGTATATTTGTTGACATCCCTACAGCAATTCCAGTGGCCCCATTAATAACAAGCGCAGGGAGTTTACCAGGTAATAACAAAGGTTCTTTAGTGGAATTATCAAAGTTAGGAGTCATATCCACAGTATCCTTATCTATATCTTCAAGAAGTTCTTCTGATATCTTTGCTAGTTTAGCTTCAGTATAACGGTAAGCAGCGGGAGGATCACCATCAATAGAACCGAAGTTTCCCTGACCAAAAACAAGAGGATATCTCAATGAGAAATCCTGGGCCATCCTCACAAGAGCATCATAAACAGAAGCATCTCCATGAGGGTGATACAGTTTAAGAACATCTCCAACAACAGAAACAGATTTCTTTGTCTGCTTGTCTGAAGTCATTCCTGCGCGCCTCATAGCATAAAGGATTCTCCTCTGAACAGGTTTCATCCCATCTTCAAGAGCAGGAATTGCACGAGAAACTATAACGCTCATAGCATAGTCGAGATAGGACTTTTTCATTTCTCCAGAAATCTCCGTAGCTACAATGCTTTTGTCCCCTGTATTCATTACGTCCGGACGACGGTTCTCTTTACCTTCAGAATCTTTAGTCATGCTTCTTCCCCCATCTTCAAAAATTCTTCTTCCGGAATTTCTTCAATTTCTATATCTCTTCCAACCCACTTACATTTTTCACATTGCCATTTGTCGGCCTTCTTTCCCTCTTCGCCAACAAGAACAACGCTTACATTAGTGCTTCCGCATTTAGGGCATTTCCGTACCTTGAACATTTTTCCTTTCTTGGACTTGTTATCAGTACCTGCATGGTGGGCTTTTTCCCAATCAGCTTTGCTATCAAAGCCTTCTCTTATCCAATCAGGTGTTGAAAGTTTTCCCATTTAAATATCCAGATTTGCCTCCTTTGCATTTTCCTGAATGAATGCCTTCCTCGCTGCTACATCATCTCCCATTAGCATAGAAAAAATAGTGTCTGCTTCAACAGCATCTTCAACAAATATCTTTTTTATCTTACGTGTTTTAGGATTCATAGTAGTATCCCAAAGTTGTCCAGAGGACATTTCTCCAAGGCCTTTGAATCTAGTGACATTGGAGGTATCTAATTTTTCAGTCATTTTTTTTAATTCCTCGTCCGAATAAACATAATGATCGCTCTTTTTTCTTATTCTATAAAGAGGAGGCATGGCAGCATAAATGTTCCCATTTTCAATAAGCTGGGGCATGAATCTAAAAAAGAAAGTTAAAAGGAGGGTCTTTATATGTTCTCCATCAACATCAGCATCAGTCATAATAACAATCTTATTGTACCTAAGCTTAGAAAGGTCAAATTGATCTCCAACTCCGGTGCCAATTGCAGTGATTATGTTTGCAACTTCTTCGCTTGATAGCGCTCTGACGGGGCTCGCTTTTTCTACATTAAGGATCTTCCCTCTCAGAGGAAGAATTGCCTGATGCTCTTTATTGCGGGCCATTTTTGCACTTCCGCCCGCGCTTTCACCTTCAACAAGATAAAGTTCAGTGTTTTCAGATTTCTTAGCAGAGCAGTCAGAAAGCTTTCCCGGCAGTCCCCCGACGGAAAAGGCATTTTTTCTCCTCACAAGATCTTTTGCTTTCTTAGCAGCAAGTCGGGCTCGTGCAGAGTCTAAGGCTTTCATTGTTATCTTTCTTGCGACAGCGGGATTTTCCTCAAAAAATTCCGAAAGGGCTGTTGTAACAATAGAATCAACAAGTCCTTTAGCATCAGAGTTACCTAGCTTCGTTTTGGTCTGGCCTTCAAACTGAGGATCCGCCATTTTAAGGCTTATGACTGCAGTAAGTCCTTCACGAACGTCATCTCCTGAAAGAGTCCCGTTTCCATTTTTTATGAGGCCTTTTTTCTTTGCATAATCATTAATAACCCTCGTCAAAGCAGTCTTAAATCCGGAAACATGAGTTCCCCCTTCAACAGTGTTTATCGTGTTTACAAAACCGAAGATATTCTCCCTATAACCTGTATTATATTGTACTGCAACTTCGACAGAAAGACCTTTGTCTTCTTTCTTAAAATAAACAGGTTTGCTTAAGACTTCCTTAGACTTATTAAGCCATTTTACAAATTCGATCAAACCCCCAGAAGCAAAAAATTCTTCTTTCTTTCCTTTAATCTCGTCAGATAGAACAATCTTCAAACCTGCGTTAAGGAAAACTATCTCCCTAAACCTATTTTCCAATATTTTGTAATCAAAATCTACAGTTGAAAAAATTTCAGGATCGGGCCAGAAAGTAACAGTAGTCCCTGTTTCATTAGTTTTACCTATAACATTTAGCTTCGTTTTTACAATACCTCTCGAATATTCCTGTTGGAAAATCTTCCCATCACGCTTAACCTCTATGATGAGCTTCTTTGAAAGTGCATTCACAACACTTATTCCTACACCATGGAGTCCTCCAGAGATAGCATAGGTTTTTTTGTCAAACTTTCCACCTGCGTGAAGTTTTGTCAGGGCAACTTGAACTGCGGGGATCTTCAATGTTGGGTGCATGTCCACAGGAATTCCCCTACCATCGTCTTCAACTGTTACAGAACCGTCTTTATTTATCGAGACTTTTATTTTTTTACAGTATCCTGCAAGTGCTTCATCAACAGAGTTATCGACAACCTCATAAACCATATGATGTAGGCCATCTTTACCTGTTCCGCCTATATACATCGCAGGTCTTTTTCTTACACCTTCAAGACCTTCAAGAACTTTAATTTCATTCGCAGTATAATTAGACTTTTCTGCCATCTTTCTTTTTTGGTTTTACATAGGTTTTGCCAAACCTAGATTAATTTAATCAATTTGGAGCCAGAAATTCTGCCAAATTTATGTCAGAAAAACACATGTTTACTTTATAAACTTTTCTCAGGAGAAAAACCTTTTCTCGTCGATAAATTACTAAAAAACAAGAAATTTCATATAATCTATAAAGATAAAATTATTTGGAAGCTTCTTCCTTTTCGTCCTTATTTTTCTTGGAAACCCACCTCACTTTCCTTCTCTTAAGGTTCATGTTTTTCCTGCACTTCGCAGAACAAAGGTACTTAACAGTACCATCATTCATGACCAAAGTCAGGCCGCGGGGCGGCTCATACATTTTTCCGCAATATGAGCATTTAGGCATAATAAACCTCCTGAGATGAGCCAAATAAACGAACGCGGTCACCCATACTTACAGTAGCATTCAATCTATAGCCGTTCTCTTGGAGATAATCAACAAGCCAAGAGGTTCCAACAGACATAATATCCTCTTTAGATGCCTCTGCATCAAGAAAAGGAGGGAGGCCCGCTAATGCCCTCTCAATGGCAGAGGTTAATCTTTCTCTATGTTCTTCTTCGTTCATTATGTATACGCTCCTTTTGAAACCTTAGATTTAATTCTTCTTGCTTCAATCTCTGTCTCCCTAAGCATAAGATGATCTCCAATTCTTACAGGGCCTTTAACATTTCGCCTCATAGATCTGCCCTTGTCCCTACCTTCAAGAACTAGGCATTTTACCTGAGTTATTTCTCCCCTGAATCCAGTCCTGCCTACAAATTCCTCTACTCGTGCAGGAACAACATCTCCAAGAATTTTGTCGCTTCCTTTCGAAGACTGTGCTTGTCCTTGTTTTGGTTTTTGTTGCTTTGCCATCTTAAATTAATTATTTCAAAGAAGCAATGTCCTTTTCAGCATCGCCTGATTCAATCACTGCGACGCTTGATGCTGCAACAGGGATACCCACTGCAATCCCTAGTTTCTGTTTGCTGTCTATTTCCTGACAAGGTATTTTCTTCTCCTTGCATAATACAGGAAGATGCTGAACAATCTCTTTAGGTTCCACATCAGCAGCATAAACTACAAGCTTCGCTGTGCCTCTCTCAATTGCCTTTGTAACTTCGTTGGTGCCTTTTTCAACCTTACCCGTCTTCCGTGCCTTCTCAATTATTGTATATATGTCAGCCATTTTGTTATTTTACCAAGAAGCAAGCTAACCCTCGCGAATTTTCGGCTCGCTCATCGGATAAATATTATGGTAAAAGTTTATTTAAAAATGTTTCCTTCAATTTTTCCACCCTGCCTTAACATCATCAGTTCTTTGTCTTGGCTTTATATCAAGCTTTGAGAGATCCTTGGGTGAATAAATAAGGTCAGAATATTTCTTGCGGGAGTTAAAGATTATTTCCCCTAGAAACGCAATCATGCCTGCATTATCTACTAAAAACTGTTTTTCAGGACAAAAAAACTTTGCGCCGCGTCCTTTGCACATTATTTGACACATCTCCTGGAGCCTTGAATTGCATGCAACGCCGCCTCCAAGCAAAAGTTCTTTCTTCCCAGTATGTGCAAGAGCGCGCTCAGCAACCTCCACTAACATCGCAAATGTTGTTTCTTGTAAAGAGAATGCAAGCTCTGGCAGAGAGTACTTTTTAGAATCAAGTTTCTGTCTGAGGTTTGTAAGAATGCCTGACAAAGCTATATCTTCTCCTTTGACTTTATAAGGAAGTTCGACAAGTTTCTCGCCCTTGTGCTCTAAAGCAAGTTTTTCAATCTTAGGACCCCCTGGAAATCCCATGCCTGCATACCTTGCAAAAGTATCAATAAAATTCCCTATTCCTACATCCAATGTTTCTCCAAAAACCCTGAATTTTCCTGCTGCATAGGCTATTATCTGTGTATTCGCCCCAGAAGCATAGAGCATGACAGGGTCTTTAGCTCCTGTTGTTCTCCCAATTTCAAGGTGAGCGATGCAATGGTTAACTGCAATTATTGGTTTTTTAAGCTTCCTAGAAAGATCTTTAGCAAATCTCATACCTTGAAGTAAACACGGAGGCAAGCCAGGACCTTGTGAAATAGCAATTGCATCAATATCTTTTTCCTTAATTTTTGAGCTAGTAATTGCTTCAAAGAAAATCTCGTTCTTGTTTTCAAAATGGTGTTTAGCTGCTTCGGTGGGAATAATGCCTCCAGAATCAGTAGTGTAGGTTTTTTTCACATTAGACAGAACCTTTCCATCTTTTACTACTGCAACCCCAAAAGTATGGGCTGTGCTCTCTATTCCTAATATGGTGGACATATATTCTCAAGAGGAGACTCATTTATAAAATCTGTTAAGATTAACAAATTGTTATGAAATAAGAATAGAACCAATACAAGATTGGTGAAAAAAACTAAAAATTATAAAAAACAAAAATAAAAAATTAAGAGAGATTATCTTCTCTTCTTTTTCGCGGATTTTTTCTTAGCAGCCTTTTTCTTTCTTTTTCCGCCTCGAGCCATTACAGCCTCACATACGTTTCCTTGACCGTCGACATAGTAAAGGTGCCCTGGTTTTCTCTTTACCGCGTTTTTAACAACAACTTTTCCCATGTTAACCTCCTTTTATTGTTATGTTGAAACTAGTTCAAATCTCTATTTAAATCTTTCTCCGACGAGGGTGCTAAGAATCTTGAAATTTTTATCATCTGAAGGTATTTCCAAAAGTTTATTGAAACGTGCCTTGGAAGATATCTCAAACGTGAAAGGGCTTACTATTTTTATGTCCAAGACTTTATTTTTATCATCAAGCCATATAGCTGCAAAGTAATAGAACACAAATATTGAGGTTATCTTAAACTTTGAAGGACTATCAAATTCAAAAAGACATGGCCATGTATTAGAAGACCTAAACATAAGCCCTGTGCTAAAGACGCTACATTTTCGTGCATCTACGCTAAATTTTCTACCTTTAAAAGTGAAAGAAACTTTTTTGGTTCTCATTATGTTTTTTCTTTATTTTATAAGCACGATAATTCTTTTCAATATTTCTCTCGCAAACATGATCATGATGTCTGAATCCTCCGCCAAAGCTTTTTGGTATATGCATCAATTCATGAATTATTGTCTTTATCTTATCTTCCTCACTAAGTTTATCAAATCTTTTTGATATAAATTCAAGTCCGTAATATGCAGGCATACCCATGGTTTTTTGCATAAGTTTACCAATAGTATGACAGCGTGCAATTGTTCCCCTACTTGAACTTCCGAAACTTCTGAAGCACTTCACTCTAGAGAGATCAATATGAGGAAAAAGAAAAATAGATATTTCCTCTGCTACAGCCTGAATATCAGGCGCAGGTTCGTATTTCATTCAATAACCTCCACAATTTTTATCCTTGATGTAAGACCTGATTTTATTCTCACTGGTTTTTTAAAGTAATCTTTAAGTAATTCTAGCAACTTAAAATTCGCCCTGCTGTCAACGGGCTTCTCTCTTAGCCAAACTTCGATAAATTCATTTGTTTCACGAATATCTTCCTTTGAAGAATTCGGATGAACCTTAACTTTTATTTTCATCTGTTCCAGGGCTCTTTGTAAGGCCGACCCAATGCCTTGTATATCCCTCTTTCTGTTCTCCCTGCAACCATTTTCCCTGTCTTTTTGTTAAAAAGTCCATACTGATTAAGTTTGAATCCATTCTTCTCTGCAACTATGCGAAGGCCAATCCCTGCCCCGAACTCGCTAGAGTATGCCATCAAAGTAGCCCCCCATGATTCTAATGTGCTATAATAAAATTCAACATCAACTCCCTTGTATCTCCACCGCGATTTTTCTTTTCCTCCTTGGAGAAATTTAAATCCTTTTTTTTCAAGGAAATTAGAAAACTTATCCAAATTCTTGGGTATTGCAACAATATCTATATCAACAGGGTTTTTTGTCTTTCTCCTGATGCTCCCGGCAACCTTTATATTTTTACAGTAAGGTTTAGTCATTCTCACTATCTCTTTAGAAAGATTGATTACAAAGGAGCCCTTCCTTGTTTCTACCCATCTCCCCTTTTTGAAAACCCTCCTTATGTCTGGCATGAAGAGAAAAAGCAGTGAATATTTATAAATTTTTATCGTATAATAATAAAGTATAAAAACAAAAAATTAAAGGGCAGCATCATTTGATTATTTTGTAACAATTTCCAGCGCATCCCTATTTTTCAATTCATAACTCTTTCCAAGAGCACGCTTCGTTCGAGCATCTACGGCTTTGATAAAGTTCTTTCCAAAATCAGTATGAAGGAAATATGCAAAATCCAATGCAGTAGATCCAGGAGGCAACAAAAAACAATCAGGGAGTATATTTCCTTTGCTGTCTCCCAGTTTAGTTGCTCCCGCAGGGAAGATAGCAATATATCCCAACAAATCAAATACAGAGGTATTCAAAACCTTCTGGATTCCCGTGCCATCCTCAAATTTATCAAGCACATTATTCTTTATTTTCTTTAGAGCTTCTTCTTGTTTCTCGTTTAGCTCCTTTAGGATTTTAAAATTCCTTTCTCCAGGAATATATTCTATCAATCCTGCACGTGCAGCCTCTCTCAAGGCAAGCTCGGAATCTGCGCTGCAAGGAATCATAGTCGTATCATTAAATCTCTTCTTAAGAGATTCATAATTCCCTATACTCTCAGGCAAGTCAATTTTGTTAGCAGCGATTATGGTTGGCTTACTCTTCTTTCTAAGCATTGAGGCAAAGTTTCTAAGTTGCTCATTAGTCCAAGAGCTGGGCTTCTCGGGAAAGTTTCCGCTACGCAAAATATCTTTGACATGTTCTTCTTTTACTTTCAATCCTGAAAACTGATTAGCTACAGACTCAGTAAATTTCTGTTTCTCCTGTTCTGACTTCCTTGAGAAAGTTTTCCAAACCTTGAGGAAAATATTATAGTACCAAAGATCCAGTTCATTCTCAAGAAACTCGACATCTTTTACAGGATCATGAAATTGCCCTTCTTCCATGATTTTCCCTTCAGAATTAGTTCTTCCAGAAACGTCAACTATGTGTATAAATACATCTGCTTGCCTTAAATCATCAAGAAACTGATTCCCTAGTCCCTTGCCTTCACTAGCCCCTGGAACAAGCCCTGCAACATCCATAATCTCAACAGGAACAAATCTTTTATGTTCGATGCAAAATCCGTGATAAGGATTACATTGCACCCCAAACTCCTTGTCTATGCAGTCTACTTTCACATAACCAACCCCTCTATTGGCTTTTATCGTTGTGAAAGGGAAACTAGCAATAGCAACTTCTGCTAAAGTGGCTGCCTTGAAAAAAGTTGATTTTCCACTACTTGGTTTGCCGAACTAAGCCGATAAGCATCGTCTCCCCCCTATAGAATACACTATATTATTACTCTGAAAATGTTTTTTAAAAACATGTTTTTCATTTTCCAGGTTTTTCACATGAAACCTAACGCCTTGTCTAGTCATATTTACCCTTTCAGCAATTTGATTAACAGTTAAATCTTCATTTTTTAATAAATTTAATATGATCTTTTTATTTCCCTTTGATTTATAAATCGGTCTATCATATATTCTTAACCCCTTTTCAATTTTTGACCCAATTTTACCAAGATTCATTTCAGGATATTTTATAATTATCTCTTTATAATCTTCAAAGAATAATTTCATTCCTTGTCTCAAGATATATAATGTACCATATTCTTCTGAAAAGCTAAATTTGGAGTTATATCCTAACTTTTTACAAATTTTATATAAGTCTTTTGTTAAGCCAATGTTTTTTAGTCTTATGACAATTAGAGTAGAATCAATGTTTCCTTCATCAATTATAAAGGCTATTAAGACTGCAATTAAATATTCTTTACTTTTATTTAAAATATCAGGAGGAATCCTAGCAGTTTTAGACAAAAAACTTTTAACATTAAGATTATAATTTTTAAAAAATAAGGTGGCTAACACCGGCGGACAATATGGTCTAGTGCTATCTAAATAGTAATCCAAGGAATAATTTATCTTTCCAAAAATCGCCTCTAGTTTTCTGATGTAAAGTTCTCTAAACAATGAGTCAAATTGTCTGTAACCAAAATAGGGTAGTCTTCCTTTCTTAGGATTGATGACAGTTCCATCCGCAATATTATGTGCGATAATCATATCAAATAAAGGAGTTATTTTAATGGGGAGGATTGGGTTTGAGATGTAGTTTGATCCGTTACTAGTTTTGTACGAGACAATATTCCTTTGTAGTTCCTTTAAATCAATATTTAATATTTTACATAAATTTAACCAAATTTTAAGAGGTACAAAAAATTCTTTGTGGAAATAACTATTCTTTAATATATTATGAAAAGTGACAAAGGATATCCCTATTTCTTTTTTAATTATCTTGTATGCAGTTCTTTGGGTTAAATGTCTTTTATAGATTAATCTTTTTATATTCTTATAAAATTGTTTATTTAGTTTAACATTTATTTTATAACTAATATCCCAGATATTTATTTCTTCCATAGATCTAAAAAGGTTTATATTATTTAAACTTTTTCACAAAAGTTTACCTACAAGTCCTAAAAACATTGCCCATACTAGGTATTTGCATTTAGACTAGTTTGTTTTCGTCTGCGCCTGATTATTATCAAGATTATGATTACTATCAAGACCAAAACTATAAGCATCAGCAAGAAGAGAACTATCTTTCCCAAGATAGATTGAGATACAGGGGCGGTTACATCAAAACGTGCGCTCGAAGGGGCCACCCCGTTAGGATAAACAAGCTGAAGGCCTATTACATAACTCCCTACAGGAAGAGAGCCTGTATCAAAATCACGTTTAAGTATTGTCTGATTTTGTACAAGAATAGTCTCGGATTTTGTCAGATAAACTTTATTGTTAAAATCTTTGATTACAAAATTCAAAGTTACATCCAATCTTTGGGGACTTCCCCTAGGTATCAAAGACACCTGCGTCTGGAGAGGACTTCCTTGCTCTACCTGAAGGTTTTTATTAAGGACAACTATGTTAGAATCAAACAAAAGGATTTTTGTCGTAACATCAAGAGATGAAAGAATCAATGTATTCCCTATCGTAATCTTCCCTGTGATCGTATCCGGCGTACTTCCCGCGACGAACCTTATGTGAAAAACACTGCTTTGGCCCGCTCCTATTGTTAAAGTGTCGTTTCCTAAAACTTGCATATGATCCTTAAATGTATCTGTCAATGATACAGATACGGATGAGGGACCATTATTTTTTACAGAGATAGTTTCATCCCTAGTAGTGTTAACTGCGAGTTGGAGCCCTAAATTTGTATTCCAGGAAGGGGTCACAACAATATTCATTTGAGGGGTCCCCCCTCCACCTCCACCGCTTGGAGGAGGAGTAACATTCTCTACTTGACAAGAAGAAGAGCATCCACTCCCAGATACACCATTTTGGCTTCCCAAATCACACTGTTCGTGTACTCCATAACTGTCAGGATTTTGAATAATACCATCCCCACAATAAGTCACACCTGAAAAAAAATTCTCTATGAAAGTATTAGGATTTACGATGATGTGGCCAGTAGCATCCCCTCCACCGTTTATAGAGATTACATCTGCTTGAACAGGTGTTAAGTGTACAATTAAGAAGATAATAGCTACAATAAATACCAAAAATAAAGAAGAAAATCTTTCGTTAGAAAGTAATATTTCTGCTTGTTCAGCCATCAATTAGCAAAACAGAAATCGTTAATAAATTTAATGTTGCTTAATGACATGCTTGCGTTGTTGTTCCTGAAGTACAAGAATTTACAGGACATCCTCCGCTTGTTGAGGTAGGACAGGATCCTATCTGGCTTACATAAGTCCCGGTAGAACCACAAGCAGGTACAGTCGTCCCTGTCCAACCAAGAGTCCCTAATGTCTGAAGGCAGCTGCTAGGACCTACATGGCATATAGTGCATGACGCACCAGTAGTTGTGTACTCTTCTGTTGCAGTGCCATCACAGTTATAATCGTAAGAACTGCCACTAAGACCTATATAAGGAGTGGTGAACCATGCTGTCTGTCCTGGGTGAACATTTGCATTGTAATCGTAGCAATCGCCTGTTCCAAGCATTGAACCAGAAGCTATGAATGAATAGTTACCTGAATTATCCATATAATAGGTTCTCCCACTTATCGTTGTAGAATTTCCTACACAATGTGTAGATGCAGCCGAGACAGTATAACCATCATGATCATTATCTATTCCAGTGCTCACATTTCTATATACATATTTGCTCCCTGGATTGCAATCTGTGCCTAAAGAATCTTTAGCCCTTATCTCTTTTGAAGGTGCTGTTGCGCTGGCCCCCCATGTAAAAGTACCGTTTCCGTAGCCTGCACCGCTAGGATCATATTCATATAAGTATCCTTTTTGTAACGAACCTCCTGAACCAAAAGCAATAGATCCGATACCAGTAAGACTAATAGAATAACCCTGATTCCAAACAAAAGTACCATCCAATGTTAAGTTAGGTTTATTATTAAAACTCAAGTTCCCCCCATCTAAGCCATAAACAGGAGAAGAAATAATACAATTAGTTTGCAAAATAGAATTCGCACCCTGTGTGATACCCAAACAAGGGTCAGTCCAAGTCAGTTCAACAGATCCTTCATTTCCTTTTGAGTCTATTGCAGTAAAGGTTGTCCTATAGGTCGTAGCATGAGTATCATTAACAATCCATGTTGTTCCGTAGGTTTTACCAAATGAATCTTCACCAGTTTGTGACAAATTAAGAATTAAAGTCCCTGAGTCCAATTGAGTTTTAGCAGTAACACTCGTTATATTATTAGGAGAATACACATCAACACTTAAAGTTTGATTATCCCCCACATGAACATCAACAGGATTTATCACAACATTGTCTAATTTAACAACACTATTAGAAGTAGATTCTATTCTATAATCCTCTTTTCCTACCCCCACAAGACCATATTTTTCAAAATTGCTAGTTGCGACTGCTGCACCAGTTCCTAAATTAATTATAGCGGGAAGGCTAATAGTATATAGTATATTACCCACAGCCGTCCGTCCATAAGAGGTCAAAACAGGTGCTATAGATACTTCATCCAAATTATTAAGACCTATCTCAGATAAAAGAAAATTGTAATTTTTATTCCCAAGCTCTTGGATTGAACCATTTCGTCTTATAGTCTTACTCTCATTCCCATTTGAAAAAATAAAATCTATCGCAGAAAAATTTCCTGCTCCTGCTTCGCGACCTACAGTAACTGCGATACTAGAATTATTTGAAGAAAGCTTTGCACTTTCTATCTTAAGATTAAGAGTATATTGCTGAAGGTTTATACTAGTTGAAGTTGATTGTAAAACCCCTTCTACCACCACCCAAATAACACCTATTAAAACAATTACTAAAAGAATTATTATAAGTCTTGTAACAATAGAAGAGAGACCCCTTCTTTTTTTAAGACTAAAAAATAAATCTCTCCTCTTATTTCCCATTTCTTAAAAAAGATTTTGATATTTATAAAGATTTTTACGCTATTTCCATGCAGGATTTCTGTTCCCAGATAAATTCGTTAATTTAACCCATTGACTAACATCAGTTGGGCCAGAACTCAGGCTATCAATATATATTTGGGGTGAGTTTAATATCCCACTAGGATCATAGCCAAAAACAATCCATTTTGAATTTGGGGACCATGCAGGATCCACTGCCACACCAGAACCAGAGGTTATTTCAGTTTCATCTGTTCCATCAGGATGAATTTTATAAATATTATTCCCTGAAATAAACGCGATCCATTTTGAATTTGGGGACCAGCTGGGAGACCACCCGTTTTTGGTTAAAAGCCTTTGTCCTTGTCCTTCCGAACTTGAAATATAAATATTGTCCGAAATGCTGTATAAAATACTAGAGCCATCAGGAGAAAAAGAAGGGTGATCATATAGAGAAGAACCTCCCAACCCGTATCCAGGAACTTCCATTAATGTTACTAAATTCCCTCCGTTAGGTGCATCAACTTCATCTAAGTAAGAATTACCCCCATTCTGAGCCGCAAAGAGAATTTTCTTACCATCAGGAGAAAACACCAGTTGTCTCGCAAACTGAAGGTTGGGTGTCACCCTATGTATACCGCTTCCATCAGCATTCATAACATAGCCTGCAATATCTCCAATGCCATCTCCAGTAACATCCTGTTGGTTACTTGTGAACGCAATTAAAGTCCCGTCAGGAGACCAACTAGGATCAAGGTCTTCATAATTATCATAAGTTAATCTTTTAATAGAATCGTTATTAAGAGAGATAATGTAAAGTTGACCGGGGGAGGTGTCTCTACCAC
>JBJKOX010000024.1:0-29601 GCA_046706965.1 Candidatus Pacearchaeota archaeon
ATATAAGAGGAGGTATGTGCCTAATTTTTTCAGAAGGTCTTGCACAGAAAGCTGCAAAGGGCTTCAGATTACTTAATAGTATGAAAAAACATGGTTTGCAATCTACAGGATTTGATTTTGTTGACGAATACATAAAACTTCATGAAAAAAGGGATAAGGGAAAGACAGATGACTCTCCTACTTACATAAATGATCTTGTTGCAGGGAGGCCTGTATTTGGTCACCCCTCTAGGCCGGGCGCACTTAGGTTTAGATATGGTAGGGGGAGAAACTCTGGATTTAGTGCAACATCTATCCATCCTGCAACAATGGAAATAACAGATAGGTTTATTGCTACAGGTACGCAACTAAAGATTGAGAAACCTACAAAAGGATGTATTGTTACGCCAAATGACTCAATCGATGGGCCCATCATTAAGCTTTTCAATGGAAGTGTTAGAAAATTAGAAACTCGAGATGAAGCAAAAAAACTTTATCCTGACACAGAAGAAATAATTTATTTTGGAGATTTACTTTTTCCATTTAGCGATCTTGCGAATAGGAATGCTAAACTAATAAAACCTGGTTATGTTGAAGAAATTTGGGGCCTGGAACTAAGAGAGAAGAATCCTGAACTTGAAAAAAGCCTAAATGTTTTCAATATTGATTTTGAACAGGCAATAGAAATCTCACGTAGCGAGGGTATTTCTTTATACCCTAAATTTATCTTTTATTGGAACCAGATTTCTGCAGATCAGTTTTTGAAATTGATTGAGTGGCTAAGGGAAGCAGAGGTTAAGGATTCTAAGATAATCCTTCCCTATTATAAATCGATACAAGAAAAATTCTCTTTTGGAAAGAGGGCCCTTGAACTTTTGGGAATAGAACATGAGGCCACTACAGAAAATATTGTAATTGATGAAATTAATACTAAATCTCTTTTTGCAAATTTAGGGATTGATATCCAAAAACCAATCACCTCTTTATTAGAAGATAAAAATTTCAATAATATCTCCTATACTGATAAACAGATTTTTTCAGAAGAAGAGGGAAAAACAGAAGGAGAAAAAATTCTCGAAATAATAAATAAATTATCTGAATTTGAGATAAGAGATAAGGCAGGAGAGTTTATTGGATCTAGGATGGGGAGGCCCGAGAAGGCAAAACTCAGGAAACTTACAGGAAGTCCTAATGTTCTTTTCCCTGTTGGAAATGAGGGGGGGAGATTAAGGAGCTTTGAGGCTGCCTATGATGTCGGGAGCGTTAGGGGGGACTTTCCTGCACGCTGGTGTAAGGAATGTAATATTGAAACTATTTATCCCACTTGCGAGCTATGCGGAGAGAAAACAATTAAGATGTTTTACTGTAGGGAATGTGGGGCAGCTTCTATAAATAAATGTAATATTCATGAGGGGTTACAGGATCATTATTATAGGCAAATAGATATAAAACATTTTTTTGACAAAGCAAAAGAAAAAATAGGTTTTTCCAATGGAGAACTCCCTGTTTTAATTAAAGGAGTAAGAGGAACAAGTTCTGACAGCCACATCCCTGAACACTTATCTAAAGGGATTTTAAGGGCTACTTATGATCTCCAGGTAAATAAGGACGGAACAATAAGGTTTGATGCTACTGAAATGCCTCTTGTTGCATTTAGGCCACGTGAAGCAGGAGTTTCTGTTGAGAGATTAAAGGAGATAGGATATCTCCATGATATTGATGGTAATGAACTTGTTTCAGAGGATCAGATACTTGAATTAAAGCCACATGATATTCTTCTTCCAAGTTCTCCCGAATCACCGGAAACCCGTGCAGATGATATTTTTATGAGGATTTCACATTTTATGGATGAGCTTCTTGTGAACTTTTATGGTCTTAAGCCTTTTTATAATGTAAGAAAGAGGGAGGATCTTGTAGGGCATTTAGGGGTTTTCATGGCACCCCATAACTGTGCAGGCGTTATTTGTAGGATTGTGGGGTTCTCAAATACTCTGGGTCTTTATGCCAGCCCTTATATGCATGCTGCAGTCAGAAGAGATTGTGATGGGGATGAAGCAGCAGTGATGCTTCTAGGGGATGTTTTAATGAACTTCTCAAGAGAATTCTTACCTAGCCATAGAGGGGGAACTCAAGATGCCCCCTTAGTTTTAAATGCCAAAATTGATGCGGGAGAAGTGGATGATCAAATCCTCGACTTTGAACTTCTCAGAGAATATCCTCTAGAACTTTATAGGAAGGCATTTGAAAAAAAACACTCCTCTGAAATAAAGGTTTATGATGTCCGTACAGCATTACGAGAAGAGAGGGACCCTTTTGTAGGAATAGGATATACTCATGACACTATTGATATCAATGAAGGGGTGGTCTGTTCTAATTATAAGCTTCTAGGGACGATGCAGGAGAAAGTTGGGAGGCAAATGGAACTTGTGGAGAAAATTCGTGCAGCTGACACTTCCGAAACTGCGCGTCTTGTTATAGAAAGGCATTTTATAAAAGATATGCGTGGTAATTTGAGGAAGTTTGCAACACAAAGTTTCAGGTGTGTGAATTGCAATGAGATTTCTAGGAGGCCTCCTTTAACAGGTATTTGCCCTAAATGCAAAGGTAAGTTAATCTTTACTGTTCACGAGGGAGGGATTAAAAAATACCTTGATCCTGCTCTTGATCTAGCTAAGAAATACCACCTTTCACTTTACATTAGGCAAAATCTAGAGATTACAAAGAGACAGATCGATTCTGTTTTTGGAAAAGAGAAAGAACAACAAGAAGCTCTCGGGAAATGGTTCTAAGCTAAAAAAATCTTTTTATAAAAGACATATATTCTTTTAAATATATTTTTAGATTAGAAAATACTTATAAACACTAAAATCATTGTTTCTATTATGAAGAAAAGGGAGGGATTTTTCACACGAGAGGATCTTGATAAACTCGGTATGAAAAAATTAAGCCTTATAGGGTTATTAATCCTTGTTTTTTTAGCGATTATATTTCTAATGACGCGCCCCACCCCTACCCCTCAAGTTGCTGCAGCAGGCACCCTAAATTTTGCTATAAATCCTAATGCAAGTACCGTATCTACAGGTAAAACGATTTCTGCTACGGTAAATGTTGCTAATGCTGCAGACCTTTATGGTGTGGATATAAGTGTTGCATTTAACAGTAGTGTACTTAATTATACAGGATTTTCTGAATCCACTTTTTTGAATAGTAGTGGCTCGGAACCAACTTACGTTCCCGATACATATACTCTTTATGCAAACAATATTTCTCATATTGTTGTCACACGTTTAGGAAATATTTCTGGTGCTACAGGAAATGGCACTATCATCACCTTACGATTTAAGGCTCTCGCATCAGGAACATCTAATCTTAATTTGAGTGTAATTGCCTCTAATAGCAATAATGCCTCAATTCCAAATACAGTCACAAATAATAGTGTGATCGTTAGTACTTATACTGTAAAAACTTTTTACTCTATATACAATTTTTCACAATCCCAAGATACCTCCTCTGAAGGTATGACTTTCAGCTCAAATGGGAGGAATATGTATCTCACTGGAACGAATCATACCCAAATATATGAATACTCTCTTTCAACTCCTTGGGATTTATCCACTGTTTCGTATACTGGAAAATATTTGAATGTGTCCTCTTGTGAAGAATATCCTGAAGGGATAGATATAAGCTCAAATGGTTCTTATTTTTACCTTACAGGTTATTATAATACAACAATTTGTCAGTTCACTATGAACACCCCTTATGATATCTCTACTGCAGTAAAAACTAGTAGCAAAAAAATACTTTCTTCACCTCAGAACTTTAATAGTCTAAGGATAGGTGCTTCAGGAACAAAAGTATATATCTTTGCTAATGGTAATAGTCCTTTGGTGATGGAATATAATCTTTCAACCCCTTGGGCAATATCGAGTGCAACTTCAATTGTGAACTATACCTTGACAGGAAGATCCTCTGTTGTTGGAGGATATCTTAACTCTGCTGGGACAGAGATGTATATTTTGGAGGGGACAGGAGGTAATCTTTATCAGTATGCTCTTTCAACCCCTTGGGATGTATCCTCAGCAAGTTATGATAATACTTATTGGAATGTGGGAGGATTTGATACTCATATGAGTGATTTATATTTCAATGGCACAGGTACACTCTTTTATCTCAACGGTAGAAGTAATGACAAGGTTTACGAGCTATCCAATTCTTCTAATCCCTCTTTCGGAGGGGGAAATAATGGGGTAAATACTGGTTCAGGTGGAAGCAGTGGAGGGGGTGGTGGAGGTAGTGCTACCACTTCTACAGGATCTACTAATGGCACTTCATCAATTATTCCTCCATCTGATAAGATAACTATACATATTCCCAGAATAAATGCATCAGAAGCCTATACAAACAACGATGCTACTATCTTGTCCAGTAGTAAAACTCATATAAAAAGAATAGAAATACTAACCTTGAAAAAAGTTTTGATTGTAACTTTGACTCTTCAAGACCTAGGGAAAGTAAGGCCCGGAAGTGATACTCCCATATCTACAGAAAATAAAATTTTCTCTTACCTAGAAATAGGTCATGATAATTTGAGTGATGAAAATATCTCTTCCGTACAAATTGAAATACAGGTAGATAAATCATGGATATCTAACAATGAGATAAATGCAAGCAACATCACTGTTTATCGGTTTAGTAATGGATGGCAAACACTTAAGACTATCCCCTCAGGCCAAGATAACAATTATTATTTCTATAATATAACCTCCCCTGGGCTTTCCATTCTTGCAATAACAGGAAATGCTTTAGTACCTACAAGCCCTGCTGGAAACAAAGGATCATTTGGATATATCATACTTATAATCTTAGGAGTCTTGGTACTTGTTATGATCATTCTTTTTGTTGCTAGGAGAGCGATGAAGCAGAGAAATCGAGAAAATATGTCTCAGAACCTCCTTTCTAAAAACTATTAAAGAAAACATTTAATAATTAAGAAGGATTCTTGTGTTGAGGATGAACGAAAAGGAAAAATTAGATTTGATTAAGAGAAATACTAGTGAGATAATTGGAGAGATTGAATTAAAAAAAATCTTAAAGGATAAAAAACAACCCTCTGTTTACCTCGGCACTGCAATAACTGGAAGTCCTCATGTTGCTTATTTTCTTTGGGTTACAAAACTTGCGGATTTTTTGAAGGCAGGATTCAAAGTCAAAATTTTATTAGCCGATCTTCATGGGGCCTTGGATAATACCTCTTGGGGTGACCTTGAAAAGAAATACAAGTATTATGAAAAAGTGATTCCTCTTATGTTTGAATCTGTGGGGGTCGATACAAAAAGATTGGAGTTTGTGAAAGGGAGTAGTTTTGAGCTGGGGAAAGATTATCATGAAGATCTCCTTAAATTATCCACAGTAACTAACACAAGAGAGGCCTTGAAGGCAGCTTCAGAAGTTGTAAAGCAGGGGGACAATCCTAAGGTGTCAGGCCTTATTTATCCATTGATGCAGGCCCTTGATGAACAGTATCTCGGTGTAGATGTTCAGTATGGTGGGAATGATCAAAGAAAAATTTTTGTTCTTGCCGGAGAGATTCTCCCAAAAATAGGTTATAAGAAAAGGATTCATGTGATGACTCCTTTGATACCTGGTTTAGTGGGTAAGAAAATGTCCTCTTCTATTAAGGGGAGTAAAATCGACTTATTAGATGATGAAGAAGCAGTTTCAAAAAAAATTAATAGCTCTGAATGTATTGCTGGAGACCCCAACAATGGCCTTATGGCTTTTTTGAAATTAGTAATCATGACTATAAAGAAGGACAAAGGTGAAAAATTTATAGTTAAGAGACCTGAAAAGTATGGAGGAGATTTAATTTATCCTGATTATGAATCGGTAGAAAAAGATTTCATTGCTAAAAAACTTCATCCTTTAGATCTAAAAAATTCTATGGTTATAGAGATTAATACTCTTCTTGCGCCTATCAGGAAGTATAAAAAGGAATTGAGTAGGCTATGGGAAGCTGCGTACTGAATAATTATCTTGTCCTAAACTCCACAGTATCCATATCCTTAAGAATATGTTTCATTCCTACTCTCTGATTCGGAAATTTACTGGAGGGTCCCGTTACGAAAGTTTCTTTAACTTTTTTTGAGAAACCATGAAGTATCTTTTCTGCAACATCTCTTATTTTATCCCCCTCATTAAGGATTATTGGTTTTTTTGAGGGTGTTTTTTGAGAAGGCTCTTTAGTGAAGACCCTTATTTTTTTAAAACTGTGAAAAATCTTTTCTTTAAGTTCATTTAATTGAGACTGAGAAGGCTTCTTTAAATCCAATAACACAAAGTCATATTTTTTGCTTTTTAATGTAGCCGAAATTTTTCTTTCATCTCCTTGATGTTCAAAAAGATTGAAGACAATTATCTTTTTTACAGATATCCCTAATTGCTTCTCAATTTTTAGTATATCTTCTATATTTTTAACTATTATTATGATTGTATCTGAAGTATGAACAATACCTTTATCATAATACTCTGAATCTAAAGCAGGAACCTCTATAAGTTGTATATTCACTCCTTGGAAAGGCATCATTCTAACTTGAGGGTGTTTGGTAGTAAAATTATAAGGTGCAATTTCTGAAGGGGTGTTTGTTAACGAAGATAAAAGAGAGCTTTTTCCCGAGTTGGTAAGCCCAATAATAACTGCTTGCATATCTTCTTTTTTTATCCCTTTCTTCCCTTTTTGGGCTTTTTTTGATTTCTCTTTTTGCTCTAAAAGTTTTTTTAATCTTGTTTTTAACTGCGCTCGTAAATTCTCTGCTCCTTTGTGTCCCGGTGCTAAAGAGATCATTTTTTTGAGTTTTTCAATTTTCTCTTCTGAACTTTGGGCTAATTGATATTCTCTCTCTGCTGCAAGATATTCTGGATGAGCATTGATAGGCATATATCTTTTAAACTCTTCAGGGTTAAAAGCTTAATGGCAGCAAAACTTAAAAAAAATTTTTTTGAAAGATCTGCGGATGTTGTAGCCCGAGAGTTACTTGGGAAAATCATGGTAAGGAAAATAGGAAAAAATATTCTCCGTGCTAAGATAGTTGAAACTGAGGCCTATTTTGATGATAAAGATCCTGCCTCTCGTGCCGTACAAAAAGGAGATTTGAGAAAAACTATGGAGATGGATGCAGGAACTATATTGGTTTACGGGGTGCATAACAATTGGTTGGTTAATTTTGTTACAGGTTATAGGGGGGATGCTTCTGCAGTTCTTATACGTGCTGTAGAACCACTTAATTTTTCTGCAAATGGGAAAGGACCTGGGCTTTTAACACGCGCACTTTTCTTAGCAAAGGAATTCCATAAGAAGTCCTTATATGGGAGAGATGATTTTTGGGTTGAGGGTTCTTCTAGTGGAGAAAAGATAGACATTATTCCCAGTTTTAGGATAGGTGTTAAGCAGGACTTACCTAAAAAGCTAAGATTTTATATTAAAGGAAATAAACATATAAGCAGAAAATGAACAGAAAAGAATTAATTGAAAAGATTATAGAGAAGAAAGAATTTTCTGGACTTCCTGAAAAAGATGTAGAATATGCACTTAAAAAGTTTGAGAAAAGGCAAACAACAGATGAGGAAAGAATAAAACTTACAAGGGATCTCTTGAGGAGCGCCTTTTCAAGTTTTACGAGTAAGAAGCTTTTATCTCCTAAAAATAAGGATGAAATGTGGATCCTCAGGAAACATCTTTCAACTAGGGAAAGACTAGGAAAATTTAAAGAAATCTATTCTAGAATTTTTCTGGGCTTACCTAAAAAGATAAGTGTTATTGATCTTGGCGCGGGTATAAATGGATTCAGTTACAAATATTTCCTTAGCGCAGGATATTCTGTGAATTATACTGCTATAGAAGCAATAAACCAATTGAATGATCTCATGAATATCTACTTCAAAAATAAGGAAATTAGTGGAAAGGCGATACATAAAAGTATTTTTGAGCTGTCTGAGATTAAGAAAATAATCTCACAAACAAAAAGGCCCAGGGTGGTTTTTTTGTTCAAGGTTATCGACTCTCTTGAAATACTTGAAAAAGATTATTCTAAAAAACTTCTTAAAGAGATTGTCCCTTCTTGTGATAGGGTTGTGGTAAGCTTTGCTACAGAAAGTATGCATTTACGGGAAAAATTCCATGCTCAAAGGAAATGGTTGACTAATTTTATTGAAAAAAATTTTGAGATTATTGACGATTTTTATTCTGTAGGAGAGAGATTTATAATCTTCAAAAAAAGTAAAACTTTATAATAACCTTTTTCTTGCGTAGAAAATGGCACAAGTATCTCCTCAACAAAGAACAAGTTATTCTCAAAGTACACAAGCTTCACCTAACCAAACACAGGTCCAAAAAGCTCAAAAGACTCCTATTGTTAGCCAGTCAACACAAACCCCTGTTACCCTTCCTCCAAAAAAATCAATCTTTTCTAAATGGTGGTTTTGGGTAATAATTTTTGCCGCTCTTTTGATAATTGGTTTTGGAGCTTGGTATATTCTTAAGTGATTAATTAAACTTTAAAAAGTTCCCTAACCTTCAGCTTTTATGAAACCAAAATTCTATAGGCGTGTTCTGAGTAACGGGATGACCCTACTTTTCGAAAAAAGAGATACGGGTGTTGTAAGTGTTGCAATTGCAGCCCGTTGCGGAGGGATGAATGAATCTATGTCTGAGAAAGGAATTTCTCACCTTATAGAACATATGCTTTACAAGGGAACTACAAATAGGACCGCCCATCAGATTGCAGAGGAAATTGAATGTAGGGGTGGAGATCTGAATGGATTTACTGATGAAGCTATTACGGCATATTGGTGTAAAATACCCAGCAAGCATCTTGGCATTGCACTCGATGTTTTAGGGGATATGGTCAAAAACCCCTTATTCGATCCTAAAGAGATAGAAAAAGAGAAGCAAGTTATTTTTGAAGAAATTAAGATGAGAAGAGATAGCCCAATTACATATGTTATGGATGAAGTTCAAAATTTTCTCTACAAAGACCCCTTCGGGGCACCTCTTATTGGAAATGAGAAAACTCTTGGAGGACTAACCAGAGAAATGGTCCTTAAGCGATTTAAGAATGTTTATACTCCTAACAATTTAATTCTCTGTGTGGTAGGAGACGCACATTTCGAAACCATCATAAAATTTGCAGAGAAAAATTTTTCAAAGAGGAGTGGAAAGGTTCTTAATTACAAAATTGAGAAAAGAAACAAATCTGGAGTTAAAAAAAGGCAGGGAATTGATCAAGCTAATCTTGTTTTAGCACACCATATCCCTTTATCAGGAGATAAAAAAAATTATGCTGCTTTTGTCCTTAATGTTCTTATGGCAGGAGGAATGTCTTCAAGATTGTTCAGAGAAATAAGGGAAAAAAGAAATTTAGCTTATGCAGTAAAAGGAACTTCAGATATAAGTAAAAATTTCGCATACAGTCTTATTTATGTTGGTACAAATAAAGATAATGTTGATGAAGTAAAGAAAGTTATCCTCCAACAGTATGATGATGTCTCAAGAAATCTTTCTGAAAAAGAACTCTCCCGAATAAAGGACCAGGTTATAGGAAATTTTCAGATTTCGGCGGAAGATTCACAAACACAGCTTGCTAATCTTCTATCTTGTGAAATAAATGGCAATGCTAAGGAACTTTATGAGTTTGAAGAAAATATAAAAAATGTTAAACTTAAGGATGTTCAGAGACTTGCATCAAAAGTAAAAGAGAAGGATTATAGTTTTATAGCACTTGTACCCTATTAATTGAGGTTATTTTAGGAATTTTTTCTTGCGTAATATTTGTTATCAATTATTTTTATGAAGGAATCGGTTTTTTTACCTAGTATCTCGCGCAGCTTCTTTTCTGGAGCATCAATTATATTATGTATTGTTTTGAATTCTTTCAGAAGCTTTTTAGCTGTTTTTGGACCTATACCTGGAAAGCCTTCTAGAATAAATTGACTTTGTTCTGATGTATTCAAACTTTTCTTAGTTACGTTAAGAGGTAGTTCATGCCTCTTCTTGTTCATTAGTATCTTCAAGAATTTAGCAGTATCTTTAGAATCTTTTGTAAAAATTATTGGGACTTTATAATTAAGTAAGATTGATAGGATGAATCCTCTTATTGAGTTAGGGTGCATACCCGGATTATCTTCTGAATCGCTATAAAGCTCCTGTTCATCAACCCCCTCTATTACAAGTAGGCGATCTTTATATTGTTGAATTTCTTCAAGTTGTCTTATTAACCTACGATTTTTCATAGAAGCTATAAAATCAGAAACTGTTTTACGTTCTATTGCAGTCCCGTTAATAATATAATCTGCAACTTTTAATTCTTTAAATTCTATATTCATACCCAGATCAATAATTTCAGGAATAACTCTTGAATTCCTTTCGCGATAATCAACAATTATTTTCGGTTCTATATGTTCTTCTTTTCCTTCTGTTTGTGAAAAAATCTTAAAAACTTGTTTCATATTATGTGTTTGTTTAATTCGGTTTAAAAGAATTAGGGTTATAAATTTCTTTGAACCTCTTTTGTATTAAAAATACCGTTTGATAAATCCTCTTTTATATTTTTTATTGCAGAATGCATTCTCTTTTCTTTTGCACGCGATGCATAGAAGTGCATTTCATCACGTGTTCCTTTTGTGATAAACATCATTAGTTTTCCTTCTTGAAGTCGCGCAGTTCTACCTGCTCTTTGTATTGCACGGATTGCACTCGGGACCGGCTCATAAAAAATCACCTCATTTACTTCTGGAATATCCAATCCCTCTTCCCCAATGGATGTGGCACAGAGAACATTTATTTTACCTTCTGAGAAGTCACTTATCACAGATTTTTGTTCTTTCTGACTTAGGCCTGTTGTTTCTTCCATACCTTTTCTTTTTCCAACACCTATTGTCGTTTTCTTTGTTTGTCCTACAAAAACTTTTGCTCGTACGCCTTTAATTTCATTTAATCTCCTGGATATAAGCCGAGCAGTATCCCTAAACTGCGAAAAAATAATTATTTTTGTCTTAGAATTTTTTTCCATTTCCTCCCTCACAACATTTACAAGCTCTTCCATTTTAGGATGTTCTATATTTTTTGCGATTAATTCATTTGATTGTATGAAGACTTTGTTAAATGAGGGTTTTGAAACTAGTCTGATTATTCCTTTATTCTTCTTGGACGCTGCTTGATTAAATAGGTCATGGAGATATTTATTCAATCCTTCTTGAGTTTGCGTTTCAAGAAGTTCTAATGCATGTTGAATCCGTATCGCTTGTGCACATGCACTTGCTGCCAGAAGCGTGTTAAAATTCTTATTTCCTTTTGATATGCTTCCCATTATTCTTTTCTGTAGTTTTATGAGGTTCCCTTTTGAGGGGGCTTCCCAAAGGAACTTACGCGCTGTAAGCTCTTCTGTATATTCTAAGAAAAGGGCTTTTAGGCCATTTCTTATTTTCTGAAATTCTTCAGGTAGTTCTACTAATATCTTTTTGAATGTAAGCTCTTGTACATAGGGCTTAACTTCCTCATGTTCTCTTGTCCTAAGCTCAACAGATTCTATGGAAAGATTTTTGCAGATATCTTTAATTTTCTTTTCATCACTTCCAGGAGATGCAGTTAATCCTAGTATCCTAGGATTTTGTGCCTGGTTTTTATATTCACGTGCGACATAATTATAATCATAATTTTTTATGCATCTATGTGCCTCATCTTCAATAAGAAGACATACTTCAGATAAATCATAAAGCTTGTTTTTCAAGTCATTAGCGACACATTGGGGTGTTGAGAAAATTATATCTGCCGTCTGCCAGATCTTTTTTCTATTATTTGCAGAGATACTTCCTGTGAATAATTCAAGGCTTCCAAATAATTCAGGCAAATTCTTATTAAAATATTCAAGATGCTGCTCTGCAAGGGGTTTAGTTGGTGCCAGGAAAACTACCTTTTCTCCAGGGAAAGATTCCATCCTATTCACTGCAAGTAGTAAGGCAATCAGGGTTTTTCCCAATCCTGTTGGCAATACAACTAAACAATTCTTCTTTACACATGTATTAAAAATACTTTCTTGATATTTTCTAGGCTTTATACCTGTGAGAAATTCTACCATCCCTATGAAAATGGGCTTTAAGTTATAAAGATTACTTTCTTATACTGTAAATTGCAAGTACAGCTGAACATAGGATAAGCCCTATCCCTATTATTGATAATATGCTTATAGGATATTGGGTATTTAGTATTGCATTCCCTGTTATGCCTCCTCTACCTATAAAAAAGAAGCCCACAATTAATGACGCTAGCGCAAAACTAGCAGTTGTTTTTTTCTTTTTGAAGAAGTTTTCTTCCTTTTTCATCTATATATAAATTGTTAATAGTTTAAATTTTTTCTGTTAAATAATAAAGAGGGCATAACCTACACCTATAAGCGCCAATGCTGCTAAGAAACTCCAAAGTATTATGCTACCAAAAAATATCTTGTTCCCATCCATATCCGAGATAGGGATTATGCTGAAGAAGGCCATATATAGGTTTAAACGTGTAAATTCAGAGAATCCTATAAGATATCCTATTACTGCAAAAACAAGATTGGCTACTACTCCGGCAGCAGCAATAAGTCCTAAATGATATTCAGTCATCTCTGAGAAGGAATAAAGTCCATGTCTCTTTGCCGCCCTGTAAGTTTTAGGTCTTACATCGAAAACCATTATGGACATCCAAACAAAGTTTCCTAGAGTCACGGCGGCAGATAGTATGGAAAAGAAGAGCCATGCAGGGAAAGATCTCTTGAAGCGCTGTGATGGCTTAAATCCCCATCTTTCAATATTCCAAAATTTCATCTCTATATCTGCTTCTAAATAGAAAGCAGTAATTTTTTTAGCCAGGATGTTAATTATAAGTACAATGAAGACTGCGAGAAGTGTATAAAGAAAGGTATTTATTCCGTGAAAAAGACTTATAACGGCGCCAAGGACTATTGTTGATACAATGATAACCTTGGCTTCATTTGAAGTTAACATATCTCTGGTAAAAGTCTGATTTCTTATAAATTTTTGTATGTTAACTAAATATACAAAAAAGTATGGAAAAGTATTTAAACAATATTGGATAGATTTTAGTATGCGTGTCAAAAAGATAACTGATGTTCTTGGATCTAAAGTTTATACTGATTCGGGAGACTTTTTTGGTGAAGTTGAGGAAGCAAACCTTCTCGAAAACAAAGTAGATGGGTGGAGAATAAAAGTTGGGGGAAGCGTAATATCTCTGATTGGTGGTGCGCGGGGTGTAATAATTCCTCATCAATTTGTAAAAGCTATGAGTGATATAGTAATAATAAGCAATGCTGCTCTCCCAAGTGGAGATGTGAGTATGGAAGAAGAGCTACCTGAAGACCTAATTTAATCTCCTTGTATTTTAAAATTAAATTCTATAGCCTTAAATACGAAAGAATTTAAATACTATAAATCTGATATAGTTTAAAGAAAATGGCAGAGACAATATTGCAGAATTGGATTTTCTCACAGTTTGCATTACCTTTTCTCCTAATCTTTTTCCTCGCGTTTGGAATTTTAGAGAAGACTAAACTTTTTGGAGAGGGTAAGAAACAACTCAATGCGGGAATCGCATTTGTTATAGGTCTGATTTTTGTAAGTGCGATTTATCCTAAAGTTGTTGTAGGCAATCTTATCCTATTCTTCACTATAGCTATTGTCGTTTTGTTCATAGGTCTTTTGCTTTGGGGATTTGTAGCAGGGGGTGACGTCACGATTCCGAAACAGCTTAAGATACCTGTATTTATTCTTATAGGGATTGCAGTGTTTGCTGCTCTTCTTTGGGCTCTGGGTGTTTCTGGAGGATGGTTTGAGAATGCATTTAACTTTGTGTTTAATTCAGGTTGGAGTGGAAGCTTTTGGACAAATTTTGTTTTCATTATTGTTATTATCGGCGCGGTGATAGCAGTTCTTGTTGGTGGTGGTAAGAAGAAGGGTTAGTTTTGAAATTTAGCTTCTTCTATCCCGAAACATATTTAAATTATAATTCGTCATTAGTAGAATGATTAGTGGGATATTTTTGCAGTCCTTAGGGTTTTATGGGACAAGTTTCAGCAGCATTTTTTACTATCTTCAATCTTATGGATTTTTTGATTATATTCTTCCTTTCCTTATAATTTTTGGGCTTGTATTTGGAGTTCTTAGTAGAATTCAACTTTTCGGAAATAACAAACCCACTTACGCAATTATTTCTACTGCTGTGGCGCTCCTATCTTTGCAGTTTGGGTTTGTGTCTCAGTTTTTTTCAACAATCTTCCCTGAATTGGGTATCTGGCTTTCTGTGATACTTGTGATATTCATAATATTAGGACTTTTGAATATAGATAAAAAATGGAACAAAGGAATTATGGCAATTGTGGGTGTTGTAATCCTCGTCATCGTTTTGGTTAAAAGCTTTGGTCAGACTTGGTATAATTTTGGTTATTGGTTTCCTTATAACTGGAATTGGACCTTAATAATTATTGTTGCTGTTGTGTTAGGAGCGTTAGGTATTATCATAGGAAATACTCCAAAGGGTCAGCCCCCTAAATTAGATGGGTTGAAGAAATTCTTTAACAATATAGAGTATCAATAATTATTTTTTCTTTTTAGCAGTTTTCTTTCCTGAGGATCTATGGACTACTGTTGTTGTTTTTTGTATCTTATGGACAGTGGAGGGTTCGTGATGAGAGTAATCATTTTTTCGTGCTTCTCCTTCAACTGCCGCATTAACAACCTTTCCGAAAGAATCTTGCATCATACTCATTTCTTTTTTTATTGAATCTAAATTTGAACCATATGAGCCTATTTTATCAAGTATTGCACTTTGAAGATGGTCTATTGTTGATTCGATGCGTTTGAGCCTATCTGAAAAATTTTCTATCTTTGATTGGACTAATGTACTTATTTCTGTAAGATCATCAACACTTTTTTGTATTGGCTTTATCTTCTCAGAGAAGACTTGTTCTGCAATTTCAATTACTGTATCACTATCTGCTCCATTTGAAGGAGTTTCTGATTGATACTCGTAACTTGAGGGTTCAGGGGAATAATATCCTTGTTCTTGTGGTTGATTTGCGTAATTGTCATACTCATACTCACTCTGTTCTTGTGCAGAAGGTGTATAATATGTCTGTGTTTGCAGCGGCGCGTTTTGGCCTGGATGGGGTACATTCATAGAACCATTCTCATCCGCCTCTTTAGTCATAGGGCCGAATGCTTTCTGGGCGGCAGAAGGGATTTGATCATATGCAGGAGGAGGAGTCAAGTCCCCATTGGACAAGTCTGCACCCTCTAAATTAGGTGAATTTCCTTGGGGATTCGGAGGTGCAGGCATTATTGAAGGCTCCATTTTATCAGATTCAGTGGGTCTTGATACAGCATTTTTTATCTTAATCTGGGAAAGTGCATTGTTTATGTCCTTAGGTGAAACTCCTTGTTCCCTAAGTGAATTTATTATTTTACCATCCGATACCCCTTGCTTTTTCAATTCTGTGACTTGTTCAAGAACACCCATTTATTTTCACCTTATTAACATCATGCTTTTAATTTTTTTAAATCTTTTTTTCTGATAAATTCCAGCGGCTGAAACATCTTTGCTTGCTTTGCAAGAATTTCCAAATCTGATCTACGGGCAAATTTAGGGAATTCTTCTGATGCATCTTCAATAAATGAAAGCATTTTTTCCATGTTACGTTTCATTATATCCATGTTCTTTTTCACCTCAATCATATCCGTGTTCATTTTGTCTTTTGTTTCTATAAGGTTCTGCCCTATTAAGAGAAGCCTATCTCTCATTACATTCTGGCGCTCTTCAAGATCACTTAATTTTGCTGATAGGTCTGATAGAACTTGATTGGAATAATCAGGAGTTAAATTTTTAGCAGCCATAAATTTATATGCCTTTGCGGTTTAAATTTGTTTGTGTCAAGTCAAATAGTTTCTTTCTATACAAAATAATTTAAAGAACATTTCATATTAAAATAAATGGCTCTTAATGATGGGACCACCAAGCCACTATATTCTCATGAGGTGAAGCGTGAGGGAAGCGAGGACATACTCTATATAAATTACTTAGGGGCCCCGTTCGTACCAAGTATCTCTGACTCTGGCGCGGTTATGGAGCGCACAATAGATGTATTAATTGAAAACCCTAATGTTTCAAGAATTGTTTTTGAACAACAGAAGGACTATAATTATGACTTTTCCGAAACTTCTATGCTTGTCGAGATTGCACAGTTTTATGTTTATCTTATGAGACAAGAGAAGATTTTATCTCATGAAAAGTTAGCATCACGCTATGAACAATTTTTCTCTCCGAGATATAACGACCTATTTAATTTTATCAGCCTTCTCAAACGTGATCCTGTTGGTGCATATTTCGAACTTCAACGAATGATAATAAAGGCTAAGCTTTTCATGGAAAAACTAGGTGTTGAGATGCAACCAGACCAGGCTAATTATATAGGCCTCCTTGAAAGAATTTTTGGCTTGATGGGGAAACTTAAACTCATCCAGGCAGCAATGCCTTATACTAATGATTATACTAAAGGAGATAGGGGTGTTTATGAAAAGATTTTTCATGCAGATACTATCCCTAATTTTACATTTACTAGGTTAGTTTCCGATCTTCCTGATGATGCTGAAATAATTGACCAGTATAACATTTCTGGAGAGGATTATGATACTTCTTTAGTCACTATCTTGAAACGCAAAGAGGATTCAAAACCTATTTATCACCTTGTTCCTCCTGAAAATATACTTGATGAAGATCAAAGTATGTTACTTAATTTAGCACGGGGTGTTTTGATTGAGCATCAGCCAAAAGCAGAAGAATTTACAGACACTGAAAGAACAAGACAAGTTTTTTTTAATGTCTCAAGAGATCTAATCTCAGATCTTGCACAAAATAAGGGGGTTAAGTTAAGTTATCAGGACCTAAATAAGCTAGCTACTATACTTGTTAGACATACAATTGGCTTCGGCCTTATCGAGGTTCTTTTACAAGACAAGAACTTACAAGATATTTCTCTAAACGCACCAATTCCTCAAGTCCCAATTTTTGTTAGGCATCAAAGTTATGATGAATGTCTAACAAATATACTTCCCAGTCAAGAAGATATTGACTCATGGGCAGCGAAATTTAGATTGATTTCAGGGCGTCCACTTGACGAAGCCAACCCTATCTTAGATACCCAACTTGAGATTGGAAAACTTAGGGCAAGAATTGCAATCATCCAACAACCATTATCTCCCAATGGACTTGCGTATGCTATTCGTAGACATAGGGAGGAACCATGGACTTTTCCCTTATTTGTTCAAAACAAGATGATGGATTCTCTTGCCGCGGGAACCCTAAGTTTTCTTATTGATGGATCTAGGACAATGCTTCTTGCAGGCACAAGGAGCTCAGGTAAAACCTCTCTTCTTGGTAGCCTTATGTTAGAGATAATCCCTAAATATAGAATACTTGTTATAGAAGATACACTGGAACTTCCTGTTGAATCTCTAAGGAAGTTGAAGTATGATATTTTAAGAATGAAAGTTCGCTCTGCGCTTTTGAAAACCACAACAGAAGTTTCTGCTGATGATGGAATAAGGACAAGTTTAAGGCTTGGAGACTCAAGTTTAATTATTGGTGAAGTTAGAAGTACAGAAGCCCAGGCATTATATGAAGCAATGCGTGTCGGAGCACTTGCTAATGTCGTTGCAGGCACTATTCACGGCGCATCCCCCTATGCTGTTTTTGACCGTGTCGTAAACGATTTAGGGGTCCCCGCAACTAGTTTTAAGGCTACGGATATAATCACTGTTTCAAACCCTGTGAAAAGTCCTGATGGGCTTCATGAGTCTAAAAGGCTCGTAAGAATATCAGAAGTTAGGAAACAATGGAAGAAGGATCCTTTGGAGGAGCATGGATTTGTTGACTTGTTCAAATATGATATAACAAATGATCGGCTTGTTCCCACAGATGATTTAATTAATGGAGATAGTGAAGTCATAAAGGCTGTTGCAGCAAATGTTAAGGGCTGGGCAGGAAATTGGGATGCTGTATGGGATAATATTACTTTAAGAGGTAAAATTATTCAGGCTATTGTAGATACTGCCGCGAGAATAAAAAATCCTCAAATGTTGGAAGCAGATTTCACTGTTGCAGCAAACCATGCCTTTCACCAGATTTCTGACGAAGTAAGACAGGAAATTGGTTTGCCTTTGAGTGACCAGGTTTTTCCAAGATGGCAAGAATGGTTAAATCAAGAAGTGAAGAAAAGAAAACTCTAAACCTTAAGTTTATTAACTCAAATTTTTTATCTTTTAGAGGTGATTTAGATGAAACATCTTTGGAGATGGATTTTCGGTCTCATAACTCTAGGCATTGTCGCGTACCTTCTTACTGAAGTAAACTTTGCCGAGGTATGGCTACTTCTTGTTCAAGCAAATCATTGGTATCTTCTTCTCGCATTTTTAGTTTATGGGGCGAGCGTATTTTTAACAACATGGCGTATTAAATATTTCATTGACCCTATAGTAAAGGTGGATTATTTTTTCCTTTTGAAAAACACCGTTATGGGTTTTTTTATTGGAACTGTAACCCCTGCTACACAAATGGGTGGTGATCCAGTCAAGGCTCATTATATTGGGAAGAAATATGGTAAGCCTCGCTCTGAAATTTTTGGTGCTGTTCTTGCAGATAGATTCTACAACGCACTAGTTTCCATTGTATTTGTAATTCTTTCTGCTTTTTTTGCCCTTACATTTTTGCCCTTACCTACTGAATTACAATATATCCTACAAGGCGTTTTCTTACTTTTGATATTCTCTGTAGTCATATTTTTTATTCTAAGGTATATTAACACAAAAATTAGTATTTTTGAGCTTTTTAGTAAACTTCTTCCCTTCCTTAGAAAAAGGAAAGTCAAAAGGAAGAAGCCTAAGAAGTGGAAAAAAATCTTCCTGAAACATTTCGGTAACTTTAGCAAGACTTTCAAAATGGAACTTACCAACAGAAGATTGATAATTATTGGAATATCTTTATCCATAGTCTATTGGATTATCAATATATTTGTTCCTTACATATTATTCTTCGCTTTCGGTACCCATGTTAGTTTCTTTCTCGTGATGCTCTCCTTCAATGTGGGAATTTTGATAGGTGAATTCTCACCAACTCCCGGAGGTATAGGGCTGGTTGAGGCAGGCACTTTCTTTGTATATTCTCTTGCAGGGATAAATACTAATCTGGCATTGTCTATTGCTCTTCTTTCGCGTGTAATCTATTACTTTTATTCTATACTTCTAGGAGGATTGGGTCTTGTTGATCTGGAAAGAACAGTAGGACAATAATCTAAATTTCCTTAAACTTAAAATTTATTAACTAACTTTGGCTTTGTTGTTTATAAAAAAGGTGACATTATGCCACAGAAAAGAAGCGTAAAAGATATATTAAATGAGTATGGTGCAAAACTCGATTCTGAGATAGACACAACGACGTCAGATGGGTTAGTAGGGCCTGAAGATTATAGCCAAGAGTATGTACAATTTAAAGATGAAATGGCTCCAGATATTACTAGATATGAACGATGGTGTAGGAGCCTTGGAAATATAATAAAGCTAAATCTTGCCCCAAAGGATGCTCAAGAAGTTCAAAAACAGCTGAACATAGCACACATTGACTTAGAGCCTTGGCAACCTATGACTCTCGCGGTTATGAGTTTTTTATCTGTGTTTTTCATAGGGCTAATTATTTCTATAGCCGTTGTTTTCATAAAGGGGGGTTTTTCATCATTCCCTTTTTTGTTTTTCCTTCTTTCAATAACTGTTTCTATTTTTATTTTTTATTATATGAAGGGATATCCTGCACGCCTTGCTAATAAGTGGAGACTTAAGGCCTCAAGCCAGATGGTTCCTGCAATACTTTATGTAGTAGTTTATATGAGGCATACTTCAAATTTGGAGCGTGCGATCTCTTTTGCAGCAGACCATCTCCAATACCCTCTTGCCTTGGATTTCAAAAAAGTTTTTTATGATGTACAAGTTGGAAAATTTTCTACGATAAAAGAGAGCCTTGATAATTATCTTGAAGTATGGAGGGATTATTCCACAGAATTCATCGAATCATTTAATCTTATTGAAAGCAGTCTTTACGAACCTGATGATGCACGAAGAATTGCTACTCTTGAGAAAGCGCTTCAGGTTGTGCTTGATGGTGTCTATGATAAAATGTTGAAATTCACACACGAAGTAAAAAGTCCTCTGACAAATGTTTACATGCTAGGTGTTGTTCTTCCAACATTAGGCCTCGCATTACTTCCTCTTGCTACGGCAATGTTAGGGGGTTTCTTGACATGGGTACATATATTCATACTTTTTGACTTAATTGTCCCTTTCCTTGTACTCTATCTTACAGACAAAGTTCTTTTCTTACGACCTGGTGGTTATGGGGAGACATCATTACTCGAGAAGAATCCTCTTTATTACAAATACAAGAGTAAAGCATCTTACTTTAATGCATTTATAGTCACATTTCCACTTTTTGTTTTAGGGTTTTTACCTTTCATTTTCCAGTATACTCCTTTGCCTTCTATCTTAGGGCTACAGTCTGATTACACTTTTGCCCAGTTAGGAATGGGTTTTTTTGGGAATGCTCAACTTTTTGGATTTTCAACAACCTCCACGGGAGTTACAGGCCCCTTTGGCGTAGGGGCCCTGTTGTTAAGCATGTTAATACCTTTAGGGATCGCATTGTTTTTCTCGATTTCATTTAAGGCTAGAACTAAAGATCTTATTGTTGCAAGAGATAGAACAAAAGAGCTTGAAAAAGAGTTTAATGGCTCTCTTTTCCAGCTAGGAAATAGATTAGGTAATGGTGTTCCTCCTGAACTTGCGTTTGGAAAGGTTGCAGAAATATCAGAAGGACTACAAACTAGGGATTTTTTCAGTAGGGTTAATTACAATATAACCCAGTTGGGAATGAGCGTCGAAAAAGCCATTTTTGATAAAAATCAAGGAGCGATAATCTACTTCCCTTCTGAATTGATATCTACTAGCATGAGGATTCTTGTTGAATCTGCGAAGAAAGGTTTGCAAGTTGCGGCAATCAGTCTTATGAGCATTTCAGAGTATGTGAAAAACATCCAGAAAATAACTGAGAGGCTGAAGGACCTCTTAGCAGACGTTGTCTCAGACATGAAATCAAACATGAGTTTCCTAGCCCCTTTACTTTCAGGAGTTGTCGTGGGACTGGCAGCCATGATAACTTCAATACTCTCAAAGATAGATCTCTCTAACTTATCTAGTACGGCTTCTTCGCTGGGGAATCTTAATGCTATAGCTAATATTTTTCAGGTGCAAAGTATGGTACCTCCTTATTTTTTACAAATCATAATAGGAATATATCTTATTGAAATCATATTTATCCTTACTAGGACCCTTGTTACTATTGATTCTGGGGAGGATAAACTTGAAGCTACTAGTGAGACAGGTAAAAACCTTGCTAGAGGTATTCTCCTTTACTTCATCACCTCTTTTGTAGCAACAGTCGCACTTTTTATCCTGACTGGTTTAGTCCTTCAGGGATTGGGCGTTTGATTAGTTAAATTTATTAATTGCTCCGTTCTTTTCTATTTATGAAAATTGGTGAAGATATTCGGGGAATTGTTGCCGATTATTTGCCTTGGATCTTAATAGCAGTGGCAGTTCTTGTTATTTTGATGTTGACTCTTTTTGTCCTTAAAGGGACGGGAACATCTTTCATAGATAAACTTAAGGGGTTACTTAGCGGATGACAGAATTAACTGTGGGGCAGCTTATAAAAATAATAATTGGCGTTTTAGTCTTTGTCGTAGTTGTTGCAGGGGTTGCATATTTCTTCAAAAACTCAGTGATAGATTTTTTTAGCAGTCTTGGAGGGAACTCTACGGGAAACCTTATAGTATTTATTTTGAAATGAAAGATAAAAAAGGATTTTTACTAGCTGAAGAAACTCTGAAGATAATTATTGCAGTTATTTGTATAGGGTTCCTAGCCTTCTTACTTTTTTCAATATATCAACAAACTACAGATTCAAAAAACCTTGATTATGCTAAGAGCTCATTAAATTTCATTGTAAGTCAGATTAGCTCTGGACAGACTACTGCAGATATTTATAATCCTGATGGATGGGTTTTGGATATATGGCCTCAAACCGTTAATGGTATTCTGCCTTCATCCTGCTCTAATCTAGGGTGGAAAAGTTGTATCTGTATTTGCAATCAAAATACTAAAGATAGTTGTGATAGTGGCAGTAGCGGGGTATGTTTAGAAAATACCGGAAATTTCAACATCGCAGGTGGTAAAATAGATTTGAAAAATCTTCCTATAATCCTAAAAATTGATCAGACTAAAAAGGAGATAAGTATTAATGGACCTTGATGTTTTTATGAAATACTTAATTTGGGTTGTGTTTTTTGCCTTGGCTCTGACCGGTCTTTACATAATGTTAAAAAGTTTAGGTATTGTTTAGTTTTTAGCAAACTTTATAATTTGTCTTATCTTTGGTTTTTTATGAATTTTATGGGAGGTGGTGTAAAAAAAGGCGAGCTCACAACACAGCAACTCGTGACAATAATCATTCTTATCGCTAGTTTCGTGATAATACTTTTTTTACTTTATAGGCTGAATTTGGGGCAGACTTCAAATTCTGAAATTTGTCATAACTCTGTGGTTTTGAAAGCACAATCAAGCGTTACCTCAGGCGCACTTGATTGTACAACAGACTATCTTTGCGTCTCCGGTGGAGATAAATGTACAAGTATCTCACAGACAATGCAGACAAGTATAGATACTTCACAACCTCCTAGTAAAATAGAAAATCAGACTTTTCAGGCTATCGCAGATGAGATGTCTAATTGCTGGGCAGAATTTGGGGAAGGTAAAATTGATTATGCTTCAGCATCCACACTCCAACAAACTTCTTGTTCTGTTTGCGCTATAACTGCATTTGATGATAAAGTTCAGAAAGCTATGAAAGGAGCTACATATAGAGACTTTTATAATTATCTTAGGGTGACACCCAAGACTTCTTCACAAACATATCTCCAATATCTTTATGGAACAAATACTCTTAATGGGTTGGGAAATCTTACTAAATCAGGAGACTATCTTAATAATGTCTTTGACTTTAGTCAACAATATTTTATTTTAACAGGGATAATTCAACAAGGCTACCTTACAGGATATGGAAAAAACCTTTATCATCTACTCCCCTTTACAGGAAATACTAAAGGGGCCCCCTACCCTGTTGTTATACTAGAAAACACACAGCAAAATTATAATGCTGTGGGATGTAGTGAATTTTTAACCAAATCATAAGATGAAACCCTTAATGTTCAAGAAGCGCGGAAACATACTAACGGAGAACGTTATTTTTATAATTTTAAATGTTTTGTTCCTTTCTATTTTGATCGCTTTTTTATTTGTTAAAGCTAATGGTGCAGCGACGCTGGAAGAGAAATATGCCAAGGAAGTTGCACTTGCAATTGATAATGCTCAACCTGGTATGACTATAAATATAAGTATGTCTGATGCTGTACAAGCAGCTAAGAAGAATGGGGTTGGCGCAAATAAAATAGTGACTATAAATGGAAATATTGTGAATGTAGATTTGCAGGGAAAAGGAGGATATTCTTATTCGTTTTTTAATAACATTAATTTTGATGGCGTAAACAACCGCTATTACATGGATAATCAAAACCTTATTTTAATAATATCAAAATGAAAATGAACAAGAAAGGTGGTCAAATACTTTCGGTGTACTGGTTTGCAATACTTTTCATAGTGGCAGCCGCCATAGTTTACATGGTAGTGTCTTTTTATGGGAATCCTTATGATATTAGGGCTGCAGAAGCAAATGCTATGACAAATAAGATTGCTAATTGCATTTCTACTGGGGGATATTTTAACCAAAGCATCCTGAAAACCAACACTCAAGATTTTTTGAAAACCTGCGGAATAAATTTCACAACTGAAGATGTTTACAATTGGGGGCAGCAAGGCCAATACTATCTTAATGTCTCGATAATCAATTTTACTTCAAACAAGATAATTTTTCAGACTGCTCAGGGAAATGTAAACTTAAAAGACTCCTGTTCACAACAAGGATCTAATTTACCTGTGTGTCTTAGACGGAGTTTTTATTCAGTAGACAAAGATAATAACCAATATGTAATAAATATAACCTCTATTATTAGGAAAACCGAGAAAAATGTTAGATAAAAAAGGGCAGGTTGGAGAAACTGTGACATGGATTGTTGCCACGATAGTGATAATTGTTGTACTTGGCGTATCTATTTTTATTGCATCTGCGAAATTTAATACGGATCAAACTCCTGATTTACAATCAATTTCTATGGTGGACACTCTTGCATCAAAATCATTGTTTTCTTATGTTCTTACAAATGATTCTGCCGGACAAATTATTTATAATCAAATTAAAACAGAAGGAAATCTTAATAATCTAAATGGAAATCTTGCTCAGCGTATATTTAATGGGTTTTATAAAAATGAATATAGTAAAATATGGTTAGGAACAATTAACAGTACTAGTTTTACTGGTAACCAAAATGTTTATTTTGGGGGAGAGCCTGATCTGACCATACAAGGCAATCGTGTAAATACGCAACTTTATTACTTTATACAGGATATAGAATTAACTCCAGAAAAAAATCTTGAAATGGTACTGTTTCCAAAATGAAAAACAAAAACAAACGAGGAGATATCCCTGTAACTATTCTTGTAGTAGGAGTTGTGGCTATATGTATAATGGCCATCTTTAGTTTTTACTTTTCATCTCAATCAGTGAAAAATAGCCTGAACTCTGTAGGGATAATTCAGAAAGCCTCAGTAACTGCAGATAAAATTGCACTCTACAAGAATCTTGGCTTCACTAACTATGAAATAGATTATCTTTTTTCAGTGCAGCAAGATTCAAGTGGGAAATTCATAAATTTTTCTGATGGGGGCTTGTCAGTTAAATATTATCTTCCTTAAATAACCAACAAAAACATTTTTAAACAAAACAAGCATTAGATAAACATGCAAGGTAAAAGAGGTCAAGGGCTTAGCACTAATGCGATAATATTAATAATTCTCGGTGTTGTTATTTTAGCTATACTAATATTAGGATTCACTATTGGATGGAATACTTTTTTACCTTTCTTAAAGACAAACAATGTCCAGAATGTGAAAACCTCCTGTAATCTAGCCTGTTCTGAAGGGAATACCTATAACTTCTGTTCTGAAAATCAGACTATTAATGATGGAACTCATCCAAGCTTCATGGCTACTTGTGCTCAACTTTCAAACTCAACAAGTAATGCTTACAAGGTAGGAGACTATGCTTCCTATGGGATAAGTAATTGTCCTTCTATCTCTTGCCCTCATAAGTAGTCATTACTATGATTTAAAATGAATTTTGAACAAGTAAGGGATTTTTTGGAGCAAGTCCATGTAGGAAATTATATTGGTATTAACTATCATGTTGACGCAGTCAATAGGGACTCTTCTGATGAGGGATATGTAACTGCAGAGGCATATTCTGGAGCCCTATTATGTGACTTAAATGTTCCTATTGGTATATCAAAACTCTCTGGTTTAGAAGAAAGATTCCATAGTTTTACAGAAATTAGGGCATGGGGTTTTGCCCTACCTATAAACTCCAGAGAGAATGCCCCCTCCTCAGACGTAATACCTTTACTAGAGTATGATCTTGATAGGGTTGTTGTAAAAAATGGATAACATTTAAAAATTTCTTCTGACGCTCTTTTCTATGTTAACTCCCGAGCAAGTGAAAAAAGTCAAGGAACAACTCATTTCCCACATTGATAAGGGATTTCCTAAAGATAAAAAGGATTATGCTCTAAAACAAATTGAATCTATGGATGCTGAACAGCTAGAATCTTTCTTAAAGCAAAACAATCTCACAATTTCTTCAGATCAGAGTAGCCAATGTATCTTCTGTTCTATCATCTCTGGTGATATTCCTTCATATAAAGTTGCTGAAAATAAAGATGCTATTGCAATCCTTGAGATAAATCCTCTTGAGCGAGGACATACTCTTATTATACCTCTAAAACATCTAGACTCTAGTACAGGTAAGAAACTTCCTAAAAGTGTTTTTAAACTTGCTGAAAAAGTTTCTAAAAAAATTAAGTCTGTGCTAAAGCCTGAAGAAGTTATTATAAAAAACTCTAATGCATTTGGTCATGAGATACTTAATGTTATCCCTCTCTATAAAGAGAACCTTGATGCTGAGAAAAGCAATGAAAGGTATCATGCTAATGAAGAAGAACTCCTTTCATTGCAAAAAATATTGACAGAAAAGAAAAAACCACTAAAAATCGTAACCCCTAAGACAAGAGAAACTTCAAAAGATGAGAAAATTATTCTTCCAAGAAGAATTCCTTAAAAAATACTCCACACTAAAATCCAGCTATACATTAAGATAAGTAATACAAAGCTTATTAAGAATACAGGTGTAAAGGGTATCCCTTCTCTGATAAGGATCTTTCTATTTGACTTTTTTAATAATTTTATGTCTTCTTTCGTTAGGCCCCCCCAATCTGCTTTGATAGTCTTACCTTTAATCTTTACATCTTTGTAAAGCCAGTCTCCCTCTTCTAATCGCCTAGGTGAGACTGATTTTATCATTGATGATTCATCTACAGATTTAGCATAAATGTAAATATAAGGTATTATAAAAACCAGTATTGCTAACCATATAAGAAGGCTATCAGTTAGGAGCCCTGAAATAACCAAGAGTATAGCCAAAAACATTGAAAGGCTTATTTTGTTTTTGTTTCTCCTTATTTGTTTTTTAAACTCATTTGAAAGCTTTTGTATATCTTTTAGGCCGATTGCAATACTAGTAACCATTGTATAGATTGCTCCCGATGCAAAAAAGATCACAATGAATGCTATGAAAATTTTTATGTTGTTTGAAAGACTTTCTGTTAGAGGGAGAATGGTGCCTAACGCAATCATTAATTTAGCGTCCCCTCCTGCGAAAAGCCTCCCATAATAAAAAAGATTTCCTAGTATGAAGAATATTCCAAGCCCTATTAATCCTTGATAAAAGAAAGAAAATCCGTTTCCAGAGAATAACGAATAAAAGAATCTAAATCCTAATGCGAAGACAATTAATGAGAAACTTATCCAGTTGGCAATCTCATGGGTTTTTATGTCTTGGAATACTGCTGCAGAGATCCATACTACTGCAAGAGCTGTAAGGAAAACCACCTCTATCATTTAAGTAAGAAAATTTTTTGGTTTAAATGGATTTCTTTTTTAGACTTTCATATAAATCCCTACCTTTTTTTATCTCTTGACCTTTTGCTCCCTCCTTTTCGATAGGGGTGCTTTTTATTTTCGCGTCTTTTATTCTTACCCTTATTCCTCTTTTGAGGGAATGTATATTCTTCCATGGTTATATCAAGTTTGTTTTTGTTTAAATTCTTTCCGAATGTTTTATAAACCACTTTTATTAGAATAATCTAATGGGTGTCGCAGCAGTTAAAATAAAGATTATGCCTTCGTCTCCTGATGTAGATATAGAGAATATTAAGTTAGATGTGGGAAATATCCTTGAACCTGAAGGAGTCAAGAATCCTCAATTTGAAGTACAACCTATCGCATTTGGTCTTAAGGCAATTATTGTGATGTTTGGATGGCCCGAGGAAAAGGAGTTAGAAAAACTTGAAGATAATCTGAGGGGGATAGATAATGTTAATTCTGTTGAACTTTTAGATATAAGAAGAGCCATAGGTTGATTTTATCCTGTAAAAATTAACAATAATACTTAAAAATGAAGGATTTTTTGTCTTTGGATGGCCAACGGCAATGGAAATTATGAAAGAATTCTTAACAAAATTTCAAGAGTATCCGGAGTAGGAGTTAATGATCTTGAAGATAGGATTGCAGCGAAAAGAGCTAAGCTTTCAGGATTGATCAGCAAGGAAGGTGCAGCACAAGTTATTGCTGCAGAACTCGGCGTAACCTTTGATAATGAGACCCTAAAGATAGACGAACTTCTTCCAGGTATGAGGAATGTTAGTGTTGTTGGAAAAATAATCAACCTTTCCCCTATAAGATCTTTTACAACTAAAAAGGGTGAAGAAAGCAAAGTCGTGAATTTTTGGATGGCCGACAATTCCTCAAATATACGGGTTGTTCTTTGGGATACCAATCTTATATCCATGATAGAATCAGGGAAGATAGGTGTTGGTAGTGTAGTTGAGATTTCCAATGCTACTATGAGAGATAGTGAGCTGCACCTTGGAAGTTTTTCAGGACTAAAGCCCAGCGAGGAGAAAATAGATAATGTCGTTAAAGACAAGGTTTTTCATGAGAAGTAGATTTCAGAGTTCCACAAGGGAGAAAATACTGGTGCAAGGGCAATCATTGTTCAGGCCTTCGACCCTAGGTTTTTTTATGTTTGCTCTCAATGTAAGAAGAAAGTTACCTCCGAAGGAGAGGACTTTGTCTGTGGTGAACATGGAAAAGTTGCACCTGAAAAAAGGGCGGTGACTAATATCGTTCTTGACGATGGAACAGATACAATAAGAGCGGTATTGTTTCATGACATGGTTATTAAGGTGGGACTTACTGCACTAGATGATCCAGACAAACTTTCCTTACAGAAAGAGGACCTGCTTGGGAAAGAAATGATTTTCTCTGGGAGCATTAGGACAAATTCTTACTTCAATAATGAAGAACTTATTGTTGAAAATGTGAAAGACGTGGAATTAGATAATGTAATCTCTCAAATGGAGAAAAATTAAGCTATTTTTACAAATATATGTTGCAGACGAAGAATCTTTATAAAGAAAGGCAAGTTTGATTTTGTATGGCAATAAAAAGCGAGGAGATCAAAGAGATTAAGGATGCCGTTTCTGATGATAAAAAACCCCTGAAAAAATCTAAGGATGAGGAAAAAGAGCCTCAACTAACTGACCTGCCAGGTATTGGGCCTGCAGTTTCTTCTAAACTTGAGAATGCTGGAATTTATGATTTAATGAGTGTTGCTGTCATGACTCCTGCTGCTTTATCAGAGGCCTCTGGCGTAAGTGCCGCTGTTGCTAGGAAGGCTATCCAGGCTGCGAGGAAAATGCTTGACTTAGGGTTTGTAGAAGGCACCGAGTATGCAAAGAAGCGTGAGAGTGTGAATTATATTACTACCGGAAGTAAAAATTTTGATGGTCTCCTGGGGGGAAAAGGGTTGGAAAGTAGGGCGATTACAGAAGTTTTCGGTGCATTTGGCAGCGGTAAGACCCAGGTAGGGTCAACGCTCGCAGTGAATGTCCAACTGCCTACAGAACAGGGTGGCGCAAATGGTAAGTGTGTTTTTATTGACACTGAGGGGACGTTTAGGCCATCTAGAATAAAACAAATTGCTGAAAGCCTTGGGGCCAATCCTGAAAAGGTCTTGAAAAATATTTTTGTCGCCAGAGCATTTAACTCAGACCATCAAATATTACTATTGGATAAAGTTTCTGAAATGATAAAGGAGGGAGAACCCATAAAACTAATGATTATAGACTCTTTAAC
>JBJKOX010000025.1:0-3691 GCA_046706965.1 Candidatus Pacearchaeota archaeon
TGACAAGCAAAGAAAGATCTTTCTTTACCGAGAAGATATGCTTAATAGAGTGAAGCAAAAAGAAGATATCATAAAGATCCCTTACCTTTAATCTTCCGAGATATGCCAAGACCTTTTCATTTACAAATTCATCTTCAGTCAGGGTGTAAACAGAGATAAAATTCCCTTCAACAGTCTCATATTCATGAAGGCTCCCCTTTACTTTCCTGAAGGATGCTTCAAATCTCACATGAGTCCTCCCTATTTCCAGGTCTGAATAAATGCTTTTCTCTGAAACCTTTTTTTTCTTGATCCTGAATCCTTTTCTCTCGAGAGCCTTGAAAAAAAGACCTATCTTCTTCATATCCCTCTTCATGTAAACATCAATATCCTCAGAGAATCTTTTCCCTCCATAACATCTCCATATTGCAGTCCCTCCGTGAATTACCGCATCCCTGAAAACTTCATAAAGAGTCTCCACTATGATATCCTGGCTCTTTGCAATCTCTCGATGGGAGGATTTCTTCAGCCTCAAAATCAACGGTATCATTTAATTAACCAACCTTACAAATATATGTAACTTTAGTTGATTTATAAATTTTTCTGATTGGGGTGAAAATCCTAACGAATCGACGTGCATTTCTGGGTTAATTCGATATAAAAAAATTTAAACATACAAATTCTGCGGTTTTTATGATTTACACGCTCGGACATTCAACTCTTCCTTTGGAAAAGTTTATTGAAATTCTCAAGGAATATGGAATTGAACAAGTCATTGACATTCGCAGCCTTCCCGGATCAAACAGATTTCCTTGGTTCAATAAAGAAAACCTTGAAAAATCCCTAAAGAAAGAAGGACTTTCCTATATACATCTTAAATCACTGGGAGGCCTGAGAAAACTCCAAAAAAATTCGATAAACAATTACTGGAAAAACAAATCTTTCAGAGCCTACGCGGATTACATGCAAACAGAAGATTTTGAAGAAGGCATCAAAGAGCTTGTCAGGCTTTCAAAAAAGAAATCGGTAATAATTTGTTCAGAAGCAGTCCCATGGAAATGCCACAGGTTTCTCGTATCAGACGCATTGGTTTCAAAAGGAAAAAAAGTTTTCCATATCATACCCCCAAAAAAAGAAGAGCATGAAATAAATCCTGCCGCAAAGATCTCAGAAGGAAAATTATCTTACCCTTAATGCCTCATTAAAATTGATTAAGATTTTCTAACTTTTAAATTTTGTTTCCAAGATTTACCAACCGATGATTTGACAGAACCATTAAAATGATAAGTATTTAAACAGATTTTTACATATAAAAATATGGGAAAAGGGGCATTAATAGGATTCTTTCTTTATCTTATAGTGGGCTTGCTTCTGATAAATTTTTCCTTCAATTTCATAAATATTGGCTTTATCAGCTCAATCGAGAACTGGATAATCCTGGCAGGAGGAATTTTAGTCCTCGCCGGCGGAATAAATTATCTGAGAAAAAGCAGATTGCCTTATTAGTTCAATATGAATGATTATTTCTTTACCTTAACGAAAGTGTTCTTCACTCTTTCAGATTTCTTGAAGTAAAAAGTAGTCCCTATGGCTGCAGCAACTCCAGCAAGCATCCACAAATAGGTACTGAGAGGATGAGGGGTAGCGGGCAAAATGCCTTCAATCAATCCCAAAAAACCTATCGAGAGGAAAACTAAATTTGCCCAGACAAAACCAATTATCCAGTTCACAGATCTCTTTTCTCTTGAGAAGATGAGGATTATTATGCATATACTAAACAAGAAGTTAGGAAGTACCCAGGAAAAAATATATCCAAAAGTGTCATTTTGGATCCATGCCCTTTGCCAAAAAAGCGCAATGAGAGAAATAACCACGCCAATAGAAAGGACAATAACATAAGCCAGAAGCCACCCCCCAATGCCTTGAAGACGCTTGTTACTTCTCGCCATGAATTCACCTAAACGAAATATATTTTTAAAGCTTTCTTAAGGGGCTTCTTTGTAACAAAACTAATAACCAGGACCAGCAAGATATTCCCTAGTAAGTTCTGCCAACCCTCCCATGTCGGTTCGGGGAAGCCTTGCCATCTTTTCAAGAATTTCGGGAGGGATTTCGCTACCCATATTTTCCACTTGGTCTAAAAATCTCAAAGTGAGCGCCCTTGACAAATCATCTTCGCCGTCTAGCATCTCATTCACATATGACCTTGAAATTTCATACCTTTTTTCCGCCTGCCAGGCCTTGAGCCCGTGATACATGCTTACAGGCCAATGCGCGTTATCAGATCTTGAACGCTCTTCCTTGGCGTCTTCCTGGAACTTAAGGCCTCCTACGCTCAGCAAAGCATGGTAGAAGATAATCTCTATTTCCGGAGAGCGCTGCAGATTTATATCATCGTATTCTATCAAACCCATGATTTCACAAGAAACGAGTAGTTTTTAAAAATTTCGATCATAATTAATTTTTTAAATAGAGAATTTATTGAAAAACCATGGATCTAAACTTTAACAACTACGACAACCCGGGAAGGGCGAGAGAAGTCTGGGAAGCATATCTTCCGGATGTGATAGAATCAAGGATGCTGAAAGCGGCAGTAGACGTTGTAGGGAAAAACGACTCAGCGATATCCCTTGACCTTAAACTGGATGAACTTCTCTCTGAAGGCCTTTTGGGCGATTTGTATATCTCAAGCAAAGGAGAAAGAGTATCACTCTGAAGAACAACAAACTTTATAAAGAATAAACGAGTTGGAAACCTACCCGGGAAGAAGAGATAACATTAAGGATGGGAAAAACAACAACCACACTGGTCTTTGTAACGGTTCTAGCTTTATTCATAATTGCGTTTGCGAGCGCTGCAACAATACAGATTGAAGGCACAGTATATAATACTACGACAAGCACCACACTGAGCAACGCATCAGTAACCGCGACATGTGGAACAGTTTCAAACACAACAATTACAGATTCTCACGGATCATACCTACTTAACTTCAACTCAAGCTCCTGCGACAGGACAATCACGATAAATGCGCCAAACGGCACAGTAAAGAGTTCAAACGTGTCGATAAACATCTCTTTCCCACCAATGCTAAGCGCACAAGCAACAGCTTCACACACAGGGTTTGAGAATGAAACTCTCAGCAACTCTCTTGTCGCATGCGCCCCTTTCCAGCACTGCGATTTCTACACTGTAATAAATTTTGTTCTTAAAGCAAACTCATCGGCTTCAAAACCTGCAACAACAAGCTGTTTCTACAACATAACCAATTCAAAAGGAACAGTAGTCAACGACACTGCATTAACATGCAACTCAAACTCAATAGCGTACCAAACACTTCCCGACGGAAACTATACTATAAACGCATTCTCAAACGACACCCTTGGAAACACTGCTAATGCAAGCTCCACTTTCCTTGTTTCAATACCAGTGATCACGCCACCTTCAAGCGGAGGAGGAGGCGGTGGCGGAGGCGGAAGTGTCTGCGTCACACAGTGGAACTGTACTGCATTCAGCACATGTGTAAACGGGATACAGACAAGGACATGCAGTTACCCTGCAGGATACTGTAAGCCAACAAGCGCTGAGCCAGCAACAACACAGCTATGTACAACCTCAAACCAGACCGGTACTAACACGACAGGAAACACCTCAACAACAACATCTGGAGGGGCACCAATTACAGGTGGAGTTATCGGGGCTCTTGGCGGAA
>JBJKOX010000026.1:0-8957 GCA_046706965.1 Candidatus Pacearchaeota archaeon
ACCTATTTCATAGGTATTGTTGCAGGCATAATCTCTTTTGTAGCATTATTGGTTATAATGATGATAATCTTTAGAAATAAAAAAAATGTTGTAAATCCAAAGACTTCTGAAGGCATAAATGCGTTAAGAATACGTAATGCGAAGCTTAGAGAGCTTAATGATCTATTTAAAAAAGGAGAAATACCTAAAGAAGAATATACCAGACTGGCTAATAATGCAGAAATAGTATACCAAAAATCTATAGGAGTTTAATTTAAAAGTAATCCTTAATAACTTTCTTTGTATCTTCCCCGAGCTTCAACTTTTTTTAATTGTTCAAAAATTTTTGTGTGATCTTTAGACCTTGCATATCCATCCAAAACAGATCCAAAAAGAGGTTGCCATTTAAGAAATTTGGCTTCTAGGGCCTGACGCAATAAATGTAAATCTACGGCCTTGTCTTCAATTTTTTTGCTGTAGAACCCTAATCCAAAATCTATGAAGAAAACTTCTTCTTTATCAAGAATCATATTACTCGTTGTTAAATCTCCATGTATAATGTCAACATCATGCAGTTTTGCTATATTTTCACCTATCACCTTGCAAATCTTTTTTTGTTTTGTAGAGGGGAGTTTATCAAGATATTCTGAAAGTTTAATACCTTTAATAAAGGGCATTACTATCTTGGTTGCATTTTTATCTTTTCTCTTGACTATTGGGGCAGGCGCATTTATTATCTTAGATGCTTTTTCCAACAATTTGGTTTCTGAACGCGTTCGCCTAACCCGGATTTTTTTATCTAGTTCTGAGATCCTATAGGCTTTTCTTATCCTGTCTTTTATTATAAATTTTCCACCTTGGCCCTCATCCAGAATTATCTTAGCCTCGGCACCTTGTTGAATGACTTTTTGTGTCATTAATCTCTCCAGCCTATTAACGTTATGATAAATGCAATCATCATACTTGTATCTACAATAAGACAATACCTGCACCATGCGCGGAGTACAAATGCTTGTATACAAAGGAAATAGGCAACTATTATAGACCCTATCACTATTGCAATGTTTATCGTCTTCTTCTTTGTGATACTAGGCCTTATTAGCTGAGAAAAAATGAGGATAGAAAGGACAAGGAATATTGCTATTCCATAATAACTATTCTGGATCCCAAAAGTATAATTATAGGGTGAGGCATGAACTATATCGCATCCCCCTCCTGTTGCACAAAAGAGGTGCTCAGTCTGAGAAAAAGAAAGCATTACCGAAGCTACAAGCGCAATTATAGAAATAATTAGGAGAATTTGATACTTGTACTTCATTTCATGTGAAAGGAAATTTCATTTTTAAATTTTAGGAAGTCCTAAAATCTCATTTTTTTCATCTTACCGAATTTTTTGGCTAATTTCTGCATTTGCCTTTGATTTAGTCCTTGAGACATATCTCCTGCTGAAGATTTCATCATTTCATTGAGTAATTTATATTGTTTAAGGAGCGCACGTACATCACTCGTGTTTGCTCCTGCCCCTCTAGCCACCCTGCCTATTCTTGAGGTTTGCTTCTCGAGGATTTCGGGGTTTGCACGCTCATTAGGTGTCATGGATTTCACTATGTGCTCCCATTTTGCAATCTTTGCTTCTTGATTCTCAAGTACATCATCAGGAATATGTGCTTTCATCCCTGAAAAACCAGGAATCATTGACTTTATCTTATCAAGACCCCCCAATGAATTCATTGATTTTACTTGTTCAATAACATCCTCAAGGGTCAAACCTTTCCCTTCCTCTAACCTTTTTTGCATTCCCGCTTGTTTTTTCTCATCTGTTGCAGAACGAACTTTTTCTATAAGGGTTTGAAGATCTCCCATACCTAGCAAGCGAGAAAGAAAAGTTTCAGGATTAAATGTCTCTATATCATTAATTTTTTCACCAGTTGTTATAAAATAAACAGATGCTTTTGTTTCTGCGCAGGCAGTAAGTGCACCACCTCCTTTAGCACTAGAATCCATCCTGGTGATTATTACTCCTGATATTTTTACAGCATCCAAAAATTCTTTTGCTAATCGTTTAGCAGCTTGACCAATATCTGCAGGGAAGACCAGAATAGTTTCTGTAGGATTTATTGTTTTGTCAAGATTTTTTATCTCGCTAATAAGTTCCTTATCAAGAGTATGACGTCCAGCAGTATCAATTACGACTACATCAAATTCTTTCAAAGCGCCTTTTTTTTCGAGTTTTCTCCATATTTGAGCAGGATCCTTCTCTTTCAAATCAATAAAACAGTGAAGTTTATGTTTTTCAGACAACTGTTTTAATTGTTCTGATGCTGCAGGCCTATGAACATCAAGACCCACTACAGCCACCTTATGGCCTCTTTTTGAATAGTAATTTCCAATTTTTGCAGTGGTTGTAGTTTTACCTGAACCGTAAAGTCCTAGAAGCATAATTCTATTCTGTTTTTTTCCAGGTAAAAGCTTAAGCTCTTTATGCTCCCCTAAAATTTTTAGAAGTTCATCATGAAGCACTTTTATCAGGTGTTCCTTTTTTTCTATTCCTTTTATCCTTTCATCGAAAGCTGCCTTTCTGACCTTGTCAGAAAGCTCCTTAACCAAAGGAATACTAACATCAGCTTCAATTAATGCACGTTGGAGGTCCCTTATTATGGATTCAACCAGGTTTTTGTCTAAAAAGATGGCATTAGTCACTTTATCGGTTGCCCTTCTTAAGACATCTCCTAATTTTTCTAACATGTTTTATAAAGTCTATAGAGGATTATTAAAGTTTTGGTAGGATTTATAAGTTATAGAACGGTCTATATTATATGGTTAGAAAAGAGAATGAAAAAGCAGTTTCCATATTAAGTTATTTTCTTGTAGGGATTATTTGGTATTTTGTAGATGAAAACGTTAGAAAGAGTAAGATTGCAAAATTTCATGTTAAACAAGCCCTTAACCTAATGATAGTGAGTATTATTTTAGGTATCCTACTTAATATAATAATTGTAGTAACTTTTGGGCTACTTTATTTTGTGTATATAATTGCAGAATTAATTCTTTTTGTTCTTTGGATAATAGGGCTCATTAATGCAGTGAATATGAAACAAAAAAACATTCCCATCATAGGGGATTTCGCTAATAAGTACCTCACTTTCTGATATTCAAAATTCCTAAGACTTAAATATAGATCTTTTTTAATTCTTATATGAACAGCAAATGCAAAAAATGCAATGCAAAGGCCACATGCAAAAAATGTGGAATGTGCAGCAAACACTGTAAGTGCAGATAAAATTTAGGTGATTTAAATTTTTTGAATCTTTTTGATTTATAGGCCTAGCTCTTTTACAAATTTCTTTTTGTCAAAAACTTCTATATTTTTATACTCTTGGCCTGTTCCTAAAAACAAAATTGGCTTTTTTGTTACATATCCCAAAGAGAGTGCTGTGCCTCCTTTTTCATCCACGTCTGCTTTCGTCAAGATTATCCCATCTATCCCAATAGCCCAATCAAAGCTTCTCGCCTGTTCTATAGCATCATTTCCGGTTATACTTTCTCCGATAAATAACTTAAGATCAGGCTTACATACCCTAACTATCTTTTCCATTTCTTTCAAAAGATTTTTTGCTGTATGCATCCTACCTGCAGTATCTATAAGCACGCATTTTATAATGTTTTTTTTCGCATAACTTATTGCATCAAATCCCACTGCAGCAGGATCTGCACCATATTGTTGGGCAATAACTTTTACCCCAATTCGCTCCCCATGATGTTCTAACTGTTCTATGCTAGCAGCCCTAAATGTATCTGCAGCAGCTATGACACATGAGATATTTTTACTTTTTAAGTAAGATGCAACTTTTGCAATAGTGGTGGTTTTTCCAGTCCCATTAACCCCGCAGAACAAAATTACATAGGGCTCTTTCGTTTGATCAGTACTCTTTGTATTTATTCGGTCAAATATAGAAAAAGGTTCTATGAGAATTCCCTCAATTACCTCTTTTAATGCATCGCGAATCTCAGACTCAACCTCTTTCTTTAATAGTTCTTTTCCAAGAATTTTTTCTTTTAATTCTTCAATAATTCTGTCTGCGACTTCATAAGCCACATTATTCTCTAAAAGGAGCATTTTCAAATCTTCTGCATAAATATCAAACTCTTCTTCAGATATTTTAACACGAGTTATTTTTGAAGTTACTTTTTTGAAAAAGGATTTCGTACCTGGAGAGGGTTTCACCTCTAATTTTTTTTCAATCTCTTTAATTTTATCTAAATCAGGCTCATATCCTTGTAGGCCTGTGTTGAATTTTTTAGGAAGAGGTATTTCCTTTACAGTTTCCTCATCTTTTGTTTTCTCCGTCTCTATAGGTTCGGCTTCCTTTGAGACTTTTTTAGCCCATCCAGAGAGTTTTTCCTTTAAAAATTTGAACATATGTTAGAGAATTATTATATATTTATAATGTTAACGTTAACTACACTGAGAAACATATAAATTTTTATAAAGCCCTTGTTTTTTAGAACAATAGGTGATTAATATGAAAGGAATTTTGGTGATTTTAGATGGTGCAGCTGATTTGCCTTGTAAACAACTAGGAGGAAAGACGCCTTTAGAAGCGGCTAATATGCCTAATTTAGACTTCCTAGCCACAAGAGGCGAAATGGGGATAATGGATTCTGTGAAGCCAGGGTTTGTCCCACAATCAGATGAAGCTATAATATCTATTTTTGGAAATGACCTTATAGATAGTACTCGTGGACAGCTTGAAGCTAGAGGCACAGATATAAAATTAACACGAGGAGATTTAGCATTAAGAACTAACTTTGCCACAATAGATAACTACAAATCAGGAAACATAATAGACAGGCGTGCCGGAAGAACTCTAACAACAGGGGAAGCAGAAATTCTTGCAAAAACAGTAAACAAAATAGAACTCCCCTGCAAATTTGTTTTCAAACCTACAGTACAACACAGGGGAGTCTTAGTCTTACGAGGAGGATTCTCAGATAACATAACAGGTAATGATTCAACATATTCAAAGAACAATGCCACCGCAGCCACAAAAATAGGAATGTTTAGGCCAGAGGATGATGAGGATGAAAATGCACAGTATACGGTAAATATACTTAACGAATTTGCAGAAAAAGTTTTTGAAGTACTAGATAAACACCCAATAAATGAAGAAAGACGTAAAAAGGGGTTATTGCCCGCAAATTTTTTACTTATGAGGGGGGCAGGGGCAGAAGTACCAAAGCTTAAATTCTACAAAAAATGGCTTTCATTAGCATATATGCCCATGGAAAGGGGCTTTGCAAAAACGTCAGGAATGAAAGTGGTATCCTTTGAATATCCTGCACTCAAAGGACTGGATTCTTACGTAAATCTTTGGGAGGGGCTAAAAAAAGCATGCAGCAAATCTGAAAAGGCACTCAAAAAAAATAAGAAAAAATTTGATTATTTTTATGTTCAGTTAAAGGAAACAGACATACCTGGGCATGATAACAAACCTTTAGTAAAAAAGAATATGCTAGAATATATAGATAAAACTTTTTTCAAATTCCTAAGAAAGTTCGCGCCTCCAAATGGGATAAAGGTCGTGGTAACTGCAGATCACTCAACCCCTTGTAAGATGAAAGCGCATAGTGCAGATCCTGTACCTGTAATGTTCTACAACCAGTCAATCCCAAAAGCGAAAGAGGAATTCAAGATTTCAGGGTTCTTAAAACGCCACAAAGATGAAATAAAAATTGAAGAAAAGGTGGAAGAGATTGAAAACCCCAAAGGGGTAAAATTCTGTGAAAAAACTGCAAAGCAAGGTTCACTTGGACGCTTTGATGGAAAAGATATCCTGGGAAAAGTAGGATTCTTGAAATGAGGCCAAAAAGATTATTGAATTTACACAAATCCTTATAAGGTAAAAAAATATCCTGGGTAAATGGGAAAGCCGGGAAAAACTCTTGCATTTATTCTAGGAATTTCTATCGGCGTGACAATAGAATCAGTCAGAGGCAATCAGGCATATAGGTTAAAATTACAATCTGTCAGAGATTCACTTACACCTTCACGCGCTACAGTTTATAATGGAATTGTAGACCCCGAAATAACTATCATCACAAACGGAGGGAGGCGTTATTATTTTTATAACTGCCAAAGCTGGAGCGATGAGGGTAAATGTGTATTATATCATCTAGATTCCGTCTCAAGGGATAAATGATTCTTTAATACAGCAATTGTTAAAAACTCCTAACTTTTTCTATTTCTATGATAACTTACAATGACCTCTATGAGGCAGCTAGAAAAGAACGTTATTCTGATCAGCTTCAAGCCCTTTCCAAAAATTTCGTTCCAGATGTTGCAGAATACTTAAGAGACAAACGCGAATTGGCATCAAAAGAGGATGAGGATTTCTCAGATATGATTGCAAAGACCAAAAAACAGCTCGAAAATGCCACCACCATATTTAAGGAGCTTATGACCCGTAGAAGAAAGAAAATTCTGAATCTAGTACTTATAGCTGCAGAGACAGGTATATCTAAGCAAGATTTTGATAATATGTTTAATTTTGAAAAAGAGTTATTTGAGGAACTTATGAAAAATATTGAGGCTTCTGATAAAAGAGTAGGGGAGCTACTTAATGGAGAGAAAAAGGGGGAAAGTAAAAATGAACTCATATCTTTCTTAGAAGATACTGGTGAATTTTTTGATACAGAAGGAAATAAGATAGGCCCCTTTGAAAAGGGCCAGGTGGCAAACATTCCAAAAGAGATTGCAAAAATTCTTGTAGAAGACGGTAAAGTGGAAATCCTTGAAAAATAAATAGCCCCCCCAGGATTCGAACCTGGGTCTCAAGGTCCAAAACCTTGAATTCTTGACCACTGAACTAGGGGGCTTTACCCTAATTAGATACTCATCCATAGCACAAATTTATTTTAAAATCTTTTCTAAAATCTTTATAGAACTATTCACCCGAAAAACTCTTCATAAAACAGTTCTCGGTTTATTTCTGGACGGTTAGGAGTTATTTTCTTGAACAAATCCGAAGGTCTCCATGACTTGTATTTCTCGCCAACTAGAACTGCAGCGAGCTTTTTGAATTCAGTGCTTCCTGCAGCCTTAGATTTATAACGAGTATAAGGTTCCATCTCAGAAAGAGCCCGAAGAACATTCAGGTCATGAGGTATTACTGCAAGCACAGGGATATCAAGAGTTTCTTCTATATCAGGGAGAGATATCTCAAAATCCTTATTGTAAGCCCTATTGATAATTATGCCTGATATGGGTGTGCCCCTCTGTTTCGCGAGCCTTGCAGCTTTTAGGGATGCGCTTAGGGTAGGATGGTCGGGAGTAGTAACCACCAAAACCTCATCTGCAGCTAGCATGACTGCAAGTGTTTCCTCATCAAGACTTGGGCTAGAGTCTAAGATGATAACATCATATTTTGTTCTGAGAGGCTTTATACGGTCTTTCAATGCTAAAGGATTAACATTCTTTCTCCAGAAGATAGATGCAGGAATTATATCAATACCCTCAAGTTTATAGATTGCGTCTTTTGCATTAGTTTCCCTATTAAGTACATCATGTAATGTTTTCTCGGGATCAACAACATTAAGATGTAAACCTAAACTAGGTGAGCTTAAATTACCATCAATTAGGAGCACTTTCTTTCCCAAATCAGATAATGCGGCCCCAAGCGAAACCACTGTAGTGGTCTTTCCGACGCCCCCTTTTAGACTCACAACACCTATTATCTTCCCCATGAAGGAGTTAGGATTTCTTCCTTTAAATCTTTTACCTTTTTATTGAATCAAAAAAATTATAGTTGAGGCTTATCTTTCATAGAAAAGCGCCGCGCAAAGTTTAAAAATGAGCCATTTTACTAAATAACATGTCAGAAGAACATGAAGAAAAAACAAGAAAGGTAAAGGCTGATAAATTGACATCGGCGGACTTCGAAAATAAAGTGTTTGAACTAGGTAAGAAAGGACTTACCAGTGAGAAAATTGGTGAGGCTCTTAGGAAAGAAGGAATTCATCCCTCTGATTATGGAAAAAAGATATCTAAAGTACTAAAAGAGAAAAACATTTACAAAAGTCCAGATATGAAAAATATGGAAGATAAGCTTGAGAAAATAAATGCCCATGTAGAAAAGAACAAACAGGATAAAAAAGCATTAAGAGAAAAAACAAGAATTTTTGCGGAAGTCAGAAGGATAAAAAAATATCATAGTATCCCATTAAAATAATTTTTCGATAAGTTCAAATGATAAAAGAGGAATCTTTAAATGAAAGCATAAAGAATTTTGTCACAAAGTTTCTTGAGCATTCAGAGAACAAGGAAATTTTTGTGGTAAGCCATTTTGACACAGATGGGATAACCTCTGCAGCAATAATGACACAGACTTTAAAAAAATTAGACAAAAAATTCTCTGTTAAAATTGTAAAATCACTCAATGAAGATTTCATTCATAGAATACCTAAAGATAAAATAGTTTTTTTCCTTGATCTAGCTTCTGGGAGTATAGATCATATCATTAACGCAGACCTAAGGGATGTTTTCATAATTGATCATCACGAACTCGTATCAGACTTGCCTAAAAACGTAATAATGCTTAATCCGCACCTAAATGGTAATGAGAAGATTAGTTCAGCCGGTCTAGTGTATCTTTTTTGTAAAAGGATAGATCCTAGAAATCAGGAGTTTGCAAAACTTGCGGTTTTAGGAATGATTGGGGATTTGATGGACAATGAAATTGAGGATCTTGAAGGTGCAATTTCGGGAAATGAAGTCACAAAGAAACAGGGGTTAATGATATATCCTGCTACGAGACCATTAAACAGGGCATTAGAATACTGTTCACAACCTTATATTCCAGGAGTCACGGGAAATTCAGAAGGGGCAGTAGAACTTCTTAGGGAAGCAGGCATTGAACATATTAACAAGCGATATATAAACGTAATCGAGCTAAATGACGTTGAGTTGAAGCGTCTTGTAA
>JBJKOX010000027.1:0-21492 GCA_046706965.1 Candidatus Pacearchaeota archaeon
ATTAAATAAAGAAAAGTGTTTTACCAATCAAGTTCAAGTCCGTCGAGCTTTTCCTCAAAATCATCATCTTCATCTAGCTGCCCGGACTCGTCTTCATCATCGAAGTCGAAATCTTTCATATAATCGCCTCGTTTTTTGTTCCCTCTCTAAGAGATAAAGGGTTTTTAAATATTTTCGTGGAAAAGAAGATATTTGATTAGTTAGGGACTTTTGTCATAGAATCTATGGAATAGCTCCATGTAGAGTACTTGTACTGATTGGTTATGTCTTTAAAAACAAAATCAGAATCCGAACGAGCAGGGATGTACTTTGTTATAGGATAAGAGGTTTTCTGTCCATAATGATCTGTAAAGTAAAAGGTGACCTTGAAATACCCTCCAATATAGGCATTGTTTTTTACATTTACCTTGTAGTTATATATACTAGTTCCTAATATGCTTGTCTGCCTACTAATACTTCCAGAATTATCATAATCGAGATAAATATTATTTTTTGAGGTAATTTGGTAATAATTCTCATAAAGAATATTCCTGCTTGGGTAGTAGATGGTGGGGGAGGATGCGGGAACTTGCACTTGGTTGAAAGTATTGTAATTGTAAGTATTATATGAGTTAGTGATTGTTGTCCTCTGACCTTGATTAGATATACCCACAACCAAAACAGAAATAGAAACCAGTAACGCAACAAATACTATTGCAATTATAATCTCAACTTTCCTCTTTTGTTCCATTAATAAAATTAGACCTAAGAAGTATTTAAGGATTATTGGGGTTTAGTATAAAATCCCTCCGCCCAGACTCGAACTGGGGATCTCCCGGGTACTGTTATCCCGAGGCCGGCTTATCAGGTTTCACTGTTTTCCTTATAGGAATCTCCACCCTAGTTATCTACAGCCAGGCGCTTTAACCACTAAGCTACGGAGGGATATAAAATTACTATTTTTTGGTTATTTAAGTCTTATCTTTGAGAATTATTCTTCTTTTATATCTTCATCCCTTTGCTCTGCAACGAAGAAAGCCTGGTTGGATTCCTCTTCCTTTATCTGCCCATTGCGTTCAAAGATTGCCGTAGCAGATGGAAGAGCAAACTTACCCATAACCCCTACCTTTGAATAAATAATATAAGAAAGAACACGAACTTCTCCAGGGTTCAGGCTTTCAAAATTCCACTCTACTCTTCTGTTCTTTGTGTCAATCTTAGAAGGCTTTTCTCCTCCAAATCTCTCATAAATTTTTACGAGAGGGGGCAATCTATCCACCACGTTTACGCGCTCAACGAATTTCTTTGCTGTGACAAAAACAGATACCTTTAGCGCAAACTCTCCTCCCTTTGCCCTTACAAATGAAACCTTTTTATTCAGAGAGATATTTGTGCCTGAGTATTGTTTCGCCAATATTACAACCAGCACAAGGAGTATGACAATAAGCACAGGAAAGAACCAATTAGTCTTAACAGTTATGGTGAGAGAATCTCCTGGGCCCACCTGTCCTACCCAGCTATAGTAAACATCAAAACCTTTTCTTTCTACGTTATCAGGACTGGGATTAAAGCTGGTGAAAAGCCTTGAAATTATATTTTTCTTTATGACTACCTGAACATCCTGATAAGTATTTCCTTTATTTTTCTTATCTATCACATTTGTGTTGATGAACAATCCGAAATGCTCTGTTGTAGTTGTTACTATATTCTTCTCTAAAAAGTCTATAGTACTTTGAGAAGTTGCCGTTTTGCCATCAGAAGTTACTGCCGTATTAAGGGTGTAGAATCCTGCAGTGAGCCCTGTGAAGTTATCGTTAAGAGGTATTGTGAAGTTTCTTGATCCATACGGTCCAAGGTCAAAGTTCTCTGTGTCTGTGAAAAAAGGTGATGAGAAATCCACACTGACTTTTCCGAAATCAAAATTCTCACGGTTCTTTAGGAAAACACTTATGTATTTTGACTCAGGGTCTATGTTGCTCGCGCTCACTTGAAATGCATCAGCCATATTAATTATCTTGAATGTAAGGTTTTCCTGTTCCTGTGTCCCATCGCTGGATTTTATGTAGTAAGGGAAAGTATAGTATCCTGTTTGGGTGAGGTTTGAAAGAGGTAGCGCCTCAAGAGTTACATTTTTCGTTTCGCCACTATCAATGGAAACTTTATCGGGACTTATGCTGAATCCAACGAGGTTATAAAAACTGAATGTACCAGAAGGTCCTGTGTTTGTCATTTGGAAATTGAAAGTAACTGGCTTTCCAAGGCCAGAGACAAGGACTTCATTGCTGCTAGTTTTTACAATATTAAGGCTGACTGCAGAAGCATTTACGGAAAGAACAACAACTAAAGTTAATACAAAAAAACTCAGAAACACTAGCTCCTTTTTCATTCAATTTCAAAAAGAATTTTATATTTAAGGATTTCGGTGATGTCTTTGGAATTATCTTTTTCCTTCCAAGTCCAAATATGCTTTCGCTTGCCCAAGAAATTCGTCACAATCTTCTGCAATCTTGTCTTCAAACTGTTTTATTCTTGAGGTTATAATCCATTTTTCATAAGCGGACCTCATGAACTTTTTCATTGCTGTGCCTTCGAATTTATTCTCATAATCTCTGACAAGGTCACCCTTAACAGAAATCTTAGCAGAGCCGTTGTTTGTTTTTATCTTAACCCCTTCCTGTACAACCTCTACGTTCTTTAATCCACTGATTTCAAATTTTACTTTCATCTCAAACATAAAATAATCAGTAAGTTTCCTTTTCCCACTCCATTCAATGACAATCCCTTTCACATCCCCAGCTATTTTCTCTTCATATTTGCTTTCTTCAACCTTTAAACCCGTCTCTTCCGTGAGCCATTCATAGCAAAATTTGTAGAAATCCTTGAAGGAAAAAATCCCTCCATATTTCATACTACTAGAATATATCGTCTCTTTTTCTACCATATGTAATGGAAGGGTAAGTATTGTTTAAATATTTAACTAAAACAAGCATATCTTACAATCACAATAGAGTATTTATAGGCCTTTTTCCAGAGAATATTATGGGTCTTTATCTTCCGCACATGCAAGCTAAAGAGTTAGTAAAATATCATCACGAGCATGGGCAAATTGTTGTATTAGCAAGGGGTGTCTTTGACGGACCGGGGTTACATCCTGGACATACAGAATTTCTTAGGAGCTCAAAAGTGTTGGGGGGTATTAATAGCATACTTATGGTTAATGTCAATAATACTGAATGGGTCCGAATGTGGAAGAGAGATCCATTGTACAAAGATTATGAAAGAGCGGAACACGTTGCAGACCAAGAAGTAGTAGATTATGTTTTCGTCCACCCTGGAGTAGATATTCATCCTGCGCTTTCTTTGGCTTTTTCTTCAAGACCGGATATATTAACACGTGAGAACAAAGATAATGATATAATGAAAGAAGAATTAAGGATTCTTAGGAACTGGGCAGCACATGGATATAACCCTAAATATGCTCCTATCCCCAGGAGCGACTACGAAGATAGTACGACGAATCTTATAGAAAGAGTAGAAAAACGTATTGTTATGGATGTTTCTCGAGAGACGATGATTAAAAAATTAGGGAATGAAATGTTTTCAACATCCTAAAAGAATAAATTCACATCGAGTCTTTACAGCTTTCACAGACCAGCATTCCATTAACCCTATAAAAAACAACATCTACCTGCCCGCATTCCTCACAGATCCCTTCATGTGTAACCACTCTTTTCTCTGCTTCTTTAACCCTCTTTAGTTTTTCCTGTTCATCTTTTATCCTTGCAAACTCTTCAAGCTCAGGATACATTTGAGGATTGAAACTAAGTATATCCTTAATGGTTATGATTCCAACCACTGTTTTGTCTTTAGTAATAACAGGAAGTCTATCAAATTTTCTTTTTCGCATAATTTTTATAGCGTGTTCAAGAGTATCTGTGGATTTGATAGTTGCTACATGCTTAGGGGAAACAGATTTAGCCTTTATATTCTTAAGATTAGTGTCAGGTTTCTTAACAATAGCCCAAAGTATGTCTTTATGAGAGAGAAATCCTGCTATTTTCTTATCCTTTACAAGAATAAGCGCCGCAACTTGCTTCCGGACCATTTTTTTTGCGCAATAAAAAAGATTATCATCCAAATCTGCCACAATGGGGTCCCTTGTCATTACATCTGCGACTAGGACATTTTTCATAAAAAAACAAGAGTCCTAAAACTTATAAACATTATGAAACCCTGATAAATTACAACATATACATACAATTTTTTGAGAATTTTTCTTCTTGAACTCTATTACAATAATGTTTAAATATCTCTAGGAAATTTTTTTTGTATGTCAGAAAAACCAGTAGTTCTTATGCCTGAAGACATCCAAAGGATTATGGGAAAAGATGCTCAGAGGAACAATATTCTTGCAGCGCGAATGGTCTCAGAAATTGTGAAAACTACACTCGGACCCAGAGGGATGGACAAGATGCTTGTTTCCCCCACCGGAGACATAATAGTTACCAATGATGGGGTAACAATACTAGAAGAGATGCAAATAGAGCACCCTGCAGCAAGGATGATGGTGGAGATAGCACGAACCCAAGAATCAGAGGTTGGCGACGGGACAACGACTGCAGTCATGTTAGCAGGAAAGCTCCTTGAAAACGCAGAGAAACTTCTTGATAAAAAAATACATCCCACTGTAATTACAAAAGGTTACCGACTCGCAGCAGAAAAAGCCCAGGAAATACTTAAGGAAATTTCCCTAAGGATAACTCCTGATGATGAGAATGTTCTTAGGCAGATTGCTATGACTGCAATGACAGGTAAAGGTGCGGAAGACAATAAAGAAAAATTCGCAGAAATAATAGTAAACGCAGTGAGACAAGTACAGAATCCAAACACAAGAAACATAGATATAGATGATATAAAGATAGAGAAGGCTAAAGGAGATGGAATAAAAGATACAGAACTTATTGAAGGGATCGTCCTGGACAAGGAAAAAGTTTCTCATGATATGCCCTCAATCATAAGGCAGGCAAGAATAGCTTTAATTGATTTCCCTCTAGAGATAAAGAATCCTGAGATAGACACAAAAGTATCGATAAACTCTCCTGACCAGCTTCAAAGTTTCTTAATGCAAGAAGAGCAGGAAATAAAAAATATGATTGATATTGTTAAATCCTCGGATGCTAACGTGGTTTTCTGCCAGAAGGGGATTGACGAGTTTGCACAATACCTTTTAGCAAAATCAGGAATATATTCTTGTCGCAGAGTTGCACGAAGCGATCTTGAAAAAATTTCTAAGGCCACAGGCGGAAGAATCGTTAGCAACCTAAACGAGCTTAGTCAAGACGAACTTGGAAATGCGGAGCTCGTTGAAGAAGTGAAACATGCAGGAGAAGCCCTGACTTATATAAGAGGGTGCAGAAATCCTAAGGCCCTAACCATTCTGATTCATGGAGGGACAGAACATGTTATTGATGAAATAGGGCGCGCCATAAGAGATGGTCTTGGAGATGTCACATGCGCATTGCAGTCGGGACTGGTTGTTCCAGGAGGGGGCGCGATTGAAATAGAGTTAGCAAAGAAGCTTAGAGAGTTCTCTCAAGGGCTTTCAGGAAGAGAACAGCTTGCAGTAGAAGAATTCGCATCCGCGTTAGAGTTCGTACCTACAACACTTGCAGAAAATGCAGGAATTGACCCTATTGATACCATCACTGAATTGAAGTCAAGACACGATTCTGGAGAAAGAAATACAGGAATAAATTTATTCACAAACAAGATTGAAAATGTCCTTGAAGCCAGAATCATAGAACCCCTTAAAATAAAAAGCCAAGCAATAAATTCGGCAAGCGAAGTTGCAATAATGATTCTAAGGATAGATGATGTAATTGCTGCGAATGACAAAAAGAACTCGATTCTTCCTTCGTCAGGCAAGAAAGGATTGCCTGGGATGTATGATGAATTTTAGAACAAAAATTCTACAATAACCCCTAAGACAAATATTATACTTAATGTCCATGCAATCAGCTTACTTATATAAACAGAATATTCAGGGTTTCTCCCTTTTATTTTCTTGGCCTTGAGTTCCATCAAAAAGACAAGAACACCTGTTAGCCCTCCTGAAATAGTTCCCCCTATCCCAAGCACTTTCACGAATCCTGCAATATTGAATACAGTTATTAAAATATAGATTATTAGCGGCACTAGTGAAACAAAAACAAATTCCCATTTCTTCTTTTTAAGGTCAAATATGAAACTATCTCTTAATGCAAATGCAAGAACAACGTAGCTTGTCAGCATTGTAAAAATCCCTAGAAAAATAAGGATCTCGCCTAATACTCCTGTAAGAGAAATTGTAGCAACATCCGCAACATTCTTTCCAAGAACACCCACAAAAACAAAGGCAAACATTGCATAGATTATTGCAGGGATTAAAATTCCGATAACTATTGCGCGCTTAAGAAGTTTCTCTCCTTTATTTACCGAAAGTTCGCGCTTTAATTCAGGAATTGATGCGAATCCAGTCAGGGCAAAAAGTGTTACACCAAAAGGAACAAAAAACATTGAGAGATTAAATGTGCTATATTAACCAAAGACACATTATGAATCATCGCGATAAAAACTCCAATAACGATTAGAATTATAACAACAACACCCCATGATTCTATCTCTTTAATTCTCCTCAAACCCCCATAAATTGAAACAGTCATAACAACCCAAAAGCCTATACCAAACCAAAGCGAGTTCCCAATATTACCTGTGAACAGTGTAGAGAAACTTTGTCCTTCACCGATTAGATATGCGATCAAGGCAGAATAAATACCAAAGATAAGTGCAAAAAGCATCCAATTTCTTCCGCTTTTCCCTAAATATTTCTCTGCATATCCAGGGAGTTGATGTGTCTCCTTGGTTCTAAGAGTTATCTCTCCGAGACAGAGATTAGTATAGATTATTATTGCAGTAAGTATCACAAGCCAGAACATCCCTATAAAAAATCCTGATTGAGCAAACACATAAGGCAACCCCAAAATTCCTGCACCTATAACAGTACCTGTAAGAGTGAAAACCGCTGCAAGGAACCCCTTGTTTTTATTGAAGTTTGACATTTTAAACTCAATTCATGACCTTAGGGTCTTTCTTTATCAAATGTGTGAGAGCAAAGGGGAAAACAAGAGTCGTAGTAAGAGCCATGATGACTATCCCTGAGTAAAGTGGTTTAGTCAAAAGCCCCATTTGGAGTGCAATAATGGAAAGCGCAAGCCCTATCGCCCCTCTGGAATTCATACCCCATCCGATGACCCAAAGCTGTTCGTTCCTGAAGTGAGTCCAGTGCTTGGTTAGGAAAGTACCTATAATCTTACCGCTCATAGCGATTGCAATCATTAGTAAAACAATCAGTGGATTAAGGACAAGAGATCCAAAATCGACATTTATTCCGATAGCTATGAAAAAGAAAGGAACGAGCCCGAAAACAATAATCTTCTCAAGGACGCTGCGCTCTTGTGGAATCTTCCTGATATACCTATTGAGTATTATTCCTGCAAAAAATGAAGCAACTGCTCCGAGCGTAAGAAGCTGCTTATTTGACCATGCTCCAAACAAAGAGGCTATTATCACAAAAAGCCCCAAGCCTATGAAATCATCTGTTATCCCTGCCCCCATAAGCGCCGCGCTTATTTTCGTCTTAAGTTTTTTAAGGTCAAGAAGGACGCGTGCACTAGTGGCCTCTGCGGTTATGGCCATTGAAACACCTATCATTGCAGCAGTCAGTTTGGGAAACCCTATAAGAGAAAACACAATAAAGGACATAAAGAAAGGGGTTAATGATGCAAAGGTTGCGATAAAAACAGAATTTTTCTTCTCTTTGTAAAGCTGGCTCCACGAAATCTCAACTCCTGCAAGAAACATCATTGCAAAAAGGCCGATGTTTCCAAAAATCATAAGCACTGAACTATTGCCTGTGATGAAGGATTTATGAAGCAAAGAAACATTGAAAAGCAGCCCCAGGGCAATCAACATGACAACATCAGGAACCTTGATCTTCTTACCAACCCAAACCACAAAGTAAGAGAGTACAAGTATCAAAACAAGAGATAAGATTACTTCCATAAATCACCTCAATAAACCAGCAAAGTGCAGTTTAAAAGTTTTAGGATTTTTGGCGTATAAAACCCCTAATTTTTTCTCCATTTTGAGAATTAGATAATATTTCTTCAAGCTTGGAAAGAGGTATAGGATCAAAATGCAGCTCAGCCTCATCTAATCCATTGTAAATATCAAGCCCTGCTCTTTTTTTAGAAGCAACAACGCCCTCCAAATACCCTACAAGATGGTCTTCATTAAAATCAGTATATCTAGGACTTTTCTTATCGCCTTTTACATGTAAAAGACAGTACTTGCCATCAAGAGTTCTTCCCATATATATTATTTCGTTTTCCATAGATTATTTTCCGCTCAAAGAGACTATTTAGATTTTATGAATAAATCATCTCATAGAAAAACTTCTTTCCAAAATAAGATGAGCCCTATCTCTAATGGACTCTTCTAGAGAGAGATCTGTATTAACGGGGACTACTACAGGATCAAAACCAAGTCTGGAATATAAATTTATCAGGCCTTCATGCAATCTTCTTGCCTGTTCTGGAGTCTCTTTTCTTACTTCATCAGGTTTATAGGGTAGAGGATCCAAAACAAAGACGCCCCTATAATTTCTTCCTCTAAGAGCATCTTTCAGCGGAGTTGGAGGATCAAACCCTTTCTCAAGGCAATATTCAACACCATCAGGAGAGCCTCTGTCAAGAAAGGTAGTCCCAAAAGAACTAACTGCTTCTTCCGATTTAAGATATCCATTAACTATTTCCAATTGAAATTCTAAAAATCTTTCGAGGTTCCACGGAACCATATCTCCGCCATTTTCCTCTTGCTCTTTGATTATTCTTCTCGCATGCTCTTCCACAATAGGATATTGAAGATATTCAAGATATTCCACAGTACTACTCTTACCACAACGAGGAGGACCTGTAATTATGAATTTTCTATGGAAGTCTGTTCTTGCGAGAGCCTTGTTTTTATAGTTTCTATCTTCTGTAACATCTCGCCCTAGAGGAACAAGAGCTTCAGCCTCTCTTTCACTCCCGACTTCTACTTCCGCGACAGAAAGGTCCCTATCTGCATAAACATCAATTTCTGCAACATGGCTGAAGTGAGAAACTTTCAGCCTTACTTTCTCAATGCGCCTTTCCGCATAAGGCCAATACAAATCAAAGACAGTTTTACTAAGAGGAGATTCAGCCTCGGACCTGATCAATCCTCCTTCTGATTTTAGTGTCAATAGATATTTTCCGCCTTTATCTCTTAATCGTGCTTCTGAGGGATTAAAACAGACATCAAGTCCAACAACAGAAGCGATTTCAGCCCCTATTTCAAGAGGAAGATAACCCTGCCTTATCTTAATACCTTCCCTCATTACCTTGTCCCTAAGATCGATTAAAGAAGGAAAAATATTCCTTAAAGATCCAGTAGAATAATCATTTCCATCCTCATGAATTAAATATTTTTTCTCAATTTCTGAAGACATTTCCCTTAAAAATCAAAAGACTATAAAAGTATTTAGATAAAAAAATTATATTTAAACGCAAAACTTAAAAATCCCCTTAAATCAATATATGTGAAAAGAAGGGATAGAAATTCTGTCCGATTTTTATTTAGGACAAATTAAACATATATGAGGAATTATGGAAAAGAAATCTGAAAACATAGTAAAGGTTTATTCTACGCCACAATGCCCTTGGTGTCACAAAGCAAAAGAGTTTCTTGCTGAACATAAAGTGAAGTTCACAGACTTTGATGTTAGTAGAGACAGGGGTGCAGCAATGGAAATGGTTCAAAAATCCAGACAGATGGGTGTACCTGTTTTGGATATAAACGGGCATATCATCGTAGGATTCGATGAGGGTAGAATAAGAAATTTACTTAGTATAAAATAAAATGCCAGAAGAAAATGCGAAAAAAGAGAATTACGACTTTGTAATAGTCGGTGCAGGAGGGACGGGACTGGCAGCTGCGATGTATGGTGCACGACTTGGACTCAAAACTTTAGTTCTTGGGGCTACAACAGGCACAGAGCTTCCAGTAGGTGGAGTGATAACAACAACCCACCTAGTAGAAAACTACCCTGGATTCAAAAGCATAACAGGAGTAGAGCTCGCGAAGAAATTAGAAGAACATGCACGTTCATACAAGCTTGTAACAATAAAAAACGAAAAAGTAACGGATGTGGAGAAAAAAGAAAGAAGTTTCGCTGTAAGAACATCCAAATCCTCATACACAGGAAAAACCATTCTTTTCGCAACAGGAACAAAATGGAGAAAACTTCCTGATTCAGTGAAAGGATCAAAAGAGTTCGAAAATAAAGGCATAAGCTACTGCGCATTATGTGATGCACCCCTTTTCAGAGAAAAAGTAGTGGGAATTGTGGGTGGAAGTGACAGTGCAGGAAAAGATGCACTCTTGCTCTCAGAATATGCCAAAAAAGTATACATAATCTACCGTGGAGAAAGAATACATCCTGAGCCGATAAATATGAAACGCATAGAGGCCAATAAAAATATAGAAGTTATAGATAACACTAATGTCATGGAGATAAAAGGAAACGATCTCATGACTTCTGTGGTTTTAGACAAACCTTACAAAGGGAAAAAAGAAATCCCTATGGAAGGCCTTTTCATTGCAATTGGCCACATCGCACTCTCAGAGCTTGCAAAGCATATTGGCGTAAAAACGGATGAGGCCGGAGAAATAATCATCAACCATATGACATCCGAGACAAACGTTCCAGGGGTTTATGCTGCAGGAGATGTAACGAACAAACAGTTCAAGCAGCTTATAACAGGTGTTGCGGACGGGTGTACGGCAGCACATAGCGCTTACGAATATATTGAAAAGGGGAAAGTTGAGTGAAACAAAAACCTTATAATCATTATTTTTGAAAGTACTTTATGGCGAAAATAAAATATGAAGATAGAATGATGGAAATTCCTGATGGGTCAGAAGTCAAGGATACCTGCGAGTCATTAGGTGTCCCTTTCAATTGTAAGAACGGAACATGCGGAACATGCATCATAGAAATCATGAAAGGAAAAGAGAACTTAACGCCACTGAACGAAAAAGAAAAACTGATGGGCCTGGATGAAACACATCGCCTAGCCTGCCAATGTAAAATAAGGTCAGGAGAGATAGATATAGATTTCTAGTGAAACACAAGACTTATAATCTAAAATTCTGATTTAAAATTATGACACTTGATTTCGAGAAAGAATTCCTGATTGAAGAATTGAAAAAACGGAGCCCTAAGCGCGTCCTAGTGCAGCTTGCGGAGGGCATAAAAAAGAATTCTCCAGAAATCTCCGAATGGATAGAAGATCTTGGAATAGAATGCATCTTCTCAGGTGAAAGTTGTTGGGGTGCATGCTCAGTAGCTGTCCAGGAAGCAGAAGCATTAGGTGCAGATTTACTTGTTCACTTCGGCCATGCACAATTCATACCTACAGACTTCCCCATACTCTATGTAGAAGTGAAAGACCATCTTGATCTCACACCCTTATTGGAAAAGTCACTTCCTTTTGTTAAAGATTACAAAACCATAGGTTTCTCCTACTCAATCCAACACAGACATGACCTTGACTACATAAAGTCATTCTATGAAAAGCAAGGAAAGAAAGTTATATTGTCTAAGAAGATAGGAAATGTTGCTTATGAGGGCCATATAGTGGGTTGCCAATACGAGGGGTTAAAAGCAATTCAGGATGAAGTTGAAGCATTTGTAATAATGGGAAATCAATTCCATTCAATGGGGGCCACACTTGCTGTGCAAAAGCCAGTTATCCTCATTGATGTTTACAACGACGATGTCAGGAATATGGTAGGCCTAAGGGACAAAATCCTAAAACAAAGAGTAATTTCGATTGAAAGGCTTAAAGAAGCAAAAAATGTAGGTATAATAATCGAGGTAAAACCGGGGCAGAAATTCGGATCTCCAAAACTTCTTCTCAAGAAGTTAAGGGATGCAGGAAAGACTGCAATAGTCATAACCATGTCAGAACTGACTCCAGATAAAATCATGAATTTCTACAGTATTGATGCTTTTGTTGAGCTAGCATGTCCGCGTATTGCTCTTGACGATTTTGCCAAATATGAAAAGCCGATACTTACTTACAGGGAAGCACTAGTAGCAATAGGTGAAAAATCATGGGATGATATTCTGAGAGCGGGCATCGTTTGACCACAAGTTTAATGACGTCCTCTCAACACTGAAGTGTTGAGTTTCCAGCAAACCTAATGCTTACTCAAGTTTGCGTATAGTTCCTGCTTCAGCGAAGCTAGCCTTCCCAAAAGAAGGTCTTACAGCATCTCCACAGGCGTTAATTTCGGCTCGTCCAGCCGTATCGATGTTAATGGATGCGTTCAAATCGCGATTGCAAACAAAGCCGCATTTCATGCACCTAAATTCCCTGTCCAACAGGGAAATTTTCTGTATGTTACTACACCTGGAACAGGTCCTGCTTGTGTTCTTGGGATTCACCTTGGCAATCCGCCCCCCGGTTCTTTCAACCTTGTAGGACAGCATTTGGACAAAGAAACCCCAGGATGCATCGCTTATGCTCCTCGCAAGATAATGATTCTTTACCATGTTGTTAATGTTCAAGTTCTCAACGGAAATGACTTCGAACTTCTTGATGATAAAGAAACTTGTTTTGTGAAGGAAGTCATGCCTTTGGTTGAAGATTCTTTCATGAAGTTTCGCGACTTTGAATCTGGCTTTTTTTCTGTTGATGGAGCCTTTCTTTTTTCTGCTTAGCCTTCTTTGAAGTCTGGAAAGTCTTTTTTCAGACTTTCTTAAGAATTTAGGATTTTCAATTCTTTCTCCGTTTGACAAAACTGCGAAGCTTTCAATTCCAACGTCGATCCCAATGTGCCCTTCGGCGCTACTGATTGTTTCAACAGGAACATTTTCGCAGCTGAAAATTGCAAACCATCCTGTAGCAGTTCTTTTTACAGTGAAGGTTTTCAGCTTTCCCTTTGGAACCCTGTCAAGGACAATCGGAATGCTTCCGACTTTGGAGACAAACAATCTTCTTTGATTGATGAACTTGAATCCGCTTTGCGGGTAAGTTATGCTTCTGTATCTGTTAACTGTCTTGAATCTTGGGAAACCAGCTTTTCTTTTTTTCTCCTTGATTCTTCTGAAAAAATGATTGAAGGCATCGTTAATCCTCTTGGAGATGTTTTGCTTGACCTGGCTGTGGATGGAAAAATTAAGGTCTTTTGCAAGCTTGTTTAGATCAAACTGTGAAAGGTTGATTTTATCGGTTTTGTAGGCATTGATCTTGGCTTCAAGGAGTTTGTTATAGATAGAACAGCAGTCAGAAATGGTTTTGTTAAGCTTGATGGCTTGTTTCTTAGATGGATATATCCTGTACTTGAAATTCATTTGAGTAAGCATATGTTTTTAAAAGAAAAACATCTATTTAAATTTAATTAAAGTAGAGTTCAATTCATCCAGTCCTTAAAACGGGCTGGTTTTCTTGAACAAAGTATAAATAAATATAAAAAATGAGTGAAGGCAAGATAACTGTTAAAAAAAGTGATTTATGGAAATATACAACATTTATTATTATAATCGCCGTGATAATCGGTGCGGTCTTCTTGTTTAAAATCAATGGTTCATCAAGCAACACAAATGAAACCGCGATAAACTTAAACACATTCACGTCAAATTCTGTCCTATATCCCTCCATAGGTCCAGACAACGCAAAAAATGTTGTAGTTGAATTCGCAGACTTTCAGTGCCCTTACTGTGCTATAGCATCAGGGCTTCCAAATTGGACAAGCCAGTATCAAAGCCAGTATGGGGATTTGGTGGGCGTTGCTAAGAAAGTAGAAAGTGCGGCAGAGCAGGGACAACTTAAGTTCGTTTTCGTTCCAATGAATTTTGTTGATAGGGGGACTGATGGAGAGTCTACATGGGCAGCAGAAGCAGCATATTGTGCAGGAGACCAAGGGAAATATTTCCAAATGCATGATGCTATATATGCAGCAAGTACAGGACCTCAGGAAGATACAGGGAAATACACAAAAGCGAAACTTGAAATAATAGCTCAAAATGTGACGGGTCTAAATCAAACACAGTTCAAAAGCTGCCTAGAAAGTGACACATATCTCTCGGCAATAACATCTTCAAATAATGAAGCGCTCAACGCAGGAATAAAATCAACACCTGCATTCTTTGTGAATGGAAAGCAAGTTAATCCTTCCTGGTCCGCAGTACAAGCAGCACTCAAGCAATAGAAAGATTATGTTAGAAATGCGTTAAATTTAAATAAGAGGACAATCTGTGAAAAATGCAAGGGAGGATAAAATGAGTGAAGAAGACACAATCCATTTGAAGAAAGACACTGTATACAAGTCAGTGATAGGAATTCTCGCAGTCTTGCTTGTTGTTTCTATAGTAACAGGCGGATTTGGTTTTGGTGGAAGCACAGGCGCAGTAGTGAATAATGGTGGGGCAACTGGGAATACAGGAAATACTAACAATAGTGCTGCAGGACCGGTTAATCTTCAGCCTTTCACATCCAACTCAGAACTTTTTCCATCTTTGGGACCTAGCAATGCAAAGAACACTGTGATTGAATTCGCAGACTTTCAGTGCCCTTACTGTGCTCTAGCATCAGGGCTTCCAAATTGGACAAGCCAGTATCAAAGCCAGTATGGGGATTTGATAAATGCAGCAGGAAATGTTGAACAGATGGCTAAAAATGGGCAGCTCAGATTTATCTTTGTACCTATGAGTTTCTTGGGACAAGAATCTGTATGGGCAGCTCAGGCAGGATATTGTGCTGCTAACCAAGGAAAGTTCTGGCAGATGCATGACGCGATATACTCTGCAAGCACAGGACCTCAGGAAGATACAGGGAAATATAGTATTCCAAATCTTGAGAAAATTGCGGCTGGAATAAGCGGAATAGATACGGCAAAATTCAACAGTTGCCTAGAAAATAATGACACGCTTTCACAAGTCCAGACTGCAGCGGCAGAGGCAAGCACAGCAGCTAGCGGAACTCCTACTTTCTATGTGAATGGACAACAAGTAACAGCATCAGGCACTGCAATACAGGCAGCGATCAAATAATTTTTTATTTTTATTTTATATTGTTTATTTTCTATGTTCGTAAATAATTTATAGTCCTATTTCCAATAACAAGAATGAATTTGGGTAAAAGATTGGTGATTATTTCCCTGGTAATATTATTCATTGGAATATTCCTACCTCTTGCGCATTCAGGGACAAAGAGCTTGGATAAGTTGGATAAAAAAGTCTCTCAAGAATTGAGCACTGGAAAAAGCATAAGGGTTATAGTAACATTAAATAACAATACAGAAAATCTATTTAGCATATTCGGCGCAAGCCCCAAGAAAGTATCTAAGAGTAGTGTTATTGCAAGCGCAGGCATAAATGAAAATTCTGTTATGAAATACCAGTATAGCAACTCATTTTCCGCAGATCTTACTCCTAATGAGATAGTGAAATTGGAATCAGATAGTAGAGTAAAAAGCATATCCTATGATTATCCTGTTCACATATCACTTCAGAATTCAATCCCTCAAATAAAAGCAAATGATACTTGGGCAGAAGAGGTTTCTGGAACTAATTTGACGGGAACAGGGGAAAGCGTTTGCATAATAGACACAGGAGTAGATTATAACCATCCTGATCTAGGAGGTGGATGGGGAAACAAAGTTATTGGAGGGTTTAGGTCACTAAACGATGCAGCAAATCAACAAGATTGTAGCACAAATCATACAGCATGTTTGGATGATAATGGTCATGGGACACACGTAGCAGGAATTGTGGCGGCAAATGGTTCTATAAAAGGGGTGGCCCCTGGAGCAAAAATAGTGGCTGTAAAAGTTCTGAATGCCTCTGGGGAGGGCTACACTTCAGATATAATTGCTGGAATAGAATGGTGTGTTCACAATTCCACTGAATTTAATATCTCTGTGATAAGTATGAGTTTAGGGACTTCTTATTTATCAAAAAATTATTGTAACTCCGTATCTATCCCGATGACAGATGCAATAAATGCTGCAGTAGCTAAGAATATATCAGTAGTAATAGCCTCTGGAAATGGTGCAAATTATACGGACATTTCCTTCCCTTCATGTATACAAAATGCCAGCGCAGTAGGTGCTGTATATGATGGAAATTTCGGAGGATTAAGTTGGGGAAACCCATTAACATGTACTGATGCAACTACTTATACAGATAAAATAACTTGCTTTACTGATAGGAATTCATTGCTAAAGCTTCTGGCTCCAGGAGCACTCATAAATTCAACATGGGATAATGGGGGATATAAGCAAGAAGGAGGAACTTCAATGGCAACCCCTTATGTTGCAGGCACAATTGCAATAATGAATCAGTATCTTAAATTACAAAACAAAACCAAAACACCTCAAGAAATTGTAAGTGCCTTGCAGAAAACGGGGAAGCAGATAAATGATTCTGTAACAAAACTTAACTTTTCGAGAATAAATGTATATCAGGCAATTTCCGCCATAGATGAAACACCCCCAATAACAGATTTTATCTCCCCTAATAACAATACGATAAGTTCTGCAGGGAACATGACTTTTAAATGTAATGCGACGGATGATTTACAATTGGGAAACTTAACTTTGAAAATATGGAATTCAAGTACAATATATTACAATAGCACATTGAAAGAGAATGATTCAGGAAAATCCCTTAATCTAAGTAAGGTAGTTAATCTTAAAGGAGGCACCTATAAATGGGAATGTGTTGCATATGACAATAATTCAAATATGGCTGAAACCGCTAATCTCTCGTTAACAGTCCCTGCTGAAATCTCAGTAACTCTTGTTTCTCCAGCAGACAAAAAATACACAAACTCATCTCTAAACTTCACTTGTGCAGAAAACACAACAGAAGGGTTGGTTAATTCCACTTTCCTAATCTGGAACTCAACTTCCCTAGTTTATAATAAAACTTCAGATATAGGTGGAAAGTCCAACCAAACATTGTTTAACTATACTTTCCCTAAGGAAGATAATTATGCTTGGAATTGTAAGGCTTATGATAACTTTTCAAACTACACTCTAGCTTCTTCAAATAGGACAGTTATTTATGATGTAACACCGCCAAATATAACAATAATATCTCCAAATAATCTAACTTCTTATACTGGAACAACAAACGTCGTTTTCAAGTACAACGTGTCGGATGCGAATATTGGTTATTGTAATTTATCTGTAGGGAGTTACAAAGAAGAAAATAGTTCCATAAAGGCAAATATCACAAACCAATTCACAAAATCTCTCTCCGCTGGAAAATATGAATGGAATATACTTTGCGCTGATTTAGCAGGGAATACAAATATAACAAAAAATAGGACACTTACGATAAACTCAGCGCCTGCAAGTTCTGGAGGTGGTGGCGAAGGAGGGAGTGCACCAAATACAGTATACAATGTAAATGTATCTGCCCCACAGGGATCAACAAACAATATAGTAGTAGGTAACACATTGAATTTCATTATGAACAATGTTCCACATAAATTAACTTTGATAGGATTTCAAAATTCAAGTGCATTAATCTTGATACAAAGCACACCTGTTGAAATTTCAATGAAAGTAAATGAAACAAAAAAGATAAGTCTTGATTCAGGTAATTATTATGATTTAGAAATAACATTAAATTCAATTCATGGAAGTTACGCAAACCTAACAATAAAAGAAATACATGAACCCTTACCTATAGTTCACATACTGAATAATAATGTAACAAATACAAGCAAAGCAAGTCCTATTTCAGGAGACACATGTAGTACTGTCTTTTGTTCTTCTGAAGGAAAGATTATCTCAATAATATTCCTCGTTATGCTGTTAGTAATATTCTTTAGTTATAAGAGAATTCAAGAGGCTAAAATAAGAAAGAAAAAGAAATCTAGAAAAAAGCGAAAGAGGCCATATCCAAAATGATTTTGTTTTTATAAAATTTAAATAAAACTTATAAATATTTCAAATCTACCATATCCATGGACCCTTTAACAACTTCAGGGATTCTATATTATCTGCAAACTTATGGATATCTGGCGATGTTCATATTAATGATTGCTGAAAGCCAGATTATAGTATACATTTCAGCCTTCGCAGCATCACAGGGATTTTTTAATATCTATGCTGTCTCAATTCTTGCATTTCTTGGCACGATCATTCCAGATATAATCCTCTTCAGTATGGGAAGACGCGGAATAAGATTTACAAGAAAACTACAAAAAAATAAACATATTGATTTCGTCAAAAGAATAGTCTATTATGTCGAAGAAAAACCTCTGAGATCCCTTTCAGTCATAAAACTGTTACCTATAATTCCTTGGCCTGGAATTATACTCACAGGAACAACAAAAATCTCTTTCAAAAAATTTATCATTTTATCTTCAGTAATAAGCATCTTTGAATGTGGATTTTTTCTTGTATTAGGATTCTACTCTGGAATAGCCTTGAATGTTTTTGCGCGTGATCTAAAATTTGGAAGTTATGCCCTACTCCTAGTTTTCGTAGTAGGAGCTATAGCCTGGTTTATATTCAAAAAAACATCTGAAGCCATAGCAAAAAAACTTGAGAAAGGAATGAGATGAAAATCATAAAAAGGATATCTTGTATAATTCCTGATTATAATGAAGGAAAAAGAGTAGTTAATTCTATAAAAGCAGCAAAAAAATACAGATACATTAACGAAATAATTGTAATCAATGATGGCTCAACAGATGATACAAAAAATATCTTAAAAAAAATTAAGGGAATAAAGCTCATAAACTTAAAAGAAAATAATGGAAAAAGTAGGGCCGTAATGAAAGGGTTGGAAGCCTCAAGAAATAATATTATAATGCTTCTAGATGCAGATCTCGAAGGTGTAAACAAAGGAAATTTGGAGAATCTAGCGAAACCCATATTGGAGGATAAAGCAGATATAACAATAAGCCTCAGAGGAAATACAGTCCCATTATGGAAAAAGATAGGATTAGACTTCCTATCGGGAGAAAGAGTTTTCAGAAAGGATCTTTTTCAGCCATCAATACTAAAAAAAAGTAGGGGATTCTCACTCGAATGCATTATCAACAAGGTAGTAATAAAGAGAGATTACAAGATAATGGTTGTTAAGTGGGAAAATGTAAGAAGCCCATCACCTATAGAAAAACCTAAAAATCTTATCAAGGGTTGGAAAAATCAAATTAAAATTGTTCTTGACGCTGCAAAGGGCGCTGGAAGCGGGATAGTTCTCCTGATCCAGATAATAAAAATGCTTAAATTGAGAATTAATGATCAATCTTCTTCAATCCAACCATAGCCTTTTTCTTCAAGTTGATCTACAAGTTCACTTCCGCCTGAAACAGAAACTTTACCATCAATTATTATGGAAACTTTTGAGGGGTTGATGTAATCCAAAATTCTTTTGTAATGGGTTATTATAAGAACAATTTTCTCGCCATTATCTATGAATTTATTTACACCTAAAGCAATAGTTTTGAGGGCATCAATGTCTAGCCCAGAGTCAGTTTCATCGAGTATAGCTACCTTAGGGTCTAAAATCAGCAGCTGCAGGATTTCAAGTTTCTTTTTCTCTCCACCTGAAAATCCCTGGTTAAGATACCTATCAAGAAATTCTTCCGGAAGTTTAAGGTCGCGTGCTTTTATATTAAGAAATTCATTGAACTCTAGAACTGAAAGCTTTTTCTCAGGGTGAACAGAGTTATATGCTTGCCTTAGAAAATTCCTTATATTAACTCCAGGCACAGCAATGGGATTCTGAAAGCTCAAGAAAATTCCCCTTTTGGCCTTTTCATTAACAGCCATTCCTTTTATATCCTCATTGTTAAAAATAATATCACCAGAGGTTATTTTATATCTAGGATCACCCATTAGCACATTCGCAAGTGTGCTTTTTCCAGATCCATTGGGACCCATCAAAGCATGAACTTCGCCCGGCTTCAATGTTAAATTCAAACCCTTAAGTATCTCTTTCTCGTTATTCTCAAGTTCTACTGATGCATACAAGTTCTTAATTTCCAACATTCTTCAGAGCCTTTCTAAGCGCTTCTAAAGGAAGAAGCGCACATTTAATTCTTGCAGGAGAGAGTTTTATCTTTAATAACTCAAAAATATTCTCACGATCAAGAGACCTAACCTCTTCAACCCTCATTCCCTTAAGCTTATCTGTGAGCATTGAAGCTGAAACTATAGACATGACACAGCCAGAGCCATTGAACTTTGCGTCTTTTACGATCCCCTCTTTAATGAAAAGTTCGATGGTGATTTCATCGCCGCAGTTCATGTTTTGCTCAGTGGATTTGTGTGTTGCTTTGCTTTCTAATGTACCATAATTGTTTGGGCTTTTATATAGCTCAATCAGATGTTCTCGATAAATTTTGTCTGGAATTTCATGTGTCATTATTCAAACTTCCTCTGAATTTTCTTCAATGCATGCACAAGTTTATCAATGTCTTCAAAAGTATTGTAAACAGCAAAGCTTATTCTGCATGTCCCCCCTTTTTTCTTAAGTCCTAGCGATTCAATCAGGGGAATTGTACAATGGTGGCCTGCCCTTATTGCAATATTGCTGGAATCCAAAAGAGAAGCAACATCATGAGAGTGTATTCCTTGAATATTAAAGGAGATTACACCTAAGGGATTTTCTGGTGAATAAACTTCAATTCCTTCCAAATTCCTAAGCCTTCTAAGTGCATAATTTGTAAGCTCAGATTCCCATGCAGAAATATTCTCAATCCCTATTTTTTGGATATATTTAAGGGCCATACCAAGTCCTAAGGCACCTGCGATATTAGGAGTTCCTGCTTCAAACCTCTCAGGCACATCCGCAAATGTAGAATCTTTAAGAGTCACATTTTTTATCATTTCGCCTCCAAACTCAAAAGGAGATAATTTATTAAGAAGTTCTTTCCTTCCAAAAAGAACGCCGATTCCAGTGGGACCATAAGTCTTATGTCCAGAAAACACAAGAAAATCACAATTCAGATCTTGAACGTCTATTCTGATCCTAGGGGTAGACTGAGCAGCATCAACTAAAGTAATAACTCCTTGTTCTTTCGCAAAGCCCATTATCTCCTTTATAGGATTTAGAGTTCCAAGGGTATTTGAAAGATGGGTGATAGATAATATTGCAGTTTTCTCGCTGAGTTTGTCTTGCAAGTCTTTCAGATCTAAAGTAAAGTCTTCTTTAACATTAACAAACTTAAGTTTCATTTTATTCCTTTTTGCAAGCTGCTGCCAAGGGATTAAGTTAGAATGATGTTCCATCCCTGTAATAAGGATTTCATTCCTACCCTTCCTGACCAATTTGTCAATAGTATAAGAAAGTGTATTAATGCTATCTGTAGTTCCGCGTGTAAAAATTATCTCTTCAGGAGAGGCATTGATGAAGTCCGC
>JBJKOX010000028.1:0-4703 GCA_046706965.1 Candidatus Pacearchaeota archaeon
GTTAAGCGCATGTTATGTTCTTCCTGTAGAAGATTCCATTGATGGGATTTATACTTCCGTAAAAAATATGGCTTTGATCCACCAAAGTGGAGGTGGAACAGGTTTCTCATTTTCACGACTAAGGCCAAGCGGAGATACAGTGAAAACCACAAAAGGTGTTTCCTCTGGACCTCTTTCATTTATGCAGATCTTTGACAAATCTACAGATGTTGTTAAACAAGGAGGAACACGAAGAGGGGCTAACATGGGGATTCTACATTACACTCATCCTAATATCCTGGATTTTATAGATATGAAAAAGACTCCCGGGGTAATGGAAAACTTCAATGTTTCTGTGACTATCGATGACAAATTCATGCATGCTGTTAAAAACAACTTAGATTATGAATTGATAAACCCTAGAGACAAGAGTGTTGTAGGGAAACTCAATGCTGGGGAAGTATGGAAGAAACTTGTGCAAGGTGCATGGGAAACAGGAGACCCTGGAATAATAATCATAGATAGAATAAACAACACAGGGAGCAATGCAACACCTCATCTTGGAATGATAGAGTCAACGAACCCTTGCGGCGAACAGCCCTTGCTCCCTTACGAGCCATGCAATCTAGGTTCTATTAATCTATCTAAATTCATAAAAAATGAATTTACACCCGAAGCAGATTTTGACTATCCTCAATTGAAAGAGTGCGTAACTACTGCCACAAGATTTCTTGATGATGTCATAGATGTTAATAATTATCCTATTCCTGAAATTGAAGAGATGGCTAAGAAAAACAGAAGAATTGGACTAGGGGTTATGGGATGGGCTGAATCTCTTGTTAAACTTGGATTGCCATACAATTCCCCCGAAGCATTAAGAAAAGCAGAGGAACTTATGGAATTCATAAACATGTCTTGCCTTCGTGCTTCAGAAGACCTGGCAGAGCAAAGAGGAGTCTTCCCTGCATTCAAGGGAAGTGTTTATGATCAAGACAGTAAGTTTTTCAGGGGCCAGGAGTTTTTCCCTAGGCATTCCGCAAGAACAACAATTGCACCTACTGGCACGATAGGCATTGCTGCAGGATTGCAGGGGGCGGGAATAGAGCCATTCTTTGCAGTTGTTTATGTAAGATACAATGCAGCAGGTATTGATGCGCTGAAAAGAGGAGATAAACCCTTAGAAAAGGACACTTTCTTTGAAGTAAACCCTCTCTTCGAAAGAATCGCACGTGAAAACAATTATTTTGGACTCCAAAAAGAGGAACTTTACAACAAGATAAATAATAATCATAAATCTTTGGTAGGAATAAAAGAAATTCCTAAGACGATACAAGACCTTTTCCTCACATCACATGATTTGAGCCCCAAAGACCATGTTATGATGCAATGTTCATTCCAAAAATATACCGATAACGCTGTCTCTAAGACAGTGAATCTTCGAAACGAAGCTACAGTGGATGATGTCGAAGAGGTTTATATGCTTGCTTACGAGAATGGCGCCAAGGGGGTAACAATTTATAGAGATGGAAGCAAACAATTCCAGGTCCTTAATCTTGGCGAAAAGAAAAAAGATAATAAAGAAACTGTAGAGAATGTTAGCGTAAAAGAATCAGCAATAAAGGTTCCTGCAGTGGCCCCTTCAGTAAAATTAAGGCAACCTACGCCTTACGGAAACATTCATATGCAAGTTGTTGTGGATCCAAGCAAGGATTATCTTCCAATGGAGGTTTTTGCACAACTTGGAAATGCAGGCAGTGAAGAAGCCGCTTCAATGGAGGCTCTCGGAAGGGTTACATCACTTTGGCTTAGAAAACGACAGGCAATAGAGGAAGTAATTGCACAACTAAAAGATATTGGCTCTGGAACAGGCATAGTGACTCGTGATGGGGGAATAAACTCTCTTCCACAAGGCTTTGCAAGAGCTCTTATGAAATTTGTGACAGCAAGAGAAATGTTTGGCGTGAAGAAACTTCTCTTAGGAGAGGTAGATTACGAAGAGGTAGAAAGGAGAATATCTGATTATTTAAGAACAGGCAAAGATCCTTTTGAGGGGAATAAATTACCTGAAGAAAAATTATCTTATGAAAGCCCTATGGAAGTTGTGAGTGTCAAAAAGAACGGCTTTGCACAAAAGTGCCCTGATTGTGGATCTCCCCTTGCAATGGTGGAAGGATGCCAGAAATGTTACACATGTGGCTTCAGTAAGTGTGGATGATTTTAGATTAAATTATTACAATAAGAATTAAATAATCTTTTTTGGAGAATATTGGATGGAATTAAATAATTTGGACGGGCCTGACAAATCAAAATTAGGCCTTGTACAGGTATTTTGGGGAAACGGGAAGGGAAAAACAACTAGTTCTTTAGGCACGGCTCTTAGGGCATGCGGCAATGGTTATAATGTCCATCTTGTTCAGTTTATGAAAAACGGGGCGAAGTCTCTTGGGGAAGAACAGATTCCAGGCGAGATAAAGGCATTGGATACTTTTCCCAGCTTTACCTATAAAAGATTCGGAATGGATGGGTGGGTTGTTGGAACCCCCACAGAGAACCAAATAAAATCCTGCAAGGATGCTCTTGAACATGTAAAGAATTCCTTAAAAGACCCTGGATTTGATATTGTGATTGCAGACGAGATACTTTATGCTGTACAACTAGGCCTTCTCACGGAAGAAGACATTATTGAGATGATTAAGAGTAAGCCTGAGAAGAAGGAACTTATTCTTACAGGCTCCCATAAACCATTCCCAAGAATCTTTGAGATGGCTAACCTAGTTACAGAAATCAAGAAAATAAAACATCCTTATGATGAAGGAATTTTAGCAAGAAAAGGAATTGAGTTTTAATATGATAGAATGGATTTTTATGGCGCTTGACCTTATTTCTGTAGCCTCATTAAGCATTGCTCACTTTGGGCTTGGATTCCCATTTGCATTACTTATTGGATCAGGACTTTATCTCATAATAAAGGGGCTAATGTTCCGGGATTTCATGAGTATGGTGGATTTAGGGTGTGGTTTTTATATAATTCTAGTGGGAATATTTCATTTTAGTAGCTTCATATATTATATAGTTCTGGCATGGTTTATTTACAAACTTGCATCAACATTTTCATATTAGCGGGCGAGCGCAACAATTCTTATAAAGTTATTTTTCTATGCAATGAAATGATTATAGGCATGACAGGAAGCATCGCAGCGGGCAAAGAAACACTAACGAAATCCTTGAGAGAAAAAGGATTTAGATACTATCAGACTTCTGATTTGCTTAAGGAGGAATTGTATAAAAGGGGTATGGAAATAACAAGAAAAAATATGCAAGATTTGGGTGATGAATGGAGAGCAAAATATGGAGCGGAAGCCCTTATGAAAATGTTGCTTGAGAGAATAGATAGAAATGGGGACTCAATTATTGATAGTATAAGAAATCCTAAGGAAGCCGGATTTTTAAGAAACCATATTGATCATTTTATCATGGTTGCCGTTGATGCTCCTCGAGAGATCAGATTCAGAAGAATGCTGGCTAGAGGAAAGGAATCAGATCCGAAGAATTGGGAAGATTTCCTTAAGGTTGATGCAAGGGACAGAGAAGACCCTGAAAATCCTCTTGGGCAACAAGTTGGAAGGTGTATTCAGATGGCTGACTATGTTCTCATAAATGATAGTTCCCTAGAATACTTTAAAAGAAAAATTGAGAATCTACTTTCTGAAATAGATACTGCAGGACAATAATTGTTTAAAAACAAAGTTTCTAGTTAAATTGATGTCTGAAGAAAGAGGATATTCTTTAGTTTCTCAGCAGATTAGACAGGGTCTTATCACCCCTGGATTTTTACAAGTTCCTGAAGGGAATCTTGAATTGGCAGACAAGGATTCTTTTGATGGGAAGAGATTAATTAGAAAAAAAGGTTGGTTTAAAGATGATACTCTTGAAGCGAGGGTCCAAACAGGTTCTATTGAAACTTCTCTTGCTGACGAGCTTTTCATCCTAGACGCTGAAGGCCAGGGCATATTAAGACCAAGAAGAGATGAAAGTATCTACAGAACCTTGTTGAAAATACCTGCAAGAAGAAGAACAAGAAAGAGTATAGTTGACGGTTTTGAAGTTAAAACAGGATTTACATATCTCGTAAAACTCAATGAAAGTCTAGTTCCATCAAACAGGCCCCTTCACGAAATAAGTTCTGGAAGGTCTTCCCCTAAAAGCAGTATTGGGAGGCTGTTTTCTAGGACCCGTTTTTTGATAGATTATAATCCTGCATTTGATGAAATGTATATTTTTGAGAATAAGAAAATGGACATGTGGCTGCTAATTCAGCCCACGACATTTAACATGATTTTACGGCCAGGAATACCTATGAATCAGCTTAGATTTTTCTCTGGAGACGCAAAGCTGGGGGATGAAGAATTGAGAGATGAATTTAAGAAGAATCCACTTCTCTACAGAAAAGGTGAGGAAGGGGACGAACCGATGGGGCTAGTTCCGGGTATGATATCAGATGGATTGAGATTGAATCTTGATGTAAAAGGGGTTAATACTCATGGGGTTTTTGGCTTGCGAGCAAGAAAAAATCCTGACCCTATTGATTTATCTAAAAAAAGATTTTATTTTGCAGAAGATTATTTCGAACCTGTAATAGCCAAGGATATTAACATATTAAAAAGAGGGGGAAGTTATTTACTTAGTTCAGACGAAGTCTTACATGTTCCAGCACACCTAAGTGC
>JBJKOX010000029.1:0-2670 GCA_046706965.1 Candidatus Pacearchaeota archaeon
AGATAATATAACCCAACAAGCAGGTCTTATCGGAAGGGGGCTTGAGTTGATAAAACAAATTAATGATGAAAAACGTCCAGAGGAAGCAAGTATGATGCCTGTACGCCATCAAACACCCTTAGTAAAACCAATGACACGACCAATACAGAACCAGACACCAGACTGGACATCCCAGAAACCAATTTCATCTAACCAAGGACAGCAGCAAAAGCCAATGCAAAATCAGAAATAATTTTATAAAGTTAGATCCCTTCTAAAAAAAATGCTGAAACAAACAGATAATGATTTCAGAAAATATTTTCTCCTTAAATTCACAAAAGAGATTATTAAAGCAACGGAAACCTACAGAAGTCAGATATTAAAAAAACATGTGCAGATAACTATAAAGGAAAATGAAAAAAGACCGCCTATAAATATATACAAAACTCCTCCTCGTGCGCCAATAAGGAATATTGTAAGAAATATGATAATGCAAAAAGTCCATAGAGACACTCAAAGCATAAAGCAGATGAAAAAAGAGCCCTTTGAAAATTTCTTTAAGCCTTCATCGATGAAACCTCGGATGCCTGCAGTATTAAAAATTCCCGATCTGGCACTTCCATCTACAGTCCAATACCTTCAGCCCGTTCCGGGCCAAAAGGAAGTTGATCTTGGAAAGGTGAATCCCCTTATAAGTGACCCTCTAGTAAGAACTATTGAATGTAATGGTTCAAACGAGAACATTGTAGTAGATGGGGTTATGGGGAGAAAAGAAACAAAAATAGTCCTGACAAAAGAAGAAATTGATGATATTATCAATAATTTTTCTGCAGCTTCGCATATTCCTGCTCAAGAGGGATTTTTCAAGGTTGCAGTAGGTCGCCTTATTCTTTCGGCAATTGTATCAAAAGTCATAGGATCAAAATTTATAATAAGAAAAATGAGAGATATTGGTGCCCCTATCCCTGAAAGTCTACGCTGACATTACCTACAGCCTGAAAATTTGAACCAGGGTTTTCTGACTCGCTAGAAATCTGTTTGGCCAAATCCTTAAGCCATTTTACTCTATCAAGGGCCATCTGGCTTTGAAGAGAAGTCTTATTAGTAGCAGCAATATTATAGGTGTATTCAATCCAGTAAATACCTAGTTCATACCTAACAATTAAGAAGTTGCCATTTGTTCTCTCGCTAACCTTCACTGGAGAGCTTCCAAACTTATTAGATAATATGTTCTTATCTTCAAGAGTTAATCCTGAAGAGTTCTGTTGTGCATTAGATGTGAAATTAAGATCATTTACCTTCACAGAGGTATTGGTAACATTTCCTATTGTTTTATTTGCCGTAACAGGGCCTTCAACTTTTAAAACTGTTCCGAGAGAGATTATGCGGCTCCCATTATCTATGATACTCACATTAAGGTTACCTGCTGTAGGAGTATAATTGATGTTTGAAAGATCTATCGTAATCTGCTTCTGCCCATTCCCCAAGTAATTTTCACCAAATCCGCTTTCGGACGCAGAATAATTCGTGGTAACAATCACTTTATCTCCAGAAACGTTGAGATTAACAGTGTTGTCAGGCAACTGTTTCCCTAAAGAACTGACACTTAAGGGATTTAATTCTACACTTTGGCCCTGCTGTAGACTATAAACAAAATCTTTTCCCATAGAAACATTTCCTTGAATCTGGTTTTCATATTGAAGGATTGTATTGCCTGTAGGGGTGATTCCCAAGAACAAATTTCCGATACTAGAAAAAATTCCCGAGATAATATTTCCTGTTATGGAAAGAGATCCGTTTCCGGTAGTGTTTCCAAGTGTTGTGTTTTGAGTTTCATTTTTGGGACCTTGAAAGGAAGGTTCTGAAGAATTCCCTGTGGAATTTCCTGTTTGATTAAAAATATTAGTAGAATTATTTGTTGTATTCGTAGATCCTTGGCTTTGATTAGAGGATAGGATATTAAGTGTAAATTGAACATTAGGATAGATTATTTTATCTCCAGGAAGGCCGTATCCTTCCCCAGAACCAGAGATATTACTGCCTTTTATATAAAAAGTACCATTTTGAGTATTGTCAGAAACCAAGTCTTTCAGATTATATTCAGTAGTAGTTCCATTGTTATCAAAAACAATTTGTGAATTTGCAGGAAGAAACTCTCCTTGTTGTAAGGAAAGGCTGATTTTCCCTGAAAGAGGCTGGCCTGCTTTATAATTAGCATTTAGATTAAGTATCGCATTTCCTGTACCTTGACTATGACCATAAAAAGCAAAATAAAGTACTGCAAAAAGAAACAAAACGCCAACACCAATTAAGAAGAATTTTTTATAATCTATCTTTTTTGATCCATGATATTCAGAGATAACCTTTCCATCAACACGTTTGCTATGATAAATATAGGGCCCGTAAACTTTCCCCCCTCTTTTTATGTATTTCTTGTAAACCATTGTAAGTAACTACAAATCCCTAAGTCTCAGAATGTATTTAAATTTTATTAAAATTATAAAAAGAGATAAATTGTAAGTAACTACTGTCCGCAGTTCGTGGCGACCCATATAGAATATCCTTGGCCTGCTGAAATGTTTGGGACACCCAAGACTTGGTCATCTACCTGGATATAACTTATATTATTCTGAGAGATATAATCTCTCAGAATAATATAAGTTATATCCAGGTAGATGACCAAGTCTTGGG
>JBJKOX010000030.1:0-4751 GCA_046706965.1 Candidatus Pacearchaeota archaeon
GTAACTGGGACTGCAGATGTATGGAATATAGGAAGCAGTGACGAAAGCAGCGTTTCGGTTCACTTGTACAGCAATTCACTTAACATTGGAAACCAGAACATACCTGTGGGAGATTTGAATTCATTCGACCATCAGCAGATATCATTCTCTTTCCAGGTGCCGCAAGGGACTACCCAGAAAACATACCCTATAACGTTTGATGTTCTTAACAGCAATGGAGATATATTCCAGAACAACAATAATAACAATGCACGATTTAACATCCCCTTACAGGTCCAGGGGAACTGCCAGATCACACCAAACGCGACAATAACTGCTAATCTTGCTTCAGGAGGAAAAGCAGGCCAGGATCTTGTAGTAAACGGAGTAATCACAAACACAGGATCTGTCACAAAGACCTACACTTTAAGCGCTTCAGGATTCTCCCCATGGGCAAGTTCATTCACAGTTAGCCAGCCAACAGTAACTATCGCTCCAGGTCAATCAACAAGTGTGACTTTTACGCTACCAGTAAACAGCGGAATTTCAGGGTTGCAAACCTTTAATATAGAGGCAGTCTCAGGAAGCGATGTAATAAGCCAACCTGTACAGGTAACAATACAACAGTCATCTCTCTTCGGAGGTATAAACTTCGGAAACAATGGAGTTATATGGCTAATAGGGATACTTAACGTGATCCTTATCATTATCATAATAATTGTGGCTGTAAAGGTCTCGAAAAGGTAATTATTTTTTTCTTAAAAAATGGAAGAAGAAAAAGAGGGCAAAGGTATTGAAATGAAATTTGATGGATTGGATTTTAGAAAAATCCTTGAGGCACGAGCAAGAGCTGAAGGTGCCGCGCCAACTCCTAAACATGTTGATTTAATGTTGGAAAATTATTATGCAATTGTAGGAACAGGTGGCGTTCTTAATGAGGCGGCCATATCTTCAAGCGTAAAACTTTATCTCACTTCTCCTATTATGGAAAGACAAAAGATAGGTGAGTACTCTCCATCATCTGAAAGAATTTAATTCTTCCTGAAAATCTTGTTGTACATTCTCTCCCAGAACCTGCTTTCTTTTTCAGACTCTACAATAAGCGTACCCATTATATATCCTATAAGCCCTCCCGCCATCACATCACTAAGGAAGTGGACGCCAAGGTAAAGTCTTGAAAATCCTATGAGGACTGCGAAAGCTATCCATACATATTTGAATCTTGGGAATTCTTTGTTAAGGAAAGGGACCATCGCAAACATGGCCATTGTATGGAAGGAAGGGTATGAAAAGTGCCATATTGCATAGCTAGGGTCCGCTACACCTAGTATGTGTACAAGTCCTAACTGGAAAGGACGAGGTCTTTGTACTATTACCTTAAGCAAAAAGCTTACAACGACGCTCATACCTGCTGCAAACCATAAAGGAAGAATAGATTCTTTTTTCTTCTGCTGAAAGAACACTGCTGTAAGAATCACTACAAAGATAAATACAGTAAGGGCTGATCCGAAATTAAGGAAGAATTCGTTAAGCAGTCCTGTTCTTGCGTTTGCGACTAAAACCGCAACCCTGGAATCTAACCAGAAACTGATTATCGTAAGGAAAAGGAAGATGAGAACTATAAGCATAAACCGTCTCTTTTCAAAGTTTTTCATTGATTTCCAAGCCAGATATGCTTTAAATAATCTATGAATTTTGAATTTTGATTAAATTAATTAACTTCTTTTTTCTTTTTCTCTTATGAAAAAAGGTGGCTCAGTTGAAAGTATCATTATTAGGTACCTTATTTTGATTGCGGTGGCGATCCCTAACATGTGGATTTTATTTGAAATTTTCACGCCTCTGACAATCTATCCTGTAAAATGGATTTTAAGTATATTCTTTAGCGTGTCTTCAATCTCGGGAAATACACTGCTACTTAATCAAACAATTTCTATAGAACTAATTTCGGCATGTGTGGCTGGCGCTGCATATTACCTTCTTTTGATGCTTAATCTTTTCACACCCGGAATAAAAATAAAGAAGAGGATCTATATGATACTCTCCGCATTCGGAATATTTCTCATTGTTAATATCTTGAGGATTGTAATTTTAAGCGCACTTGCATACTCGCATTTCGCCTTTTTTGATATAACTCACGAGATTTTCTGGTACGCAATAAGCACTGTTTTTGTTGTAGGGATATGGTTTTGGCAAGTGAAGGCATTTAAGATAAGGGAAATACCGCTGTATTCTGATCTAAAATTCTTATATGATTCCTCGAGAAGAAAATGAATTTTTTTATGACTTTAATTAACATAATCTTGTCCTTCGTAAGTCACATAAGTTACCTAGGAATACTTGCCGGAATGGCGATTGAAAGCTCTTTTTTTCCTTTCCCAAGCGAGGCTCTGCTGATTCCTGCAGGGGTGTTGATTTCAAAGGGAGAGATGAGTTTCTTCATAGTATGGGTTGTTGCATTCGTGGGAAGTATGATAGGATCCATTTTCAACTATTTTTTCGCATTGTATCTTGGAAGAAAAACCGTCGATGCAGTTGTTGGAAAATATGGAAAATTCCTTTTCATTACAAAAAGCCAGCTTTCAGAGACAGACAGATTTTTTGATAAGCATGGCGAAATAACCATCTTCTTAGGGAGGTTGATCCCTGTTATAAGAGAACTTATATCCCTTCCTGCCGGTTTTGCCGAGATGAATTTTTTCAAATTTGCTCTTTTTACAGCAATAGGATCGGGAGTATGGGATACCTTGCTAATTGTTATAGGGCTATTCTTTGGCAGCAATGCTCAACCTGTAATGAAGATTGCAATAGGGATACTATTATTATTCGTCTTTTTAGTTCTTGTATTATATGCTTTGAACGGGAACAAGAAAAAATCAGAGAAGAAAGGTTTGTTAAGAGGAATATTCAACGGGTGATTTATGAAAACAGTTGCGATGTTCCGTTGAAATATGCGTGAAGCTTTACAAAGTTTGCTATCATCAACCTTTCAGTCCCCTGAAGTATCTCACAATTGTTTATGTTTATGTCGTAGCATGAAGGCCCCGTCTGAACAACAGAAGTATTGCTTGCATTTTGAAGCTGTATGAAAGTATATCTTCCCTGTGGATCGCATGTTGCATTAGGATCTGTTATGGGGTTTATGCCTTCAATCTTGAAGAGGTTGGCCATGTTTGCAATAGCAATGGCCCCATATCCATCGCAACTGAAGTTCTCCATGCCATTGAGGACTAGGTTTTGCCTCAAACTTAGATTGCCTATGAATGGAACATCCTGTTCTAATTTCCTTGGATCATTCCTAAGATAAAAATTGTAATTTGTATTAGTCCTGTTTATTACAACAGGCACCTGTGTATTGTATAATATCAGATAGGGTCCTGTGGCTTGTGATTTTACGATGTCAAAATGAACGCCTTTGTATGAGAATGAGCTTGCGGATCTGAAGAAAAAACCTATTGCAAGGATTATTACGACAACGATTATTATCCCTACGAAGATATTTCTCAATATTTTATTATGGTATATTTTCTCGTCTTTTTCTGAAAGTTTCTCAGCCGAATCAAGATCTTTTTCTGCTTTCTTCTCTAATCTTCTTTCTGATTCTTTTGAATTTTTTGATTTTTTCTTCTTAGCCATTTTGTTTAAACTAATTGACTCCTATTATATTATATAAAAATGTATCTGTAAGATTGACTAACTCATTGTTAGGGCCCTCAATATAAACACATCCACCATCCTGCCTTATACTTCCAGTACTATTGGTATCTTTTATGATTATGAGGTGATCTGCGCAGGTTTTCACAGGAACGTTCTCTGTGCAGTTTACTCCTGAAATACATGCATCTTGAACCCTTTGGGCGATATTCCCCAGATTTGCATAAGCTTCTATTCTCGCTGAAGGATTTTCGGAATAAATATACACCGGAAGATTTTGGTATGTTGCTGCCCCATTAAGGGTGCCGTTTATAGCACTGCTAAAATTAGAAGCATCCATCGGACTGCTCTGAAAAACAAAGTTCCCTAAAATCCACACACCATTTGAATTTGTGAACTGGAATCCATTGTAACTTGTTGTTCCTTGCTGAGTATTTGTATTTGTGTTATTCCCCAACGCACCCTGGATAGCGAATCCTAGGACACTTATTACCATGACTATTCCAAGCACAACCCCTGCCAGAATTTGGTTCCTTCTTTGTTTCTTATCCCTGTCTTCCTTTGACATAAGTTTTCTCATCATAATCCCTCGTAAAAATCATTTATAAATTTTTCAGGAAATTCTGCAGGCTCCGCCAGCAGTTAAAAAATGAAAGAAAAAGAAAAAATAAAATAAAACCTGTTTAAGCAGTTGTCGTACTTGAGCTAGCTGTTGTTGAAGTAGTACCTATGTAGGTCTGACTTGTGTCAATAGCGCCCTGTGGATGATTGATCAAGTAAGATGCAGCATTTGCTGTGTCTGCCTGTTCATAACCTGCCACAAGCAATGCAGTCTTTGCACTGTTGTATGGGCTTACATAGCTCTTGATTAAGTACTGGCCTGAACCGACTCCTGTTGCAGATGTGAAGGAAGGTCCACAATATGCACCTCCTAACAACGAAGCAGCGACTGAGTTAATACAACTTCCACCAACAACAATCAAGTTGTCTGAACTTACAGTGTTTGCTTCAGCGTCTGTTACAAGAACGGCACCTGCTGAACCTCCGGAACTTGTTGTAGCACCTGGAGCAGACAATATAACCTGTCCGTAGGACTGGCTAACTGTTCCTGCAGCAGC
>JBJKOX010000031.1:0-6267 GCA_046706965.1 Candidatus Pacearchaeota archaeon
AATAAACACGAGCACGACTTCTACTAGAACTCCTTGAACGAGATTTAGAAGGCTTTTTCACCGCTCTCTTTCTTACCATATAAATTATTAGTAAATATGCTTTATAAAATTATTGCAGAAGGTCAACTATAATTAGCAGTGTTATTGGTAGAGCTCCAATCCAGTTTTATGGCCTGAGTAGTAAGATATTTCGCATTCCCGAAGACAGAAAAAAGCCACCCAAAGTAAAGTTTACCTGCGGTAACCCATCCACCTAAGGTAGACAAATCTAAGTTCTGATTTTTCATAACGACACTAAAACTGATGTATGTGAAAAGGATCATCCCTATCAGAAAAAACGCAAAAACCTTGTGCCTCATCCTCTTGATTTCTATAAAAACCCAAATCACTGCAATTAAAGCGGCTGTAATGAAAAATCCTATACCTAAAGCCATTGGTGTATAAAATATAAGAACTATAAAAAGATTTCTAAGAAAGCTTTAAAACCTTTCAAAACGCCTTAGATATGCAGCCCCATAGTCTAGTGGTCAAAGATACGAGCCTCTGGAGCTCGGGACCCAGGTTCGAATCCTGGTGGGGCTATTTTTTCGACGGGTTATATATAACTTATGCTTCTTAAAGTATGGCAGAAAAAGAGATAGGCATTATATCTAGCTATTTTAGCCATGTAGGAGTCGCAGCCATAAAACTCTCTGGAAATATTAAAATTGGTGACAAAATTCACATCAAAGGACATACCACAGATATTGAAGTACTCATAAAAGAGATTCAAATAAATGGAAAGTTCGTAAAATCCGCAAACAAAGGAGATCATATTGGAGTTAAAGTTCCTGAGAAAGTTAGACCGCACGATAAGGTTTTTCTGAATTAAAATTTGATTTTAGGATTCTCTTTAAGGTTTTTATCATGTTGATCAAGCTCGCCTTTTAGAAGACAGTCATAACAGACATGAACACTTCCATCTTTTTCTTTTACTCGGCCTGTGCCCTTGCATTTTTCGCAGTTTGGATTACCTGGCATTAAAAAAAGAAGGTTTTATCATATTTAAGCATTATTACAAAAAATATCAATAATTAAGATTTAAAAACACAAAGGGCTAAAGTAGATTAAGCCCCCGTAGTATAGAGGCCAAGTATGCAAGGTTCTCATCCTTGTGACCCGAGTTCGAATCTCGGCGGGGGCGTTTTTTGCTTAAAATTTATCTTTTGAAATTTACTATTCTATCGTAATCTCGTCGGAAAAAGGTGTAAGTCATAAGAGGTTACACATATTTATATAAAAGTTATGCCTCTAAAAACTATGGACAGCTTTAGCCGTCTTAGAGGAGATCATGAAGGATTATTTCGAGAAATCCTGAAATTTGAAGATATGATAAATCAGGCTGATTTTGATTACAATCATATCATAGTAAGATTCCACAGACTACTAATTTTATTGTCTCAACATAAAAGAGACCATGACTCTATATTTAAGGCCAGCGCACATGAAAATACTATTTCTCTTAGCTCCCGGTTGATTAAAGGGCATATAGCAGTAATAAGCAAATCTTTAATCTCAAATGACCCTACCCATATTAGGTTGGCCTTGGATAACGACGGACGTATGCTAGCTTCCAGAATAAAAGAACATGTTATCATAGAAGAGGCTATTTTTGATAGAATTTCGCGCCTGATTTATTAGCGCAAAACTTTAAAAACGAATTTCTCTAAACTTTTATCATGAAACGCTCCTCAAGAAGATGGAAAAAGAAAAGACAGATGCGCTGGAAGTGGCAGCGAAAGCGTCTTAGGAAAGAAAAGCGTAAAAGGAAGATAAGACGTGCTAGATCTAAATAATTATAATTTTCAGAGTAGATATCCTATCAATCCCCACAATCTTTATAAGTCATATCTTTCTTAAGAAAATACTCAGCGCTAAGAGGAAATTTGGCGCGGCTTTTACGCCAGGAATTAAAAAATGACGAGTGAAATTTGGACAGAAAAATACAGGCCTACGAAATTCTCTGAAGTTGTTGGACAAGATGACACCATAAAGAAAGTCCAATCTATGACGAATTCCCTTAATATACCCCATTTATTGTTCGCAGGACCCGCAGGAACAGGAAAATCAACTCTTGCGCTAATAATAGTAAAAGAACTTTTCGGCCCTAACTGGAGAGATAATTACTTAGAACTTAATGCATCTGATGAAAGAGGAATAAATGTGGTCCGTGAAAAGGTTAAAGGATTCGCAAGAACAAAGTCTATAGGAAATGTGCCTTTCAAGATAATCTTTCTTGATGAAGCTGATGCACTGACCCCTGAGGCCCAACAGGCTTTAAGGAGGACTATGGAGAATTATTCTTCTACATGTAGATTCATTCTTTCATGTAATTACTCTAGCAAAATAATAGACCCTATACAATCACGTTGTGCTGTTTTCAGGTTCAAGCTTATGGAGAAAAAAGACATCGAAAAAATAATCAATAGGATATCGGAAGGTGAAAAACTCCAAATTGCCCCAGAATCTATGGAAATGCTTTATGAGGGTAGTGAAGGAGACTGTCGAAGATGTATAAACCTTCTCCAATCAACAGCCTCAATATCTCCTGTAATAAGTCCTGATCTAGCTTCAACAGTTATATCAAACGCAAAGCCAAAAGATATCAAAGTAGTTCTTGATTATGCCCTATCAGGGGATTTTCAGAAGTCTAGAGAGAAGCTTTTAGATGTTATGTTAAGTCAAGGGATTTCAGGCCAAGATGTAATAAAAGCAATTCAAAAGGAGATATGGAATCTTCCAGTTGAACCTGATTTGAAAGTAAAACTCACTGAAAAAACAGGAGAGGCCGAATTCAGAATTGTAGAAGGCAGTGACCCTTTTATCCAACTCCAGAGCCTTATCGCAAGTTTTGTTCTGGCTGGTCTGGGGAAGTGATATGTCAACGATGAAAAACTGGACAGAAAAATACAGGCCTAAATTTCTTGCGGACCTAAAGGGACAGGAGCAAGCAGTTGTAAAACTTAGAGAATTTCTTGAACATTTTGGGAGACCAAGAAGCAAGAATGCACTTGCGCTTCATGGGCCTCCAGGGGTAGGAAAAACAACTCTCGCTCATGTGGCAGCAAATGAACTAGGGTTTGAGCTGTTTGAGCTTAATGCTTCAGATTTAAGAAATAAAGATAAGCTTCACGAAATACTTAGACCTGCAACAGAACAAAGATCATTAATGAAAAAAGGTAAGATCATTCTAGTTGATGAGGTTGATGGTATCTCTGGCGTGGATCGCGGAGGACTTACGGAACTTATAAGGTTGATTGAATCCACTTCCCACCCTTTAATTCTCACTGCAAATGACATTTGGGATAGAAAATTTAGCCCTTTAAGAAAGAAGATAGAGCTTGTACAATTGAAAGAAATTGATTATAGGACAATAAAAGGTATTTTGATTGAAATTCTGAGAAAAGAGAAGAAATTCATCTCCCTAGATGTACTGACCAATATCTCTCTAAAATCAAAAGGAGACTTGCGTGCAGCAATAAATGATTTGCAGACAGCTTCAGAGCTTGAAGACCCCTCCCAGATTATGTTTGATGAAAGAAACAAAGAAACAGATATATTCAATGCATTAAGAATGATATTTAAAGGGAAAGCGAACAATTCCCAGCTCGGACTTTTTGACTCTGTGAAAATGCCCCTTGATGAAATAATCCTCTGGATTGAAGAGAATCTTCCTTCAGAATATCAAGGAGAGGAGCTTGCACGAGCGGCAAATCTCATGAGCAAGATAGATATATTCAGAAAAAGAATATTCAGGCAGCAATATTGGAGATTCCTAGTATATCAAAATGCATTCCTAAGTTATGGAATTTCCAGCGCAAAGAAACCGGACGCAGACAGGATAGGATTCACAAGCTACAAAAAACCAACGAGAATTCTTAAGGTATGGCTTAATAATCAGAAAAATATAAGGAAAAAATCCATTGCCCAAAAATACGCGAAGTACGTGCATATCGGGGAAAAACGTGCACTGAAAGAGTTTCCTGAAGTGATTTCAATTCTTCTTAATCCAAAAGTCCAAAAAGAATTAAAGCTAACAGAAGAGGAAATAGGGTATCTTGCTTCGAATTAAATCAACTAATTTTATAAACATCTTTACCTATCCTAATTTATGCCGTATAATATAACCCTGGGGAGAAATTCTGAAGACAAAAAACTTTTTCAGGATAGGGGATTAATATACATAGGGAAAGGTTATGTGAAGATGGATCAATATACTTCACTCTCAAACAAAATTCTTATGGATGTTGCCAGAAGCCACGTTATTTTAGTAGCAGGAAAGAGGGGTTCTGGAAAGTCTTATACCTTAGGAGTTATAGCTGAAGAACTTTCAAACCTCCCTAAAGAAGAAGGCCAGAATATAGGGTCTTTAATTTTTGATACGATGGGAATTTATTGGACCATGAAATACAAAAATGAAAAAGATAAGGCGCTTTTAGAAGAATGGGGGCTGAAACCTAAGAATCTACCTGTGAAAATTTTCGTACCTTTCGGACATTATGAATCATATGTTGATAAAGGAATTCCTGTGGATGAAGGATTCGCACTTGATATAACCGAGATGAAAGCAGATGATTGGATACTGACTTTCGGGTTAGACATAATTAATCCTGTTGCTGTATTAATACAAAGAGTTATGAGTGGTTTAAGGGAAAAAGGAGATTTTGACCTACAGGATATAATCTTTGGGATAAACAAAGATGAAAAAAGTCCTGCTGAAATAAAAAATGCCGCAATAGGTCTCTTTGAGGCCGCTGAAACATGGGGAATTTTTGCTGAGAGGGGTGGAGATGTAAAGCCTACAAAAGTAAGAGACCTTGTATCAGGAGGAGAAACAACTGTGCTGGATTTGAGCGTCTATAACTCTGTAGGAGCATTCAATGTACGCGCGTTAGTCATAAGTCTTTTGTCAAGAAAAATCTTTAATGAAAGGATGTCTGCCAGGAAAGAGGAGGAGACAGAAGCAGTAGGAAAAAGCCTAAACCTTCTTGCTACAACAGAAAAGAAAAAATACCCTCTTGCATGGATTTTCATTGATGAAGCACATGAATTCCTTCCCTTAAATGGTAAGACTGTGGCCAGTGACGCATTAATTCAGCTTTTACGTGAAGGGAGACAACCTGGGATCTCAATGGTTCTTGCAACACAACAACCAGGACAGATTCATAGGGATGTTATGACTCAATCAGATATAGTGGTTGCTCATAGAGTTACTTCAAAAGATGACCTTGATGCATTAAACTATATCATGCAGTCCTATATTCTAGAGAGCATTCAACAGGAAATGAATGAGCTTCCAACGGCTAAGGGATCTGCCATAATTCTGGATGACAATTCAGAAAGGATCTACTCTATGAGGGTTCGTCCAAGATTCACCTGGCATGGAGGTTCAGCCCCTACCGCAATTCGCGCAGAGAAGAACATTAATGAATTCTAAAAGTTTTTAAGTCACTACGCAATTAGAGAATAATGAATATAGAAGGGAGATTGTTTATCACAGAGGGGAGACTTCTTCTTGACCCATTAGCAACGAATTATGTTACAAATGTTGTATTGAATGATATTGATGCCGGCTCTGAATTTGATATAAAGAATAAAGAGGTTATGAATGCAGATTTAAGTCCGGCAGACAAAATTTCATACTTAGCAGAAAAGAGATATGATGTGATGATAGGATACCAACAAGGAAACATAATAGGGCATACTGCATTCCAGACACATTATTATGATGGAGCCCCTCACTGGGAAATGTTCAGGATATTCATCCCTAGAGATTTAAGGCATAAAGGATATGTAGTTCCGCTTGCGGAAGAATTTTTAAGAGAAGCCTGGTCTTATAGTATTCATAGGGTAAAGCTTGGAAACCCTGAAAGAGAAAATGAGAAAATGAGAAAATTATTGAAGGTCTTAAAAAGAAAAGAAATTGCTCTTGGGATAAGTGTTGATCAAGCTACTCATCTAGTATCACGAAGTGCCTTGCCAAAATTAGAAAAAGTAAGTTAGTCACAAGACATTAAAATCAATTCTCACTCTGACTCGATAAGGCCCAATCTCCCCTGCAACTTTTGTGCCTAATATTTTAATTTTCTTCTTAGCAAGCTCGGCTTCATGTTTTACCTTTTCCACCACAGACTCTATCTCATCCTGAGGGCAGAAATCGTAGTAGAATATTCTTGTTCCTTTTTTTGATAACATAAATGCTTCTTTTAGGAATGTATCTTTCAATTG
>JBJKOX010000032.1:0-5933 GCA_046706965.1 Candidatus Pacearchaeota archaeon
TCTTTTAGGAATGTATCTTTCAATTGAGGCCTTGCCATAACAATTACGTCAAATTTCTTTTTTTCTGTAGCAAGCCTTTTTGCGACCTTCTTTATATCTCCAGGGATAAGAAAAACCCTGTCGTTCACTTTATTCAGTCCGATATTAAGTTTTGCATATTTATTTGCTTCCCTATTTATCTCATTAGAAAAAACCTCTTTTACAGAAGAATTCCTTGCGATTACAATAGGGTAGGGGGCCACGCCTGCGCACATTACCAATACACTTTCAGATTTTTTTATTTTTGAGGCCACTTCTTTCCTTTCATTGCTCAATCTAGGAGAAAAATATGTCTTGTCTACATTAAATCGAAATATAGTCCCATTCTCCCGATAAAGAGCTTCCTTCGTCTTCTCCCCTGCAATCCACTTTGTTTCCTGTTTTCTTAATCTCCCTTTGAATTTTCCAACCTTCTCAAGTACAGTTCTCACAGATTTGTGCTGTTTAAGAAAATTATCTGAAAATTCCTTCTTTGATCTAGAAGACCCATCATGAGAAAATTTTATGACTGCAATATTTCCCAGCAGATCGTAAGAGGGTTTCTTTTTCATAGAGGAGAAAAACAAAAGATTGATTTAAATCTTCCGCAAAAACTTATAAATCTCATTAACTTGTTTCCTTAATGAAAAAAGAGGGATTAATTCTTGGCTTGGCCGCCGCTGTAAGTATTCTCGCAACTAACTTAATCAGTGCATATGGAAGCTATGGAAATTTCGGATTTACGAGTCTCATCAATACAGCTGACCCTCTGCAGATGCTTTCATTCGCGGCTGTATTCATAATAATATTTGCGCTAGTAAGAATAGGATTAGGCCATAGTCTTTTCAAAAATTCGCTTACTGGAGGTATAACAGCTGTGGGAAATGTAGTCTCTGCAGCAGTAACTTTCCTTATTATATACTGGGGCTTTTATCAAACAAATTTCAGCCTAGCCGGTTCGCTATCTAATGTAGGGCTTTCTTCAAATATTTTATACATTATTCTGGGCATAATATTTCTTGTAGGTATGATATATATCATAAGAAAAACAGGCTTCGGAGGTTTCCTAATTATGTTTGGTGTTACAATAGTTGCGATAACATTTTTCACAACATGGATTTATGAAAAAGGTGCTGCACTAGTCATAGGAATAATCCTTATTCTTACAGGGTTAGGTGTTTGGAGACATTCTAGAAAATTCTTAAAATCTAATTACTCGGGATCAGGATTAAAAAAAAATCGCTCAAAATATGAATTGTTTTTCTTTGGTATAGCTGTTTTAATATTTGGGGAAATTGGAAGCAATGGGGCAATCTTTTTAGGAGGAGTTATTATAACAGCCATTGGTTTATTATGGTGGATTTTCACAAGGAGAAAAGCTAGGGAGTTTGCTACTAGTCCTGAAACCTACAAAAGACCATCACAGTGGGTTGGAAACAAATATAACCAAATGACCGATTCAAGATACAAACTCGCAGCATATGAGAAAAAAGCAGCAGATGCAAAAAATAAGGAAATAGCTGCGTTAAAATTGCAACAGGCAAGAGCCCAAGAAGAGGAAGAGAAAGAGATGGCTAAAAGGAAACTTGCATATTTAAAGAGTCAGAAACAAGTTGAAAAAATTAGGCAACAAGCAATACAACGAGAAAGGCAACAAGATCAAGCAATGAAAAAAGAAATTGAGAACAGAATAAGTCAGGCAAATTCTAAAATAATGGATTTAAAAAAATTGTATGATAATACAAATCCTAATGATCCCGCTGGAAAAATCCGAAGAGAAAGAATAGGGGGAGCAATAGAAAAATTAGAAGAATATATAGATAGTCTTAAACGAGGATAATAGTAGATAGATAAATTGAAACATAAGTGTTACTATTTTAAAATTACTAATTATAGAAACATTTATAAACTGGATAATTAGTCAGATTCCTATGAAAAGAAAAGAAAGACTAAGGGTTGTAGAAGGAAAAGATAGTGCAACATTGAAGGCAAGATTATATGTTAAAGAAAGTGATTGTCATGATCTAAGAGAAAAGGCTCAAGACCTGTATCAGCATTCTACAACAGGGTCGTATGTACAAAAATCAGGGGGTCTCTTACAGAGAGTGAGAGGTGTTATCCCTTCATGGTTCCAATCAACAGCAGGAGATTACAAAAAGTTTGAATCCAATGGTAAAAGCCTTACATTAGACACTGTCGAAGGCCGCCTTGAATCATATCTCATTGACGAGCATGAAGGAAGAGTAATGTTAGGAATGAATGCTGTAGGAAAACCATCATTTGTGAATAATCTTTATGAGTTCATAAGAAAAACTCAGAAATAATCTCCCAGGCCTTTTTGCTTTCTCTTTTCTTTAATTTCTCTTAATTTTTCTAATTGTTTCTCAACTCTGTCCTCTGAGAAATCATGCTCTGTAACGAGAATTTCTTTTATCTTTCCTTCATCAACCTTCCCAAAATTAAACTCCGATCTCTTGACATCTGGTTTGTGGAACATTTCGAAAATTTCTTTCCAATCAAACCAGTCTTCTTCAGGCAGGGACATCATCTGTTCTTCCACACTTTTGAATATCAAAACAGGTTGCTTGTGTTTTTTCACAATATCCAAGGCTTTCTTTTGGCCTATTCCGGGAATACCTTTAGGATTATAGTCTGTTCCAACAAGAATCCCTAAACATATCAATTGGTCTATATTTATTTCAAGTTGATTCAAAACGTTTTGAAGTTCAATCTTCTCAGGCATGACTTCTACCCATCCCGAAAAGGTTTTCCTTTTCCTTGCAAGCCCAAGGTTCCTTATTAATACAGGGGCTCCAAAAAGTAAGCAATCGTAATCTTGACTTACGGTCGCATAGGCATCTTTATTAGTTTTTGTAAGATATGCTGCTTCAGCCTCTCCTTCGCTCGGCGCCTGGACTACGGCAACACCCATAGCTTCCAAAAGCTGCTTGCTTTCGCTGATCATTTCATCATTTAATCTTATTATTTGGGAGCTATAACGCCTCATTGCAGAAACATCTTCAGCTTGCTTGGCTTCCTTATATCTCTCGCGTGCAACATCCCTGTTTTCACCCCTCATTTCATTTGTCTTTCTTTTCAATTCAGGAGGCTTCCCATCAAAAACATAGACAAGCCTTATACCCTCATTAAGAAGATTGACATTTCTATAGAAAATACCGGATAAATGAGAGGTTACACGTCTTTTATTGTCCATTAAGGGAGTTCCATCTGGCTGTCTTATAGTAGAAAGAAACTGATAAAGCATGTTAAATGCATCAACACAAACAGTCTTGCCCTTAAGATTTGATATTTCAATATCTTTCCTGGGAATTATATCCTTTATGTTTAGCCCCATAACAAGAACAAGAAAATCAAATTTTTATATCTTATTACTAAAGACCCATATCTATTTGCGTAGAAGAGCGACTAGCATATTGTCTGATTGCATCAGTTATCTGTCTTCGTGCCATCAAAAAAGGAGGAATGTAACCTTCTCTCCCATCAAAGTTATTATCTAGATAAAAACCTAGATCTTGAACTTCCTTCAATTTTAATCTAGAGGATTCTTCTGTGGGAGGTAAGGCGTCTTTTGAGAAAAGGATAGATTCAACCCTTTTTAGGGTATCAAGATCATAATTTCTAGAACTTCTAGAATTAGAAGGGCTGTCTGGCTCTAAAAAACGCTTTCTAGCCATTCTATTTCTCTCTCTATCTTCTTCAGTCAGGTTCGTCTGACCTACAGTTTCTTCCCAAACACCCATAATGTAACTACTTACCAAGAGTATATAAATCTTATGATGATGAATTTTTATGAGTTAAAATTTAAATAACACTCTTATTTTTAACATGGATGATAACCACTGACTTCCTCCCTGTGGATTATGATTATTTTGACTTTCAAGGTAGAAACTACATAAGGATTATAGGTAGAGATTCAAAGGGAAAACGTATTTGCATTGTAGATACATGTCCCGTCTACCTCTGGGCAATCCTTAAAGAGGGTATAAAGAATAAGGAAATTGAAGAGCTTGAAAAGGAGATCTCAAAGATAAAGCTTGATTCAAAAGGAAGACAAACCTGTGTAGAAAAAGTTGAATTGAAAGATAAAAATTTTCTAAGCAAAAAGGTAAAGGCGCTAAAAATTTTCGCAACAAATTACAAGGATCTTCATGAAATTGCAGACCACCTTGATTTTCCTGAGATAGAATTCAGAAGGGGATATGATCTTGGTTTTACAACACATTATATAATGGAGAAAAATATTCTTCCTTTGCAATGGTGTAAAATCTCAGGTGAAATTCTTGATAATACAGACGAATTTGGGAGTATAGGGAAGGTATTTGACGTTGATGTTTGTATAGAACTAAAATCAATAATCCCCTCCAAGAGCACAAAGGAATTCAAACCAAGCGTCCTTGCGTACGATATTGAAACTGATGAAATAAAAATAGGAGAAGGGGAGATTATTATGGTCTCTCTTGTGGGAGAAGAGTTCAGGAAAGTAATAACGTGGAAAATGCCAAAAGAACTCGAGAACCAAAGAGGAATGGAATATATCGAGCAGGTTAAAGATGAGTCTGAACTTCTTGAGAGATTTGTTTATTATGTAAGGAAAATTTCTCCTGATTTTCTTGTAGGGTACTTCTCAGATGGATTTGATCTGCCCTATCTTCGTGCGCGTGCGCAAAAACTAAGGGTTCCATTGAGTTTGGGACTCGACAATTCTCAACCTAAATTCTTTCGAGGTGCTTTTCCTTCAGGAAAAATATCGGGAATTGTTCACATAGATTTAATAAGATTCATCCAGACGGCTTATTCGCAATATATGCAATCAGAAACTCTCTCTCTGAATGAAGTGGCGAGTGAATTTCTAGGAGATGAAAAAAAGAAATTCAAAATACAAAGATCAGATATGCTTAAAGACCACCAATGGAAAGAATATTTTGAGTATAATCTCCATGACTCTATTTTAACTCTTGGACTTTTTGAAAAATTTTGGCCTGATTTACTTGAGTTCACACGCGTTGTACAAGAACCTGTCTTTGATGTATCCAGAAATGGAATGTCCAACAATGTAGAGGATTTCATAATACATAACCTTAATAAGTTTGATGAGATTCCTGAAAAGCGTCCTTTGAATGATGAAATAAGTGCACGACGCCGCATGGGAAAGTATGAAGGAGCATTTGTTTTTGAACCCACTCCTGGACTTTATGAGAATATAGTGTTTTTTGATTTCACAAGTAGTTATGGAAGTACCATAGTCACATATAATCTTTCTAAATCTACATATCTAGATCATCCTTCTAAAGAAGCATACAGAATAGAAACAGGAGGTAAAGAATTATATTTTTCTAAAAAACCTGGTTTCTTCCCTTTAATGTTAGAGGATATAATAAAAAAAAGGAAGCAATTTAAAAAAGAATTAAGCAAAAAACCCGATGCAGTAAAGAGAGCAAGAAGCAATGCATTCAAATTACTTGCGAATGCATCATATGGATATCAGGGATTTTTTGCTGCAAGATATTATTCCAGAGAGGCTGCAGCAGCAACGGCGGCATTTGCCAGAAAGGCGATAAGGGACTCCATAGATCAAATTGAAAAAAATGATTTAAAAGTCATTTATAGTGACACGGACAGCATAGCATTTTTGCGGGGTAAGAAAACAAAAGACGAGATAAAGCAATTGCTTAAAAAAATGAATTCAAATCTGCCAGGGATTATGGAATTAGAACTTGAAGGATTTTTTAAAAGAGGTATTTGGGTTACCACGCGTGCAGGAAACATAGGGGCCAAAAAGAAATATGCCCTAATAGGAGAAGATGAAAAAATAAAAATAAGGGGATTTGAAACAGTTCGTAGAGATTGGTGCGGTCTGGCAAGAGAGGTACAAAACAAAGTTATAGGGTATATTC
>JBJKOX010000033.1:0-5798 GCA_046706965.1 Candidatus Pacearchaeota archaeon
GCTATAGAGACGCTGGAAGAAGCATTTGAAAAACTTGAACACGCATACAACAAGAAAGATCCATCTAAATTCAATGAGCTGAAAAAGACAGTCATAAATACGGAAAAAGGAATAGTGGAGGCATCAGGATGATTCTTAATAAATTAATTTATGAATTTAATGGTTGAAAAAATTAGCCTTGACAAGAATGTCCCTATGAAGAATATCTCAGCGCTCATAGCTAAGCAAAAAGAGATAATGAATGAGATGGAATCTCTTTACAATTACTTAAAGACAACTAGTTCTGCAGAAGAGAAAGATATGATTGCATCTCAAATTGGTGCACTTGATGGATTGCTTGTGGATACTGCCAAAGAAGTAATAAAAGAGCTTGGAGGGGTTGCGATTTTCACGCCGCTTAAAAAGGCTTCAGAAGCTGCAGAAGCTCCCGAGCAAAGTGAGCCGAACAAAAAAAACCATTCTCTTCAATATCATCAGCTGAGTCCTGCAGAGATAAAAGCACTTGAAGCTCCCGACAAAAAAGAAAAAATAAAGCCTACTGAACTTGAAAACCTCACTATCTCCCGGCTTCAGAAAAGAGAGAAAAGAGTACTCAAGAAAGAAGAGAAAAAGCCTAGTGTATATATAAAATTCGCAAGCAAATTCTTCTACAAACATTCAATATCCCTTATAGATAAAGGAAGATTCAAGACTTTCGAGAAAGACCTAGTTAAAGCCAACATGGAGCTTGTTCCCGCGGCATACGTTTCAGTCATCTTTTTTACTACTGCGATTTCTATGATAATTGCATTCTTCCTAACATTATTCTTTCTTTTCTTCAATGTAAGCGCACTGCCTCCATTTGTCACGCTCAACCAAGGTTCCTTACTTACGAGATTCCTAATCGTAATCTGGATATTAATATTGGTGCCACTATCGACATTTATTTTCACTTATTTTTATCCTCAACTTGAAAGGAAATCTATAAGTGGGAAGATAGAACTGGAACTGCCTTTCGCAGTCATAAACATGTCTGCGATTTCAGGTTCGATGATAGAACCAAGCAAAATTTTCACCATAATAAGCGCCACTCATCAGTATCCTTATCTCGAAAAGGAATTCACAAAGGTGCAGAACGAGATAAACATTTATGGTTATGATCTTGTTACTGCATTGAAAAACCAGTCTTCAGATAGCCCAAGCAGGAAACTTGCTGAGCTTTTCAATGGACTTTCAACAACAATCACCTCAGGAGGAGATCTTCCTGAATTCTTTGACAAAAGATCCCAAACACTTCTTTTTGAGCACAAACTTAACATAGAAAAACAATCAAAAGCTAACGAGACCTTCATGGATATCTACATTAGCATCGTTGTGGCTGCACCAATGATACTCATGCTTCTATTGATGATGATGAGAATCAGCGGGATAGGGCTCGCGCTTAGTACTGGAACTATAACCCTCATAATGGTCCTTGGGGTAGTAATAATAAATATATTTTTCCTGACCTTTTTGCATATAAAGAGGCCGGAGGGAATGTAAGATGAACATAAGAATATCCAAATTTGAGTGGGGAGGAATAGGCCTGGGAATTGCTATAATGATATTATCTCTTTTCCTGTTTGGAACCAGATTCTTCTTCCTTGTTTTCGGTACAGGGATACTTATATGTTTCACACCCTTTGTCCTTTCTGTAATCCATCAATCTAAAGTTGATGCAGAAAAAGAAGATTTGTTCCTTGAATTCTCAAGAAACCTTGTTGAAAGCGTGAAAGCAGGAACCCCTATAAGCAAAAGCATTGTCAATGTAAGAACCAAAGATTATGGAGTTCTTACAGAGAACATCCAAAAGCTCGCAAACCAGATTTCAATGGGTATTCCTTTAAGGAAAGCACTACAAACACTTTCAAACGATGTGGAAAACAAGACTATCTCCAGAGCCCTAACATTAATAGGTCAGGCAGAGCAAAGCGGAGGAGAGATAGGGGGAATACTGGAGTCAGTAACAGAAGCAGTGAACACCACAGACACGCTGATGAAAGAAAGAAAAGCTTCAATCTCCACACTCGTCGCACAGGGATACATCATCTTCGTTGTTTTCATAGTAATTGTCCTAGTTTTACAGTTTCAGATTCTTCCTTTGCTAAGCAATCTGGGAGGAGCTGTTCAGGGGGCAGGGGGAACTTCTGCATTAAGCGTCTTAGGATTCGGAGGAGGAGGGGGTGCGCCAATAAGCCAACAGCAGCTTGCAAGCGCGTTCCTTTATTTGTTATTAATACAGGGATTCTTCTCAGGACTTACAATAGGAAAACTTGCTGATGGAAGTATGAAGGCAGGAATAAAACACTCATTCATTCTTATGGTAATGGCATTCCTTGTCTCAACAGTAGCTAGCGCATTCTTTTAAGATTGAAGAACTTTTAAAAATCTAGAACTCTTGTCCTTATGATGAGAAAAAGAGGTTCCCAGGTTGGCTTCGTTATATCTTTCATCATATTTGTAGTTTTTGTGTTCTTCCTTTTTGTAATAGTCAGGCCTGCATTAAATACCAGCAACAGTAATAACCTTCCTGTTAATCTAGTAGGGAATATTGCTAATGCGGCTTCTTCAAACCTTACAACAATTTCCATTTCAATAAACAAGAATATTCCAAACTGCGCATTACTGGATAGTTTTTTTTCTAATACTGGAGCAGGGAAGAACCTTATCGCGAAAAACAATGAAGATAACAACTTACCCTTAGAAACCTCCAGCGGAGGATCTGGGCTTTATATAACTAAGAACAGTTCTGACACATTCATAAGAATCTATGATTCAAATGAGTTTGCAGCCATAAGCAATGGCACTCTGAGTGGATGCCAGGAGATTAATGAAAGTTCGGACGGGTATTCAGTAGGCCTCATAAAAACAGATGAAGAAGTTTTCGTATCAAAGATAATCTCACTTATGGGAAATTACACCAAGGATTATGACAGTTTAAAGAACATGCTGGGAGTTCCAAGCACAAATGATTTTGGATTCAGCTTTGAATACAGCAACGGCACCACAATCTCCACCGCAGGACCTGATGCAAATGTCAATGTGTATGCATATGAAATTCCCGTGCAGTATGTCAGCCAAAGCGGTAATATAGAATCAGGATTCCTTAATGCAAGGACATGGTAACATAATTTAATAAATGTAAAACCTTTCACCCATTTATGAAAAACAAAAGAGGCTGGATAAGAATAATAGAAGCTTTTGCCGCAATTTTAATAATAGCGGGAGTAGTCATCCTTATCGTAGGCAATATAAGCATAAAGAAACAGGATACCTCTTCAGCCATAACAGACTCAGAGAGCGCAATACTTAACGCAATACAATTAAATGACACTCTTCGCGCAGAAGTTCTTTCTACATCGGGAGAAGTGATTTGGAATAATTTTTACATGGAGGCCCCTAAAACTCAAAGTTACATAAACTCACACATATTGAATTACCTTGATTGCGCCGCACAAATCTGCGATCAAGGGAGTACATGTCTTCTTAATTCAAATCAGAATGTAGATATATATGCAGAAGAAGTAACAATAACATCAACGCTAAGCGAATTCAATCCCCGTATACTGAAATTGTTCTGCTGGCAGAAATGATTATTTTCTAGATTCCCTTTGCCAGTTGATAAAAGGTTTCAGATGATTAACGACTTTAATCGATTTTTTCTGGGCATCTAAAACCCTGTAAATGTTTTTATAAGCCTCAGGAGCCTCAACTACAGATCCTGAATTGAAACTTCCTATAATGTTTGCATCTTTCATCTCTTTCTTAAAATGTTCTACACTGATTTTTTTCTTTGCTGAACTAACACTCAAAGTTCGTCCCGCACCATGTGAAGAACTAGAAATGAATTCTTTAGACCCTTTACCTTCTACTAAAAAAGACCCATCCTTCATATTTGCAGGGATAATCCCTCGCTCGCCTCGCTTTGCAGGGGTTGCGCCCTTTCTATGCACGAAAAGCCCTTGTTCCTTAAGGGCATGGTTATGATTCTTGTTTGTCCAAACAGAAAATTTGATTTTCCTTCCAAGAATACCCTCTATGGAAGAAACAATATTGCATATCATTTCAGCCCTGTTGAGTTTTGCGAACTCGAGTCCAAAGTCAAGAAGATTCCGATATTCTTTCCCTTCAACAGAATTAATTGAGAGGGGAAAAGTTGCTTCAAATCCTTGAGAGCGCCCCGAAGATTTTTTCATGTAAAACTTTGCGGTCCAGTGTCCGACTGCTCTTGATCCAGAATGAACAACAATCCAAGGGAAACCTTTCTCATCTTTGTTAATTGATATAAAGTGATTTCCATGGCCAAGAGTCCCAAGATTCCTTAATGCTTTCCCTGACTCAAGGAACTGCAAGACCTGTTTATTGTGAGGGCCTTCCCGAAATTTTCCCAGTATTCTTGCATATTCTCTTTTCGTCTTTTCAGTAAGAGTTTTCTCTGATTTATGTATCATGCCCAAACCCATAGGGATTTTTTCGCGAACTACTTCATAAATTTCTTCTGCGTTTTCTTTGAGTTTTCCAAGGATGTTTTTTGGGAGCCGCGCAGCAGTCATACCACACCCAATATCATAACCCACCCATGCAGGCACCAAAAAATCTTTCGTGGCTAAGACAGCACCGATAGGCGCCACGTATCCCAGATGCGCGTCAGGCATTAATGATGCTTTAACAACATATGGCTGGGAATAGCATTCCTTGAATTGTTTCAATGTCCCTTTATCAGGATCCAGTGCGAAATTAGTTATTAGTTTCTTAACCATTTAAAGAAAAGGCGTTAGAAGTTTAAGAAAGTTTGTATAATATCTACAGATTTTGTGTTATTTTTCAGGTGTGTGGAATATATGTATTACAATAAAGCTTAAATAGATTAGGACATTATATTTTTAATGGGAAAAACCATTGAGAGTAGAGTTAAAGAGTCTACTAAAGTTGCATCCCCAACTAAGAAAGAAAGGTATATTTCCTTTGCTGAACAATACCTTGAGCCACCTATTGCTATAGGTGCAGATGGCACTGCCATGGCCAGGTTTAGTGCGACAGCATGTACCTATAGAGGAATACCTCTTTGGGATGACTTTTAAGACAAAGTTAAAATGAATCAGGTATTGGCTTTAACATATAGCGAGGACCCTCATGCAGAATCTGTAGGGAGCTATTTGTCAGATAGAGGGATTGACTTTTTTGTGATTGATACTGAACATTTACAAGATAGGTATAACTTGACCTTTGATTCAGAATCTTCATTATATAAGATTTCTGATGGACATAGAGAGATTGTAGTTGACTTTTCATGGAATATATGGAATAGGCGCGTAATGAATCCGGATGTGAGGAAGGCCGGCACAAGAAGTCTTGTAGATATGATCTTTGATGAGACAGAAAAATTCTGGGACGGTTTATTAATGTCTCATCAGGGAAAAGTTGTAAATAACCCTCAAAATCACAATTATGCAAATAATAAAATAGATCAAATAAAGTTAGTTAAATCAATAGGAGATGTTATTGTTCCTGACACCATTGTAACAACAGATCCTGAAGAAGTTAAAAGATTTTATGATGCTCATAGAGGAGAGATCTGTTTTAAATTACATAAAGGGGCAGTTTTTAGTGAGGAAGTAGAAAGTAAAGTAGTATATACAAATAAAGTTACTTCAGAGAATATTTCAAATGTAGATCTTGTGTCTGTACATCCATGTATATTCCAAGAATATATTGAAAAACAGTTTGAAGTTAGAGTGGTTTCTACAGACAAAGTATCAGAAGGTATTGCAATCCATTCA
>JBJKOX010000034.1:0-2599 GCA_046706965.1 Candidatus Pacearchaeota archaeon
GCTCGTGTTTGCTCTTATTTCAATGACCCTTGCATTGAGAACTTTTAATAAGTATAAAACGGCAGTGAATTCGGTTAATAAGCCTTTAATATTTCCGCCAAGACCTTTTTCGTAATTTTCAAAAATAACATTTCTATCCTTCCTTTTATAATACTGCCTCAGAATATTGTCCTTAATTTTAAGTGTGGTGTAATCTATATCGTTTTTGTTTGTTTTGAGAATTCGCTCTAGAGTATATTTTAACCGCCATGTGTCATAACCTACTCCATCGAATATCAACCAATATCCTGGGTGCATGTAAAATGCATAGCTATACCAGGTATCTTCCATTTTATTTTTAATATAATGTGAAAAACGAATTACCTCCAATTTTTCACCAATTTTTAATCTGCCTAATTCGCCATATAGAACAGTAAGAAGTAGATCATCAGTTTTGGTTTCTCCTCCAGAAAACATTAATGGTTTGCCAAAAAATTCATATGGATTGATAAGTCTTACATCCGAATTTCCCAACAAGAATTCAAGTTGCTCAAATTTCGTTATCGCTTTCTTTATATGCCTTATTCTTTTTAGTAGTTTATCATCTTCTTTAAACAATACCGCGAATGCGGTTGATCTATCATCAGAGATATTCTCTTTATATATTTCTGATCCGATTTTATGCAACTCTCTCAACTCCTTAAAGTTGTTTACAGTATCTTTGATATTGAGGCTAATCTCCGCACCAAAACATCTACACAGGTAAAAGAAAAAAAGTACATAGCCCTGAAAATACCTTTTAGGATTCACTAATTTCTTTGCTACGTATTGGCCCAATATTTTTCTTGGTAGTGTTCGAAAGTATGGGTCTACTGGAATATTAAGATATCTTGCATATCCATAAATATTGACAAGGTAGTTGAGAATTGGAAAGTTTTTAGGAGCTGGGTCTGGCCTTTTTCTTTTTACTCCGTATTCTTTAGAGATAAACGTATTTGTCTCGTCAAGAGTTGCTTGTAAATTTTTAAGCCCACTCGATAATTCTTCGACTTTTAATTCTTTTTTAAGTCTCATTGTTAATAATAAATTCCTAATATCATCCAGCTTGTAAATTCTACTTATAAACGGGTCCAGTTTCAAATAATTCTCAATTATGTAGGGCGGAAAATCATCATCATAATCGGTCAAAAATCTGTTTATTAGATAATCATTTATGAAGCTCTCTATATGACTATACACGTCCGTTATGCTTAATTCAATAAAATATAGATAAGCTCGCCAATTAACTTTCAATTCCAATCCATTTTCTTTTAGGAATTCTTCTATTTGAGTTAAATTTAACAACTTTGATAAAATCAAGTAATCATAATAAAAGGAATCATACAACGAAGCCTTCTCATCACTATCCGTTTCCATACAATTACAACAAACTCCAAATATTTAACACTAGTCCCGCTCAAATACTCTTAGAATACTATCCACATCTCCTCCATCCACTTCTGGATAAAATAGTTGGATATGTAGAGGGAAGAAGGAATATCCACCAGGGTAGGGTTAGGGGTATATGGTGTGGATATAGAGGCACAAGTGGGGGTTTATACACAGACCTCTTAGTTTTTACACAAGCAGGGCTTTATACACAAAGCCCTACACAAATAAATGTTTTTGCGAAAAATGATTTTTAATCACTAAAACTCTCTTAGAACAGTGTCCACACCCCCTGTCCTGACCAGTGGACATCAAAGGAGGTCTTGTCGGGAGAAAGGAATGTGTCCACAGGGTGGGTGCAAGTAAATAGGGTGTGGACATTGGGCTATAAAAATCTTAAGAAAGTTTTTACACATGCTACAATAAATGGTTTGAATTAAAAGAGAATTTTTATATAGAATATTCTACACAAGGTATTGATAGATAAATTTGGCGCTTAGATTCTACGGAGCAAAACCGATTTAAAGCATTGCTACCAAGCATTAGATAGTGTTTTTGAGAGCAATACGAAAAGTAACCTAGAAGTAGTGACACACGCTATATTATATCAGCTTCCTTCACTGATAATAATGAGTAGGTACATGGTAAATACAATCCAGGTGTCATCTCACGACACTACAACATTGCTGAATATTTTGGCAAATTATATTGTGTAAATACATGCGTGTACCTTCTACCATTTCAAGATTAAAAAAGAGACTTTTTGTTGTACCGTCAGGTATGAGAGATTATGTTAAAATAAAAGATAATACCATAGAGCTGACATATAACGGAAAAAAGGTATTTTCAAAATTTAAGGAATGGGAAACAAAACAACTCCAGTTAGGCATGCTGTATGAGAATATAGTGCAAGTCCAATATAAAGAGCTAAACGTTAAAGACAGAATTGTAATAGACATAGGAGCATGTATGGGAGACACGGCTTTCTTTTTCCTGTTGCAGGGCGCAAAGAAAGTGTATGCATACGAAACAGATTCCAAATACTTTAAACTGCTTGAAGAGAACATAGCACTTAATGGATTTGGTGACAAGATAAAAGCATTTATGACACCGGGCATTATATCGAATGCATAGAGAAAGCACGTAAGGAGGACAACGAGTCTGTCATTGTGCTAAAGATGGATTGCGAAGG
>JBJKOX010000035.1:0-5081 GCA_046706965.1 Candidatus Pacearchaeota archaeon
CCTTGAATATGCATGAAAGTCATTTCAGAAGAAGATGACGACTTCGATGAAGATGATGACGAAAATGATTTCCTGGGAGAATTCTTTGACGAAGAGGACGATGAAGATTAGACCATAAGATTCAACTGTAAATTTCAGAATACTTTTTGTTGAGATAATCGAGATATTCTTTAGGATTGAGTTCTTCGCCGCAAGCCTTTTTGATTATCTCTTTTGTCAGGAGTGTTCTTCCGTACTTGTGAATGTTCTCCTTAAGCCATTCCCTTATCCTGTCGAAGTTTCCTTTCTCCATATCATTTTCTATGTCAGGAATTTCTCTTTTCATGGCATTATAAATCTGTACTGCATAAATGCTACCAAGAGTATAAGTAGGAAAATACCCTATGCTTCCTATAGACCAATGAATATCCTGAAGCACTCCTTCCCTATCATTTTCAGGGACTATCCCAAAAAGCTCTTTCATCTTATCGTTCCAGATCCGGGGAAGATCTTCAACTTTTATTTTTCCGTCAATAAGGCCCATCTCAATCTCAAACCTCAATATTATATGAAGAGGATAATGGACTTCATCTGATTCTATTCTTATGAAAGAAGGCTCAACGAAATTAACTTCCTTGTACCATTTCGATGAATCACCCAAATTGAATATTTCATCAAACAAAGGGAAATAAAATTTCCAGAAAGGTCTGCTATGGCCTACAATTATTTCCCAGAATCTCGATTGAGATTCGTGGATTCCAAGGCTTGGGGCATCTTTAAGAATGGTGAATCTATATTTTTCAGGAAGATCAGCCTCGTACAATGCGTGGCCTGCTTCATGTATCGTAGAAAAGAATGAAAAAAGAGGATTGTCCCTTATATTAGTCGTTATCCTTACATCCCTGTCTCCCACCGTTACTGTGAAAGGATGCGTTGAAAAATCTATTCTTGAAAATTCTTTCTTAAGACCCATCCTTTTGTAAGCATCCAATGCAAGATCAACCTGATTCTTATGAGAGAACTCTCCTCCGGGGAGAACTTTTTTCTGATTTTTGTAAACCTCAGAGCTTTCTATTTTTCTGAGCAACCCTATTATCCCTTTTTTAATTTCCATGAACTTTGGCCTAAGTTCCTCAACAGTCATACCCTCCTCATATTCATCAAGAAGGCTATTGTAAGGATGTCCCGGCAATCCAATATACTCTGCCTGTTTCCTTTTCAGTTCTATCATCTTTTTTAAATGAGGCTCGAAAAGTTTGAAATTGTTTTCTTCGCGCGCTTTTTGCCATGCACTGAAAGCCTTAGACGACGTCTTCGTGAGCTCTTCAACGAATTCAGGAGGAAGTTTCCTGGCTCTCATGATATCATGATGCAATCTTTTGACTATAATATTGTCTTCACCTTCGAGACCTTTAACATTCTCAAGAGCCCTGAACAATTCATCCGATGTAGCTCTTTGATGGATAAGTTTTGTGATAAGAGCCATCTGTTCTGCCCTTGAATCAGCATCATCTTCAGGCATATAAACCTCAAGATCCCATTGCAAAAGATTGTTAGAAAGGCCCAGAAGAACCATTTCCTTCTGATATTTTTTTATTATTTCAAGATCATCCATTGATTCTCTTAATATAAAGAGCTTATAAATATTTATCCCTGACGAGAAGGACTAAGATTAATTTTATAAGTGCTCAAATCTTCCATCATTCATGAAAAAGAGAGGCCAGCTGAACATGTCCTTCGGGATGATGTTCTCAATAATACTGATAATAATATTTCTCGCCTTCGCTTTCTACGCCATAAAGACTTTCCTCAACCTCGGATCCTCGGCCCAAACAGGAAAATTCGCAAGCGACATCCAGAATGACATAAACAACATCTGGAGAAGCGCGCAAAGCTCCCAGCAGGAAACTTACAACATTCCGACAAGCATCAAACAGGTCTGTTTCGCGGATTTCAATGCGGCGGCATCGGGACCGAACTCTTATCTTTACAACAACCTTAGCATGTATTATTCAGGGACTCAGAACATGGTACTTTACCCTGTAAGCAACATCGGCCTGGACGTGCAGCAGATAAACAACATAAACCTGAGCGGAATGACCAAAGATGAAAATCCCTACTGCATACGCGCGAACAGCGGGAACATACAGGTAGTCCTTCAGAAAAACATAAGCCAGGGCCTTGTCACAGTTCTGAGATAGTCACTTTGTCATTACCTAAAAAGCGCTCCCGAGTTCAGCAAAAGGTAAAAATTCGATTTTTGCTCCTTTCTCTTTCGTTTCTCCCGCAAAGCCCCTTGAAATAAAATATCCTTTCTTTATCTTGTATTTTTCAATAAAACTCCTAAAAGAGCGTGTAATCTTAGCTTTTGTCAGATTAAGTTTAACTTCTAGAGGGATAATCTTTCCCTCCTGCTCAAAAATAAAATCAACTTCTGCATTTGACTTCGTATTCCAAAATCTCAATTCCTTGTTTTTATAAGCAAAATGGATGAAGACAAGGTTTTCGTAAATGCTCCCCAAGTCGGCTCTTTCACGGCTAAAATTATCCAAAATTATGTTTCTGAATCCAAAATCAAGAAAATAAACTTTTGGCGACTTAATAATTTCCGTTCTTTTGTTTGTAAAAAAGGGCATAACTCTCTTCAGAATAAAGGTTTCTTCAAGAATTTTCAAATATTTTTTTAATTCAAGATACTTAAACCCGCTTAACCTCGATAGCTCATCATAATTAATAATGTTTCCGTCCTGAATGGAGAGCGCCTTCAAAAGACTCACGAGCTTGTAATTATCGCTTAATTCCAAAATTTCTTTTATTTCTTTCAGCAAGTATGTATTAAATATCCCTTCAAGAATTTTTTTCTTCCCCTCAATCTCTTTCTCCAAAACTGCTTGCGGATATCCCCCATAAGTTATATATTCTTCTAAATGTTTATTCAACCTTTCAAGAACAATTCCTGAAACTTTTTTTAGCTCAAGATATTGCTCTAATTTTGGCTCTTTTGCGCGGATAAATTCTTTAAATGAAAAGGGAAATAATCTGAAAATCAGGATTCTACCAACCAAGTATCTCAAGCTATGAATCGAGATTTCTGCGGCACTTGATCCAGAAATAATAATCTTAGTCCAATTCAAGTCATAAATGTATTTCAATTTCTTCCCTGAGTTCTTTGAATATTGGATTTCATCAATAAAAACCAAGTCATAACCTTTTATATGCTCGTTAATAAATGCATCAATATCTGTCTCAAAAAGCCTTAATATCTTAACATTGTCAAAGCTTATGATTTTTGTTTTTCCCTTAAAATTCTCAATTATCTTCTCAGACAAAGTTGTCTTTCCACACCTTCTTGTTCCTACTATTGCGATTATTTCTTTTGATTTCATATATTTTTGGATTTCATCCCCTAAATCCCTATCAATATAAGTCTCCATATAAGATAATAACCCTGCTATTATTTAAATCTTTCTAATATTAACAGGGCTAAAAATAATGTTTTCACTTCCTTCAGATTTTTACTTGTCGCAGTAATAAGAGAACCTTCTAACGTTTTTGAGAAATTTTTTACAATAACCCTTATACATACATAATAAGTATTTTTTACATTAATACATATATTTATAATAGACGATACACACATAATAAGTGATGAAAAATACAGATTTAGCAGGCGCTTCCACACGCGAGCTAAAAAAGACCCTAAAAGAATGCGAAAAGAGGAAGAAGTATTTCGAAGATTATGTAAAAAAGCTCCAAGATTCCCTTGAAAAAAAGAAGATAACATACGCTTTCTACATCGAGACTTTATATCGGCATCGCGACGGCCAAGGCATTCTCGACTGGATACGATATTACGAACACAAAGCAAACGAGTGCAAGAGATTCCTTGAAAAAAGAAAGAGTAAGGTGATAAAGAATTTCGTGATAATAATCTCGATAAGCCTTGCAATATTCGCCTTCGCGTTCTTGCTGCAAAATTCCGGATCAACAGGATTTGTAGTTTCCAACGGAAACCAAGTCTCGATAAACACATCTCAAGGCCAGGCAAGAATAGGCCAGCCAGTAACATGGAAAGAAAACATTTCAATGAAAAACCCGGGAAACGTCTCGGCATACATTCCGAACTACGCTTCCAACATAAAAGTTAATTCAAAATCATATTCAGTATCAAACGCATCGGCAGGCCTTCTGGGAATGTTTCACTTAACAGGAAACGCGATAGCAAATACACAAAAGCAAGTAGACATCTCGGGAAACAACACGAATTACACAATTGAATACCAAACTCCCGCACCAACGGCGGTAGAGGAAAACATGCCGAACGGAAAGAGAGTCAAGATAATATCAACGGTGCATTACAAAAACGTCGAGGCTTTCGCAAACCTTTCAGAGTCTCTTGACATAACAAACCCTTCCCAGGTCAGGATATACTGGGAAGAGAACAACAGCTACATCACGCCAATAGCAGTAAAGGACACGAATCACAACGGGATTTACGATTACGTGGAATGGGTTGCTCCCCATCTTTCAAATGAGACTTTCGACATTGTGATTGTGGATGCCCAATATCTGAATGCAAACAGAAAATACATGAAAGACATATACTCCTATGTTAACCAGACAGATAACATAACGTATACTATTCCAGAAAACCAATACGTCAGGGCGTACTTCATAACAAATCTTACAGATAAAAACGTGATAGATATCTACACGAGAAATCCTTCAAGCTCCCCTGCAACGATAAACGTTTACGAAAAAGATTCAAACATCCTAGTAGGACAGATAAAAAACGTTACGAGCGGAAGATACTACATCCATTTAAATCTAACCGGAAGCCAAAGCGTTTTTGATATGAAATCCATCAACAATGAAGTGGTTTATGATTACATACACGACGCAACAAAGACATTAAGCTCTGTGGCATTGACGACCAGCCCTGACGCGAGCGGGACGCTCACGATAAACACTGGACAGACATTCACGATGACAGGGGCTGGAGGATATTCTGGTCACGGAGGAACCCCTTCAGTAGATTACACATACCAGTATTCAACAAGCTCAAGCTGTACTTCTGCTTCACCGATACCCTCAAGCGGAGG
>JBJKOX010000036.1:0-7443 GCA_046706965.1 Candidatus Pacearchaeota archaeon
CGTCAGAGATTTGGAATGGAAAGGAGAGGAACGGGTTTTTGATACATGGATGGACTCTTCCATTTCTGAACTAGTGCTTCTGAAATATCTTGATGATCCTTTATTCTTCAAAAAGGCTTACCCTGCATCTTTGCGACCACAGGGAAAAGAGATTGTTCGAACGTGGCTTTACTATACCCTACTTCGTGGGTTTCTTGAGACCAAAGATGCTTGCTTCAAGGATGTGTGGATCCACCAACATATAGTTGACGACAAAGGATACAAAATGTCAAAATCCAAGGGTAATATAATCGATCCTATGAAGCTTATCACTAATTATGGGGGCGAAGCAGTAAGGTTATGGGCTGCGACTGAAGGCGATTTATCAAAACAAGACTTGAAATGCTCAGAAGAAAGAATCCGTGCTGAACTAAAGACTCTTAATAAATTGCTCAATCTCTCAAAATTTGTCATGCTTTTTGAAAAACCTAAATCAAAACCAATATTAATGGCTCTAGATAAAATGTTTGTTGATTATATAGATGACCTAGTGTTTAGAACGGATAAAAGCTATGATGAATATGATTTTTATAGGCCCTCTCTTGAAATAAGAAAATTTATTTGGGACATATTTGCCTCACACTATATTGAAACTATAAAGGCCCGCGCATACAATCAAGAAAAAAGTTTCACTGAAAAGGAAAGTATTTCTGCGAAATATACTCTTCATTATATTTTAGAACGACTATTAGCTTTGGCGTATCCAATAATCCCCCAGGTATCTACTACCATAGCTTCTGAGAAAAAAATGAATCTTCTTGAAGCAGAGTGGCCTAAGAGTAGAGTAAGAAATTTTGATTTTAAAGACATGGAATCTTTCATGAGCTTCAATTCAAAGATTTGGAAAGAAAAGAAGGAAAAAGGTATCTCACTTAGGGGTGAAATAAAAGGCATAAAAATTCCGAAAGAACTAAAAGCTTTTGAAAAGGATTTAATTGCAGCACATAACTTAAAATGACAACACTTACCAAAGATGAGCTTGCAGAATTGATTGAACAGCTGGAAGGCTACAAAGGAAGAGCCACAGAATTGATAACTGTCTATATTCCCGCAGGCCAGAATATCTATACTGTCTCAGATCAACTTGAAGCCGAAAAGACTACTGCTAAAAACATAAAGTCAACTAGCACCAGAAAAAATGTGGGAAATGCCTTAGATAAAATCACCAGATATCTTAAGGAGTATAGGAAGACCCCTGAAAATGGTCTTGCAATATTTTGTGGTAATGTTTCAAGAGTAGAAGGTCAAGATGATCTTCAGCTATGGGATGTAGAACCTCCTCTTCCCTTGAAAACTAGGATGTACAGGTGTGATAAAGAATTCATCCTTGATCCTTTACGAGAAATGCTTGAAATTTCCGAGGTTTTTGGACTTTTGGTAATGGATAGAAAAGAGGCTACAATAGGAATTCTTGAAGGAAAAAGAATTGAAGTGGTCCAGAAAATGACTTCGGGGGTTCCAAGCAAAATTCGTGCAGGAGGCCAATCAAGCCAGAGATTTCATAGGATAACAGAAGGGCTTACTAAGGAATTTTATAAAAGAATTGCTGATGAGATGAAAAAAAATTTTTATGAGATGAAAAAACTTAAAGGGATCATTATTGGAGGTCCTATACCTACTAAGGATGAGTTTATTGATGGTGAGTATTTGCCTAAGCCCCTTCAAGAAAAAGTTATAGGTAAAATTGACATAGGGGATGCATCTGAATCGGGACTAAAAGAACTAGTTGAGAAAGCACAAGATCTTCTCGTGAACCATGAAAGAACTCTTGAGAAAAAAGATGTTGAGAATTTTTTCAAGAATCTTGGAGAATCTCCTAAGAAGACTACTTTAGGTGAGGAGAAAACAAAGAAAGCGCTTGAACTGGGTGCAGTTGATATCCTTTATATGTCAAAGAAAGTTCCCAAACCAATAATTAAAGAACTTTCAAAAATTGCACAGAGTATGGGCACTACAATAAAGATCATTTCTATAGATACATCTGAGGGAGAACAGTTTTTCAATATGGGGGGAGTAGGTGGGACTTTGAGATTTGAGGCAGCTATTTAATACCCTTACCTTTTCAAAAACTTTAAAATCTTCTTAGGTCTTTACTTTTTATGGCCGGAAACGTAAGCAGTCGCATGGTTAACGAGATTGAGAAAGAGCGCGACGCGGAAAATTTTCGAAAAGTAGAAGCAGTACTCTTTGTCTCTGGACGATTTCTAAATATGAAGGAGCTAGTATCGCTTGCAGACCTTAATCCCCTCATTATTAGGGAAGTTCTTGACAAGATTAAAGATGATTATAATAGACGAGGTTCTGCTATCCAGATTGTGGAGAAAAATGGACTTTGGAAAATGGATGTGCTTCCAGAGTATGCCGATATTGTCAATAAGTTAGCAACTGGTAGCAGCGAATTTTCTAAAGCAGAACAGGAATCGCTTGCAATAATTGCATTCAAGCAACCAATGAAACAATCTGTATTAATAAAAATTAGGGGTAATAAGGCTTATGACCATATAAAGAAATTTTCTGATCTTGGCTTAATAAAGAAGAAAAAGACAGGTCATACTTATGACTTAAGTTTATCAGATGATTTTTATGATTACTTTAATGTCGTTGACCCCTCAAATGAGAGTAAGATGAGGGAGGATTAGCAATGAACTGGATAACTATTGTTTACCTTGTCTATATGTTTATTGCGATGTATTTTCTGACACTTTTTATATTAATTTTTATACAAAATAGGAAAGATATGTTTACTATCCCTAAGATCACTAATTTTTACTCTCTTTCTGTTTTAGTCCCTGCATATAATGAACAGGACAGTATAAAAGGCACCGTGGAAGCTATATTAAAATCAGATTATAAGAATATAGTTGAAGTTATCGTAATTAACGATGGTAGTAAGGACAATACTCTTAAGATTTCCAGGGAACTTGAAAAAAAATATCCCTTAGTTAAAGTACTTGATAAAAAAAATTCTGGGAAGGCAGATTCTTTGAACCAAGCTATTAAAATCGCAAAAGGGGATCTTATCGCTGTTGTTGATGCTGATTCCTATCCTGATTCTCACGCACTTAGCTCTATGGTTGGATTTTTCAATGATCCTAAAACAGGGGCAGTCACAACACGAATTCTTGTTAGGAAAAAAAATAACCTTCTTAGGAAGATGCAAGCGATAGAGTACAAAATAATTGCTTTCACAAGAAAATTATTGGGCTTTGTTGATGCAATTTATGTTACTCCTGGACCTCTTGCCTTATACAGGAAAACAGCTCTAGAAAGAATAGGAGGATTCGATCCAAAAAATATAACTGAAGATATTGAAGCTACATGGCATCTTTTACGCGATGGGTATACAATTAAAATGTCCTTTGTCGCAAAATCCACTACTGTTGCCCCTGCAAAATTGAAAGCATGGATGAAACAGAGAATAAGGTGGAATATAGGAGGGTATCAAACAATACTAAAGTATAGAAAAAGCTTCTTTAACGAAGGTATGATTGGATTTTTTATTTTGCCTTTCTTTTCAATATCCCTTTTGCTAGGAACTTTCGGTTTGCTGTTCTTGGCTTATAGGGTATTCATAAGGATATTCTCTTATTACTTAACAACAAACTACTCGCTTCAGGCACAAACTGCAATTCTCACTCTGAGCGATGTGAATCTTAATCCATCTCTCCTAAATTTTTTGGGTATTATATTATTCTTGCTAGGATTAATGTTTACATATTTTGCACTTAGATATATAAACGAACACATAAAAGAAAAGGAAAGCTTTTTTAGTATACTATTCTACTCTCTTATATATATTGTACTACAGCCTATTGTGCTTATAGTCTCACTATATAAATTTGTTCGTGGGAAATACTCATGGAGATAAAAAAACTTTTGAAAAGTAAGAAGCATGTTTTCTGGCAGGCCTTCTTTCTAACTGTGATGTTTTTTGCATTAGGGTTAATTTTAGGGGTTTATTTTGAGCAACTCCAAGCAAATACTGCTAATGTTAATTTTTACAATTCAGAGGTTTCACTTTATGACTCCTTTGCACTCGGCCAGGTTTTACAAGTCTCCAATTCTTCATGCTCTGTAATGAGCACAGATATTGCAAAATTTGCGGATCAAGTTTATACTGAAGCACAACAGCTGGATCAGTATGATCAGTCTGGACAAATTACTAGTTCAATAAAAATGATCCACAGAAAGTACGACCTTTTAAGGACCCTGATTTGGATAGATGTTATGAATGTTGAGAAAAAAGACCCCAATTGCCATATTAATACAGCAGTTTATCTTTATACCTATAATACACAAGATGTAAATCTTAAAGCAGAGCAGCTTGTATGGAGTAGGGTGCTTTTACAGATGAAGAATGAGGAAGGCAATAATGTTGTTCTTATTCCTATTGCTGTTGACCAGAATATTGATTCTCTTAACTATCTTCTACAGCAATATAATGTGACCCAATTCCCTGCTGTTGTGATAAACCAAAAACACATCTTATATCATCTTGATACTGCTAGTGAATTAGAAAGCTATTTTAACTCTAGCACTTCATCACAGTAATATTAAAAAAGAGGAATTTTCTGTATTTTCCATGTGGTGCTCAAGATGCGGTGTTTCGGGAGATAAAGTCCGACTTATTGATGTTGTTTCCCCAGAAGGTATTGTAAAATTATGTGAATCTTGTGCGGATATTGAAGGATTCCCTGTAATAAAAAGACCTACTACTGCCCAACTCTTAGAAGCTGAAAAGCCTGCATATTATGGTAGGCATTACATGAGAGGTAGCAATGCGAAAGAGACTGCGCAGAGGATAAAAGACTTCGGAAAGTCAGATAAAAACACTAGTGTTCAGCTGAGGGACCTTGTTAATGAGAACTATAGAAAAAAAATTTCTGAAAAAAAAGGGCCTAGGACAGATCTTGTAGATAATTTTCACTGGGTGATTATGCGTGCTCGTAGATTAAGAAAAATAACTCAGAAGGACCTTGCCCGGGAGATCTCAGAAGCAGAAGCTGCCATTTCTATGGCCGAAAAAGGAATTCTTCCTGAAGATGATTACAAGCTTGTCAAAAAACTTGAAGCATATCTTGGAATCAATATTATCAAAAGCAGTGCTCGAGAGAATTTGGCGGAGCGAGAGGGGAGGGAAATGCCTGCCAGAATTTTGAAGATTGACCCTGAAAGCATGAAAAATTTGAAAATTGATGATCTTAGGAAAATGAAACTTGCTAAGTCTTCTAATAATGAAAAAGCTATTAGTAGCGAGCCAGAAGGACAGGATAATTATGAAGATGACCTAGAACTTCTAGATGAGGAAGATTTCTCTTAAGATTCCTTTATTTTCTCGTAATTTTCCTTTAGGAAAATTTATAAACCAAAATCCCGAGTTTTTGTCATGGAACTCAAGGTTTTAAACAGCTCGAAGGACGAAATTGAAGTTCAAGTTGAAAACATTACTTTGGCTGAGCTTCTTAGGGTTTATTTGAACAAAGACTCAAATGTTACTTTTGCGGCTTGGAAAAGAGAACATCCTTCAGAGAAACCTATCTTGAAGGTTAAGACTAAAGGAGAGACTGTAAAAAAGGCTATTAAAGATGCTGCAAATGCAGCAGAAAAGGACCTTGATAAGTTTGAGTCCAATTTTAAAGGCATGAAATAATTTTGACACTACAATAATCCTTATTAATTATTGTTTTTTTGTCTTTTTATGAATAATAAAATAGAGAAGATTTCTGCAGGGAGCTTCGATCTTAATAAATGGCTTTTTGGAGGATATGAAAGTGGTGTGATAACCATGATTGCAGGGCCCCCCGCCAGCGGGAAAACCAACTTTGTAATGTTAGCAGGATGTAGCTTAGCTAAAAAGAGCAAAAGAGTGATTTTTATTGATACTGAGGGAGGGTTTAGTCCTGTAAGAGTAAAGCAGATTGTAGGGGAAGGTTATGAAGAAATTCTTAAAAATTTACTAATATTAAACCCCACTAACTTTGAAGAGCAAAAGGCTATTTTTGAAAAACTTCTCATGACTGTTAAAAAAGAGCATGCTGGACTCATAATAGTAGATGGTATGGCAATGTTGTATAGGCTTGAACTCGGAGATGCGAGGAGGTTAAAGAATGATGAAAAAATCCAGGAAGTCAATCGTGAAGTTGCAAAGCAAATGAGGATACTTGCTGAAATTTCTAGGAAACAAGACATACCTGTGATAATAACTAATCAGGTCTATTCTGATTTTCTTACTGAAGAGGATAGAAAGAAAGGCATACTTCCAGGAGTGAATATTGTGGGTGGAGATCTTTTCAAGTATTGGAGTAAAACGATAATTGAACTACAAAATGACCGTGGTCGAAGAAAAGCCATTTTATTGAAACATAGGAGCATGCCTCAAAAGGAGATGGATTTTGAAATTAGAAACAGGGGTATATTCAAGAAAGGATGGATATAATCATCTTATTCAATACAGTGAAACCCCTCAGTAGTTCTTAAAGAATTTAAAGCACCTAAACCAATATTCTTCATGTCTGATATCAGGTTTGAAGCGATAAAGAAAATTGCAGATGTAAACTTCAGATATAAAAATCTAGATAGGGTTTCTGAATTAAATACTAATTCTCCTCCTAGTGTCTTTGTAGGCTCTAAATTAAGATACCCTTCAATGAATGTAGGTATCCTAAGTCCTCTTGAAAAAGATAATGACGCCTGGCTTTATGATGATGCAAAAACATGGGCTAAGGAGAATTTAGGAATAAGGGATGTCATTGGATTGAGAAACAGCCTTTTAAACTCCAGATTCAGATCTCAGGCCACGGAGCCTAGAAAAAATACAAGTAGGTTTGTGAAAATCGCTCAAGAACTAGCTATGGCTTCTAAGCCTGTGGATGTAGAAATTTCTCTTAAGAATAAGATAGGTACAGGTTTAAAGCGTGACCGTGTTCTTTCCCCTCAAGGTATGGCTGCAGGGCTGAAAAATGCCAAAATTACTAGTAATGTAAGGATAGATAGAAAGATTGACAAGGTAGCTAATGATGAATTAAAATCTGTTGAAGGGATCTCTTATTTGTACAAAAATCATTTTGACGAATATGTTCTTAGCAAGATTATGAGTGTTGGTGTTTTAGGCCTGAAAAAAGACAAGAGACTTGTTCCCACTAGGTGGAGCATAACGGCGACCGACGACACTATCGGGAGAAATCTTCTGAAAAATATCAGGGATTATCCTTGGATTGAAAGCTACGAGCTGTTCTTCGGGGAGTTCATGGGAAACTGCTACCTGATAATGCTTTTCCCCAATGTCTTCAGCTACGAACTCTTTGAACTTTACTTGCCCGGAAGCTCGTGGAATCCTAGCAATGAAGTAAAGGCATCTACGGATTACGAGAACTATGACGGCCGAAAGACTTACGCATCTGATAC
>JBJKOX010000037.1:0-2604 GCA_046706965.1 Candidatus Pacearchaeota archaeon
TGCATCAGAGTAATATCTCTCTGCCATATCAAGAAAATCTTCTGCCTCCTTTTTTCTTCTCTCGTCAAATCCCTTTTCTTTTACCATCTCAATGGCTTCTTTAGTTATAGAAAAATACTTCTTTAGCTTTTCCTCTGTTATTGTAATGTTCATTCTATTCTGAAATCCTTGTTTTTATTTAAACCTTGCCTCACAAAGGGATATAATCACAATTTATTTATAGCAATAATGCTCTAACATGAATCTATGGGAATGATTATAGACTTTATACGTGTGTCCAGGCCTCTTTTTCCAAAGGAGAGGAATAAACTAAAAGAACTTGATAAGTTCATTGAAACCAATAATTTGAAAAAAATAAAAAGGCTCTTAAAGCTTGGAAAGATCGGGTTTGGGTATTCCTCTTTTGCCCTCTCAGGTGATGTTTTGTTTAATACAGACTTTCCGCATATATTTTTGAAAAAGAAAGATGAGGAAGACAAAGACCTTAAGGAATACATCAAAAGTGTGAATGCAGACATTGAAAAATCAGCAAAAAAAATTGCGTTTGAGAGATTCTCAAAAAACGCCGATGTCGTAATCCCCAAGCTTATTGCAACTAACATAATTGGGATGGAGTATATCAAACAGGCGGCAACACTACAGCTTTTTTCAGACGATAAGGTCCACATATTGCTTTTGGGAGATCCTGGAACTGGAAAGACAGATATAATAAGGTCTGCATCAGAACTTGCACCGATATCCAGTTTTGGTCTTGGTTCGGGAACGTCTGGTGTTGGGCTATCAATAATGGTTAAGGGAGGAAAAGTCATAAAAGGACTCTTGCCTTTGGCGGATAAGGGTCTTTGCTGTATTGACGAACTTAACCTGATGAAAAGTGAGGACATGGCTGCACTTTACTCTGCAATGGAGAAGGGATTTGTTGCATATGACAAGGCAGATACCCATATGACGCTTGATGCAAGGGTTAATGTTTTTGCAACAGCAAACCCTAAAGGTGACAAATTTGCAGGCTGGATGAAGGATACGATAAAAAAGCAGCTTCCATTTGATGCCGCGCTTTTGACAAGGTTTCATCTTCTGTTTCTTATCAAAAAATACGGAGCAAAGGAGTTTGGAGATATAGCTAAAAAGATTGTTGAGCACCATCGTGCAGAAATCAATCCGCATGATGCAAAGTTCATAAAGAGCTACATAGATTACTTAAAGAATTTCAAGGTTGAGATACCTGAAAAGCTTGAGCACAAGATTGTCGCTTTTGCAAAAGAGCTTAAAGAAAAAGAAGATGAGTTTGTTGTCGAGATAAATCCAAGGATTGTCCATGGCATAATGAGGCTTTCAATGGCGTCTGCAAGAATGAACATGAGGCATGAAGTGACTGCAGACGACATAAACAAAGTAATAAAGATTGTTGAACAAAGCCTGAAAATTGAAAAATGAAACAAAATTAATTTTTCTTAACTACCCTTATAAGAAACTGGTTTGGAAACTTTGAGATGCACCTGTGAAGCGCTTTTCTTCCGTGTTCAATCTGGGCTTCGTTTACCTCTACCCTGAATACTACCTTTCCTTCATGCACCTGCGCTGCAAGGCTGATTGATTTCCCGAAGGATTTCTGCATGCCTGTGCTCATTCTGTCTGCCCCTGCACCAGATGCAAGAGGGTTTTCCCTTAGAACATGATGAGGATAAATCATAACCCTGAAGCAGTAGCCACCTTTTCCAAGATTTTTTTCAAGGTATCTTATGACTGTAAGCCTTGCTGATTCTATTGCATTGTGCCTTAGCTGTATATCCTCTTTTGATACAAGCTCAACCTGGTAATCATAGGTTCTTTGAGGTTCTCCCATGACGTATCTTACTATCTTATTTGCAGGGATTGCCCTTACATATGATTTCGCCTGGTATTTTGACTTTCTAGTGTAAGGTCTTTCAAGCTTTCTATATGAAACTCCTTTTCTTAGTCTTGCCATAGCCTGAAGAAAAAAGGGTTTCTTTATAAACATTTCGAATTGTAAAAAACAATAAAGTTTTTAAAGAAATTACAAATCCATAAAAATACACTGCGTCGGTGGTCCAATGGCTAAGACATCGGCCTTCCACACCTCAAATGTTTTTGCATTTTTGGTGAAGTGAGCCGATTATCCGGGTTCGAATCCCGGCCGACGCATAGATTTCAGTTCTAATAGATAAATAATAAAATAAAAGATTACATCTGACCGGTTTCATTGAATCTTTTCATTAATCTTTCACAGACAATATTTGCTGCGTATCCTTTCTTTACACAATTTTTTACAAAATCATCGTATACCTGCTTGTCTATGTTGTAGTCGATTCTTACCTTCTGAGGTCCCTTTGGGGTTGCTGCCATAAATTATCACCAAGAACAAAGAAATCCTGTTTATTTATAATACTGTTCGTTTAATGAAGATAAACAATAGGTTTATATTATGTGGTAGTATATAAGTGATTAAGGTAGAAAATGGAAAATATCGACGAGCTTGAAAGCAAGAGCATTTATATAATCAGGGAGGCAAAAAACCGCTTCAAAAACCCCGCAATTCTTTGGAGCATTGGAAAGGATTCAACAACACTTCTTCACTTATGC
>JBJKOX010000038.1:0-28888 GCA_046706965.1 Candidatus Pacearchaeota archaeon
AAAACTAGAACTTATGAAATCTAGGGCCAGTGCAGCCAAAGCAGGAAGCTCTAAGACAAAAGAAATTAAAAAAATCATGGCCAAGATCATGACTCTTGAAAATGAGTCTAAGCTTGGAGAAAAAATCACACTCAAAAAATAACAATGGAGATATGTCCAAAGTGCGGCCTGCCAATGCAGGCATGTGTATGCGAACAGATTGTTAAAAGTTCGCAGAAGATAAGGGTAACAACCGACAAGAAAAGATACGGGAAGATTGTTACCATAGTAAGTGGATTCGGAAGCGGCATAGATGTTAAGAAAGTCGCAAAAGACTTGAAAAATAGTCTTGCTTGTGGCGGAACTTACAAAGATGACGCAATCGAACTTCAGGGAGACCACAGAAAGAAGATAAAGGAAATGTTGGTCAAACAGGGATTCGAAGAAGATTCCATAGAAGATTAGGAGCATACACAAAAATGAAAAAACAAGAAACGAAAAAAACAGCCAAAGCTGGTAAGATATCAGCTGATAAAAATTCAGCTGGAGCTCTAGGGAAGTGTGACGGAAGAGACTGCCCTTTCCATGGAGAGCTTAGAGCCCGTGGAAAAACATTCGAAGGAGTAGTTGTTAAAAAACTTCCAAAAAGGCTTACAATAGAATTTGAAAGAATGATATATATAAGAAAATATGAGAGATATGCAAAATCAAAAACAAAAATCCATGCAAGGCTTCCACAATGTTTGGAAAATGAAATCAATGTAGGAGATACAATACTTGTGAGAGAATGTAGACCTCTTAGCAAGATAATACACTTCGTTGCAGTCAAAAAAATAAAGTCAGGAGAGAACAAATGAAAGCAATATCAGCAAGAGTAACTAAAGGCCTGAATCTAGGCGCAAAGCTTGTAGCCGCAGACAATAGTGGTGCAAAAATTGTGAGATTAGTCTCTGTAAAAAGATGGAAAGGGAGAAAGGGAAAGCAGGGTGCAGGAAGAGTAGCAGACATGGTAAAAGTAAGTATAAGGAAAGGTGTTCCTGATATGAAAGGGAAAGTTTTTGATGCAGTCATAGTGAGACAAAGGAGATCTTACAAAAGGAGAGATGGGGAAAGAATAGCCTTTGAGGATAATGCCGTTGCTATACTCAAGGATGAAAAAGGGAATCCAAAAGGAACCCAGATTAAAGGACCTATTGCAAGGGAGGTTTTGGAGCGCTGGCCACAGGTTGCCAAGATAGCTTCAAGCGTACATTAATGAGAAACAAATTTTCTACATCATGGAAATCAAGTAAAAGACCAGGGAAGCAAAGGAAATATGCAGCTAATGCACCTCTTCATACTAAAAGGAAGATGATGAAAGTCAACCTCTCAAAAGAGTTGAGAAAAAGCCAAGGCAAACGCGCAGTTGTACTTAGGAAAGGAGATACTGTGCTCATTAAACGTGGAAAATTCAGGGGCAAGAAAGGGAAAGTTTTGATGGTAGACCTTAGAAAGACAAGAGCAGAAGTTGAGGGTGCCCAGATTAAAAAACAAGATGGTTCAAAAATAAATGTAAGCATGAAACCATGGAACCTTCAGATTCTTACCCTTAATGTAGAGGATAGGAAACAGAAAAGCGCATCAGAGAAAATCCCTGATGAAGGGGCTAAGAAAGAGAAAACTGAAAAATCAAAAAAATCTGAAAAAGGAGTGAAAGAAAATGCATCTTAAAAGACAAGCAGTTCCAAAGAATTGGCCCATCTCGAAAAAAGAAACAAAATACATAGTGAAACCAGGATCTAACTATGAACATGGACTTCCAGTATTGGTATTGCTTAGGGATATATTAAGGGTTACCCAAAATAAAAAAGAAGTTAAGAGGGCAATCTTCCAAAAGAATATTTTAGTGAATGACAAGCCTGTAAAAGATGAAAGCAGGAGCGTCTTGCTTTTTGATACACTAACCATCGTTCCAGCTAAGAAAGCGTATAGACTTACAATAGGCAGGAATGGTAAATTCAGGTTGGATGAAACAGATATTAAAGATGCTAAAAAAAAGATAGTAAAGATATCTAATAAAAAAGCCCTTAAGGGAAAAAAGATACAACTTAATTTCAATGATGGGGAAAACCTGATATCGAATATAAAGTGTAATACAAATGACTCTGCGGTAATTGACTTTGTAGGTAAAAAGATTGAAAAGATAATACCTTTAAATAAGGGTTCTAAGGTCTTTATTTATTCAGGAAAACACTCAGGGCAAACAGGAGAAGTAAAAGATATAGACAAAAAAGATAAAACTGCCGATGTGGGCTTTGGAACAAGCACTGTAAAGGTCCTAATTAAACAATTGATTGCAATAGAATAATGGAACAAACAAAAGAACAAAATGTAATGAGGAAAGTAAGGGTAGAAAAAGTAGTTCTTAGTGTAGGGGGCACTGCAGATGAATTAGAAAAGGGAGTTAAGTTGTTGAAAATGCTTACTGGAAAGAGCCCTGCTAAGATGAAGTCGAGAAAGAGGATCCCTGCTCTTGGAGTTAGGCCGGGGCTTGAGATAGGCGCGATGGTTACATTAAGGAAAGGAAAAGAAGAAATGCTAAAAAGATGTTTGGCAACAGTTGATAATATGTTGAGGAAAAAGCAGGTTAGTGAGAATTGCTTTTCATTCGGAGTAAAAGAGTATATAGAAATTCCTGGTGTAGAATATCAGAGAGATATTGGAATAAGAGGTTTTGATGTCACAGTAGTATTCAAGCGCTCAGGAAGAAGAGTTAAACTAAGAAAAATAAAGACAGGGAAAGTTTCAAAAAAACAGAATATTCCAAAGGAAGAGATAATTAAATTTATGGAGGAGAATTTCGGAACGAAATTCGTATAAGAAATGACCGCAAGTGATTGGAAAAAAATACTAAAACAACTTAAGAATAAGCCAGAGAAAAGAGCCAAATTCCTAAAACATAACAAACCCAAGGAAAGAAAAATAGGAATAGCAGTTAGAAAGTGTGAACGGTGCGGACGCTTCGGTGCACATATAAATTCATACGGATTAAATTTATGCCGACAATGTTTCAGAGAAGTTGCTGAAGAAATCGGCTTCAAAAAATACAGTTAAAATGTCACAAGATATAGTTGCAGACGCTATGAATATGATGAAGAACGCCAAAAAGGCCAAGAAAGAAATAGTAGTCATAAAAAGAATGTCCAACCTCCTTATTGAAGTACTTAAGATAATGAAACAGCAAGGAGCGATAAAGAAGTACAAGATTAACACAAAAGACAAATCAGTTGAGATTACACTAGGGGATTTTTTCGATTGCAAGGCTGTAAAACCCCGCTTCACAGTAAAGGCAAGTCAGATTGAAAAATACAGAAGAAGGTATCTCCCTGCAAGAAATATGGGGACATTGATAGTTACAACAAACAAAGGATTAATCACCCATGCAGAAGCTCAAGATAAAAATATTGGAGGAAGCCTAATAGCTTACTTTTACTAATGAAAAAATCAATTTTTCAGGAGATAGAAATTCCGGAGGGAGTTGAAGTGGAAATCCATGGCACAAGCTTTATCATAAAAGGCCCTGAAGGAACCATTGAACGAGATTTCAGGGGGGCGGGAAATCTTGACTTGAAAAAAGAGGGAAACGAAATAATTATAGGGAACAAAAAATCAACCAAACGTGAGAAGAAAATGACAAACACAATTACATCCCACATAAAAAATATGATTCAAGGAGTTCAAAAAAAGTTTGAATACGAGTTGAAGATTTGTTACAGTCATTTTCCAATTACTGTAGAAATAAAGGGGAATGAAGCGTTGATAAAAAACTTCCTCGGGGAGAAAATTGCACGCAAAGCAATGATCCCTTCAGGGGTAGATGTTGATGCAGGAAAAGATATAATTAAAGTAAGTTCTGTAAATAAAGAGCTTGCTGGAAGGACCGCTGCGAATTTTGAGCTGGCCACTAAAGTAGGGAAGAGAGATAGAAGAGTTTTCCAAGATGGTATTTTTATGATAAATAAGGCAGGTAAAGAGATATGAAATTTTTAAGAAGAGCATCATTTAGGCATTCTAAGTTAGGAAAAGGCAGAAAAAAGAAACAAGTCTGGAGAAGACCTACAGGACGAGATAACAAAATGAGAGAGCAGATAAGAGGTAAGCCCGCAGTTGTTAAAATAGGATATAGAAAACAGGAAACCGAAAAAATGAAGGTAATAAGAAATATTAATGATATTGCTGGCCTTGAAAAAGGTGATCGTGTTGTACTAGGAAATGTAGGAGCAAAAAAGAAAATAGAACTTGTGAAGAACCTCAATGAAAGAAAGATAGATATTGCTAATCTAAACACAAAAAGATTCTTGAAGCATGTTTCAGTGCGACAAGAAAAAGCAAAGATCCATGCACCTATTAAGGAGGTAAAGAAATGAATTTAGGGAAAAAGAAAGAACTTGCAAAGAGAACACTTGGCGTGGGAAAGGGCAGGATAGCATTCGCAGGATCAAGGCTTGAAGACATAAAGGAAGCCATTACGAAACAGGACATAAAAGATTTACACAAAGAAGGAGCCATAGTTATAAAACCTATAAAAGGGAGAAGAAAAGTCTTAATTAAGAAAAAGCGTAGAAGCGTAGGTAATGTAAGGGTCAGAGTTAATACAAGGAAGAGAGACTATGTTACCCTTACTAGAAAACTTAGGAAGTATCTATCTGCACTTAAAGAGCGTGGTGAAATATCCAAAGAAGAATATGAAGATATAAGAAAGAAAATAAGAAATAAAATCTTTAGAAGTAAGGCGCATCTTAAAGATTACTTGGGAGGATTAAGGAAATGATGAGAACAATAAAACGAAGAAGAAAGGAACACAAGACAGATTATGCCAGAAGAGTCAAATTATTGAAGGGTGAAACTCCTCGCATTGTAATTAGAAAAACGAATAAGTATGTCATAGTGCAATATGTTACAAGTAAGGAGGCCCAAGATAAAGTCGAGTTGGGAATAACATCAAAAGAACTTCTGAAATATGGTTGGCCAAAAAAATTCAGTAATAGTTTAAAATCAATCCCTGCAGCATACCTCACAGGATTTTTATTTGGAAAGGAAATTTCAAAAAAAGAAAGATCAGTTGTGGACCTTGGCATGATGAGATCGATTCGTAAAAATAAACTTTTCGCACTCATAAAAGGATTAAAAGATGCAGGAGTTAAAATCCAATGTGATGAAGAAGGGTTCCCATCTGAAGACAGAATCAAAGGAAAACAGCTTAAAGAAGATTTTTCGAAAGAATTTGACATAATTAAAAATAATATTGAAAAAGGTAAAAAATGAATGAAAAAAGTGATCAGAAACTTGAAAGAGAAAATTTAGAAAAAACGGCTAAAGCTCATGGCACGCTTTCGGAAGAAGAGGCCATGGAGGAAGCTAAGAAATCAAAAGAAGTTACTGAAAAAATGATAAGTCATAAAGAAGAGAGTTCAGATGAGAATGAAGAAGAAAAGGTAGAAAGAAAAAGAGAAACTCGTGAAGAAAGATTCGCTCGTGAAGAAAAAGAGAAGCTTCTAGGATGGGAACCTAAAACTGAACTGGGGCGTGAAGTAAAAGATAGAAAGATAAAAGATATTGATGTGATACTTGACAATAATAGGAAGATACTTGAAGAGCAGATTGTTGACACGCTCCTCAACATAAAAAGCGATCTTATCTCAATAGGTCAGGCAAAAGGGAAATTCGGCGGAGGAAAAAGGAGAGCATGGCGACAAACACAGAAAAAGACTATGGAAGGGAATGTTCCTACTTTCTCCACCATGGCAGTAGTTGGAGATGAAAATGGCCATGTAGGTATAGGTATGGGAAAGGCAACTGAAACTCTACCTGCACGAGATAAGGCATTAAGGAAAGCTAAACTAAACATAATAAAGATTAAAAGAAGTTGCTCCAGTTTTGACTGTCAGTGTTCGGAGCTTCATACAGTTCCCTTCAAGGTAGAGGGTAAGAGTGGGAGTGTTCGTGTAATATTAATTCCGGCACCTCAAGGCACAGGAATTGTAGCGGCAAAAGAATTAAGAAAGATTCTCGGTCTTGCAGGGATAAAAGATGTTTATACAAAAACATTTGGGAAGCAAAGAACTACCTTTAACTTAGTTAGAGCGTGCTTTGATGCATTAAAGAAAACTACAAGGAGAGGAGAATGAAAGAAGAAAATATGATATGTATTATAAGAATAAAAGGGAAAGTTAATATTGATAGGGATGTGGAAGAAACTCTAGATAGATTGAGACTTAAGAAGAAATATACTTGTGTAGTACTTGAGAAACCAACCCCTTCACAGATAGGCATGATAAAAAAAGTTAGGAATTTTGTTGCATACGGAGGGATTGATAAGGAAACCTATGATGAACTAAAGAAAATAAGAGGAAAGAAAGACGACAAAGGTAAGATTAAACCTTTCTTCAGACTACACCCTCCAAGAAAAGGAATAGAAAGTAAAAAGCACTTTGGAGTAGGGAAAGGGGTCCTTGGAAACAACAAAGACAAAATAAATGATCTAATCAGGAGGATGTTGTAATGCCTTTACAAAAAATCAAGAAAAGAAAAAAGAAATCAAGAATGAATGGTAAGAACATGGGAACTCATGGATGGGGTGCCAGAAAGAAACATAAGAAATCGGGGCATAGAGGAGGATCCGGAATGTCAGGGACAGGAAAGAGGGGAGATCAAAAGAAGACACTCATAACAAAACTGTATGGCCACAAGTATTTTGGGAAGCAAGGTATAACCAGTAGAGGTACAAAAAGAGATACAAGACAGAGAATAAATCTGGAAGATATTGAGTTGAAAATTGATAAACTTGGAAAGAAGACTTCAAAGGGATATGAAATTGAACTTAAAGATTATAAGATACTTAACAAGTCAAAAGACTATAAGGTAAAAAACAAACTTTTCATCAAAGCTCTTGCAGCTTCAAAGTCTTCAGTTGAGGCAGTGAAAAAAGCAGGTGGTGAAATTTTAATCCCTGAAGAAAAAGCAGAAGAGATTATTGAAGAGAAAGAAACAGATTAATTTCTATTATGGCTAAAAACTTAAAAACCAAATTCCACAATCATATTCATGGCAGACTTTAGAGGTATTTTCAGTTTTATTCCTGAGATTAAAAAACCAGAGGAGAAGAAGGTTGGGTTTAATACCAAGTTGAAGTGGACGTTGATAGTCCTTGTCGCATTCTTTATTCTTGCAAACATTCCTCTTTATGGACTTGCGGATAATGCTCTTTCCCAATTTCAATATCTTGCTATAATTCTCGGGACAGATTTCGGTAGCATTATTTCTCTTGGTATAGGGCCTATCGTCATGGCTTCTATTATATTACAGCTTTTGACAGGTTCTGGAATTTTGAATATTGATCAAACAACTACAGAAGGTAAAAAGTTTTTCATGGGTCTGCAAAAAATTCTTGTATTCGCATTTATACTTTTCGAGGCATTTGTTTATGTATTAATGAAAGGGCTGCAGGCTAATCCTGGATTAGAGTGGGTAGTCATACTCCAACTTATTCTTGGAGGCTTGGCAATTTTCTATATGGATGAGTTAACGACCAAATGGGGCTTTGGATCAGGTGTTAGTCTTTTCATTGGAGCAGGAATTAGCTGGAGATTATTTACAAGCGCATTCCAGTTCATAGATCAGCAAGGACAAAACTGTTTACTTGATTTCAAAAATGTATCTTGCTCTGGAAAAGTCCTTGTCCTCATACAATCTGTGATAAACCGTTATCCTGTTGAACTTTTATCTGCGGCCGCTGCAATCATAGCAACAATAGTTATATTCCTCGTTGTAGTTTGGGCGCAATCCCTTAAGGTTGAAATCCCATTATCATTTGGAAGAGTTCGCGGGTATGGGGTGAAATGGCCACTTCAGTTTTTCTATACAAACGTTATCCCTGTTATTCTTACAGCAGCATTGATTGCAAATGTTCAGCTTTTCGGAGGCCTTGTACAAAACGCTGCTGCACCTTGTGTTTCAGGAGGAGTTTGTACGAGTGTAGCATCAATAGCTACCCATTTCACATGGTTAGGACAGTTCTCTCAAGGACAGGCTATTTCGGGGCTTGCTTTCTGGATGGGCTCTACGAATATACTAGACTTACTCATTAGAGGAGGACTTTTAGGTAGATACCTAGTTCAGGGTTTGACACACACAATATTCTTTGTGTTCTTCTCGACATTGTTCGCTATATTTTGGGTCAAGACTTCAGGACAGGATGCAAAGAGCCAGGCACATAACATTGCAGCATCAGGGTTGCAAGTTGCAGGATTTAGGCAAGATGAAAGAATTCTTGAGAGCATACTTGACAGATATATAATGCCGCTCACGATAATGGGTGGTGCAGTCATAGGATTTTTGGCGGCAGCGACAGACCTTCTTGGTGCATTAGTATCAGGGACAGCAATGCTTCTTGTAATTATGATTATGTTCCAATTCTATGAAAGTATTGCCCAACAACATCAGATGGATATGCACCCTCTTATGCGTAAATTTGTGAAGGCTTAATCTTTAAAAAGCATATTTTCTTTTCCTCTTGATGGACACCGCAGGTAAAGAGGGAAGTTTTACTCCAGTTTTTATTGCATTGATAGTCTCTATGCTCATAGCTTTCTTATGGAACTCAGTATCTTTTATACATGGCATAGCACATGCAGTCCTTGATCCCACTGCAGGCGCCCTTTTGAATTGGAATATAACTGGAGGTATGATCATAATTGTATTTGCTCTTTCTGTAGTAACTATGCTCATTCAAAAATATGGTACTGACCAGGCAACAATAAAAGAAATGAAAAAAGAGCAAAAGAGAATAAATGAAGAAATGAAAAAAGTCAGAGACAGTCCAGATAAGATGAGAGAACTCCAAGCAGAGAGTATGAAACTTTTTGGGCCTATGATGAAGCTTTCAATGAGACCCATTGTTTATACTGCAATACCTTTAATCCTATTATTCAGATGGTTCCAAGACTATTTCACAGTTGCAGGAAACCCTGTTGTTTTAGGTATATTTAATTGGTTCTGGTTTTATCTTATATTTTCATTAATATTCAGTTCTTTCCTTAGAAAGTGGATGGATGTAGCTTAGAAATCCTTAAAAACAGATTTCTACTTGAAATTTTATGGTAGATGATCCAACAGTTGAGATGAATGAGGCCCAACAAGAGCTCATGTTCAAGCTTAGCATGTTTGAGCAACAGATTCGTGCATTACAACAACAACTCCAAGCAGTTGAAGAGGGGACCATTGATCTTAATACACTCAATTTTGGTTTAGATGAAATAAGTGGTAGTAATGGGAAAGAAATACTTGCACCTATGGGGAGAGGTATATTTGTAAAAGCTAAACTCCTCTCAGAAGATCTTCTTGTTGATGTAGGGGGAAAGAATCTAGTTAAAAAAAATGTTGAAGAGACAAAAAAATTAATCTCTGAACAAATGGAAAAACTGGATATTATCAAGGAAGATTTGAATAACAAATTAAGTGAAATGGAAAATGAGTTGACTAAGACAATCCAAGAATCTCAGAAAGATTAAATAATCTTTTTTATCTCTTTTATAATCTCTGGAGAAACATCTATTTTTGAGAATTTTGAGGGTATAGTATTGGTTGTTATAAGTTCTGCACGTTTTTCTATTTCCCTTACAGAATCTTCATCAAAAACACCATGAATCCCTAGTGCAACAAGATTTTTTGCCCCTCTCTTTTTTGCAAGATCTAATGCTCCAACCATTGTCTTTCCGGTGCTTATAATGTCATCTATAATTATGACATTCTCTCCAAATTTTGCGTCAGTCTTTTCATCCCTAATCTTAGAGGGAGAATATCTATGTTTTTTCAAGACTACTGCTTTATGGCCCAGAATTTCAGCAACAGGCCTACTCCATTGAGAACTCTCTTCATCAGGTCCGACAATAGTTAGGTCATTTCCAAATCTCTTTTTTATATAACTTGCAATTAAAGAATTTACCTCAATATAACTAAAATTTTTAGAGAGGGTTTTTATATTTTTTATCCTATGTCTGTGAGGGGCTATCACTACAACATTGTTGAATATTGAAAATATAGGAGTTATATATTTTGATGAAAAACTGTCATATTCTAAGAAATGTCTATCTTGTCTCAAATAAGGGAAATAGGTTGCAAATAGTATTACCTTTTTTGCACCATAATCCTTTGCTATGCCTCCTGCAAGAAGCGCACCCACTATTTTTTCATCAGGATTTAGAGCCATTGAAGACACCACGACAACAATTTTGTTTTTTGGATTTTTTTTGATTACAGGATTAAGTTCTCCATCAGGGAATTTTTTCATAGATACCGTTTCGTATTCTGCATTAAGACCACGTGCAACATTCATTGCTAGTTTTCGTGTGTCAGAAAATGATATCACCAGTATAGACATAACTTGTTCACGAATTCTTATTTTATAAACCTTAAGAATTTCTCCGACGCTTTAAGGAATAAAAGTTCGAAAGTTATATAAAATCCTTAAGGATAATTAAGTTATGATTTCAAAAGAGGAGATTAGGTGGGCCGAGAGATATTGGACGACTGCGAATTACATTGCGGCATCATCTGTTTATTTACAAAGTAATTTTTTTCTAGAAAAAAAACTTGTTAAAGAAGATATAAAAGACCATCTTAAAGGTCACTGGGGGACCTGCCCTGGAATAAATTTTATTTATACACATCTTAACCTTCTGGCAACTAAAAAAAAGCAAAGCATACTTCTTGTTAATGGTCCGGGTCATGGATTTGCCGCAATTCTTGCTAATCTTTTCCTAGAAGGAAGTTTAGAAAAATACCTTCCGGCATATACGAATAATAAAGAGGGTATAGGGAAACTCATAAGAGATTTCTGCCTCCCAGGAGGATTTCCTAGTCATCAAAACCCTAGGGTTCCGGGAGTCATCTATGTGGGTGGCGAACTAGGGTATGCTCTTTCTACTGCATACGGGGCTGCATTTGGAAATCCGGGGCTTATAGTTGCTGCGATAATAAGCGATGGTGCATCCGAAACGGGGCCTGCTGCAACAGCATGGCACAGTAACAAATTCCTGAATCCTGAAAAAGATGGTGCGGTTCTCCCTATCCTTCATCTTAATGGATACAAGATAAACAACCCTTCTATTTACGCTACAATGGATAAATCGAGATTAAAAAAGCTATTCGAAGGTTATGGTTATAATGTTAGATTTGTGGGTAAAAGCCATGTTGAAATGGGAAATACTATTGAATGGGCATATAATGAGATTAAAAAAATTCAGAAGGAATTCAAGCAAAGAAAACTTAAGGATAATCCCAGATGGCCTCTTATAATACTTGAAACACCCAAGGGGTGGACATGTACTAAAGAATATGACGGACATCACATAGAGGGAAGCTGGAGAAGCCACCAGGTTCCACTTCCTGATGTAAGAACAAATAAAACCCAATTAGCTTTACTTGAAACATGGTTGAGAAGTTATAAACCAGATAAGCTTTTTCCAGGAGGGAAAGTTCCAAAAGATACATTTAAATTTGTACCTAAGGGAAATCTAAGGATAGGGATGAATCCTCATGCAAACGGCGGAACATTCTTAAAAGATTTAATTCTCCCAAAATCTGAGAAGTTTGAGATAAAAATCAGAAAACCCGGTGTATCTTTCAATGCAAGCACACCAACCCTTGGAAAATACTTAAAAGACATTTTTAGGCTTAATCGTGGAGACATATTCAGGATTGTCAGTCCTGACGAACTAGCAAGTAACAAGCTAGGTGACGTACTAGATGTTACGGGGAGAAGGTATGTTTGGAAAACAAAAGAGAGAGATAAAAAAAATTGTAATCTATCACCTGATGGAAAGGTAATGGAAATGTTAAGCGAACACACATTACAAGGATGGCTACAAGGGTATATTTTAACAGGCCGACATGGATTATTCCCTAGTTATGAAGCATTTCTTCCCATAGTTGACAGTATGATAAGTCAACATATTAAGTTCATAGAAGTTGCAAAAGATGTGAAATGGAGGAAGCCCATATCTTCCCTTAATTACATTGCAACTTCTGTTTGCTGGAGACAAGACCATAATGGATTTAGTCATCAAAATCCCGGCTTTATTGATACCCTGTTAAGTAAAGAACGTGAAGAAAAACTTATAAGGATTTTCTTTCCTGCAGATGCAAACTCTATTTTAGCGGTTGCGGAAGAGATTTTGAATAGTAAGGGAGGAGTAAATGCGATAGTTGCAGATAAACGGCAGATAAGGCAATGGCGCACACTTAAGGAAGCTAGGGACCAAATGAAGTTAGGTGCAGCAGTATGGGAATTTGCAAGCGATAAAAATCCAGAGATAGTACTTGCGACATGCGGAGATTACCAAACACAAGAGATGATGGCAGCAGTATCATTAATCAGAGAGAAAATTCCTTATGTGAAATTAAGATTTGTTACTGTAAGCGAATTAAATGTTTTGGGGTATGGAGAGAATTATCCTAGAGGATTGAGCAAGGAAAAATTTGAAGAATTTTTTACCAAAGATAAACCAGTAATTTTCTCTTTTCATGGTTATCCTTCAAGCATAAAGCAATTGCTTTTCGATAGAGATAACACTAGAAGGTTTGATATTCATGGTTATAGGGAGAAGGGTACCACTACAACCCCCTTTGAAATGCTTGTGCTTAATAAAGTAAGCAGATACCATATTGTTATAAGATTAGTTGAACACTTAAAAAACACAAATCCTAAGGTAGCTAGAGATGCAAAAAGGTTGATTAACTCGATGAGGGAAAAGATACTTGAGCATCAAGATTATATTTTAAAAAATGGGGCTGATCCGGAGGAGATAAATGACTGGAAACCAAAATAAACTTCTCATAGTAAATCCCGGAAGTTCAAGTTTAAAGTTTAGAATTTACAAGGATGATAAGATCATTGAAGAGCAGGACATTGATACAGATATATCAGGGTTTAGTAAAGCAATAGGCAAACTTTATGATGAAGTTAAAAAACATGAGGTGAGAAGATTTGCATATAGGGTTGTTTATGGGAATCTCCCTTCACCCTCAGTTATTAATGGCAGGGTCCTTCGTGAAATTGAAAAATTTAGGACACTTGATCCCTTACATACAGAAAAAACAGTTTATACCATAAGGTTCCTTATGAAGAAATTTGGCGGGAAACATGTTGCCTGCTTTGATAGTTCATTTCATAAAACAATGTCTCTTGCAGCGAGAACATACCCTCTTCCAACAAGAATGTCTAAAAAATATAAAATAGAAAGGTATGGTTTTCATGGACTTGCCCATGCCTCATTATATAAAGATGCTGAAGAGTTTACAGGTAAAAAATACAAAAGAGTTATTTCATGTCAATTAGGGAGTGGTGTTAGTTTATGCGCAATTAATAATGGAAAGAGTATAGACACTACAATGGGTTTCACACCTCTTGAAGGCCTAATGATGGAAACACGCTCGGGAGATATTGATCCGGCCATAATCCCTTTTCTTAACAAAAAAGGATTTTCGGTGAAGAGGATAAAAGAGATTCTTGAAAAAGAATCGGGACTACAAGGAGTTTCAGGACTTAAGAGTGCCAAGGATGTTGTTAAGAATAAAGGGACAAATTCAAGAGCAAAATTAGCCTTTGAGATATTCGTATATGAGGTAAAGAAAGCGATAGGTGCATATATTGCAATATTGGGAGGAGTTGATCTTATTGTTATTGGTGGAGGAATCTCAAAATCAATTGAGATGAGAAGAAATATTTTAAGAGGTCTTGAAGAACTTGGAATAAGAATTGATAAAAATAAAATAAGCAAAAAATCTCCTGTTAAAATAAGTAATGGAAAAGTAGATGTAGTGGTATTAGAAACAGATGAGCAAAAATACATATATGATCTTGTTAAAAAGGAGGAGGTTTTTTAAAGAATAAAGGATTTATTGTAAAATGAACATTGGGATAAACGGCCTTGGAAGAATCGGGAAGCAGTTCTTGATTGCTGCATTAGAATCTAAAAAGAATTATAATTTTTTTGTCAATACTCCTGAAGATACAGATTTTTTAGTTTATTCGCTGACCCATGATTCTGTCCACCCTTCATTGAAAAATGTAAGATGTGATAAGAACAATCTTTATATTGGGAAGAAAAAGATACCAGTTTATCATCAGTTAATACCTGCAAAAATTCCATGGAAGAAACACCATGTTGATGTTGTTGTGGAATGTTCAGGCCATTTCACACATAAAAAAGATGCGGAAGGACATATAAAGGGAGGTGCAAAAAAAGTTCTCATATCTGCACCAGGAGAAAATGTTGATGCCACTATAATCTATAAAGTGAATAATTCAGCATTGAAAGGAAAAGTTATATCAGCAGGAAGCTGTACTACAAATGCTGCGGCTCCTTTAATAAAGATACTTAATGATGAACTGGACATTGAAAGTGCGTATTTCTTTACTACTCATGCTTATACTGCAACACAGGGTTTAATTGACGGACACAACAGAAAAAGCTTTGTCAGGGGAAGAGCTGCCGCACAGAATATTGTCCCTACAAGTTCAGGAGCAGCAGTGGCGGTTACAGAGAGTATTCCTGAACTTAAAGGAAAACTGGATGGTTATGCACTAAGAGTCCCTGTAGTGGATGGGTCCTTTGTAACGGTCGTAGCAAAAGTGAAAAAGAAATGTGATGTTAAAAAAATAAACTCTGTTTTTAAGAAGTTAGCCTCTGGCTCTTGGAAAGGTACTCTAGAATACTCAGAGGAACTTTTAGTTTCTACAGATATAATTAATGACAGTCACTCATGCATCTTCGATTCTAATTTTACAAAGGTTCAGGGTGATCTTGTTAGCGTTGCCGCATGGTATGACAATGAATTTGGTTATTCTCACAGGCTTGTTGACGTCTTGGAACTAATGAAATAAAATGAGATTAAGAACTCTTTCAAATATTTCAGTTAAAGGAAAAAGGATTCTTTTGAGGATTGATGTTAATGCGGGAATTTACAATCAAAAACCCATTGACAGCCCAAGATTTGAGGCTCACGCAAAAACAATAAAAAAATTTTCTAAAGAAGGTGCGCAAGTAGTAGTTATTGCACACCAAGGTAGGAAAGGAGGCAGTGATTTTGTTGCAAATTTAAAGTGGCATGCAAAATTACTTGAGAAACATTCAGGTGTTAAAATAAATTATATTAATGGCCTTTTTGACAGTAAAGTTGTTAATAAATTGAGTAATATGAAAAACAAAGAGGTGATAATGCTAAAAAACGTAAGATGTTATGAGGATGAAGAGAAAATTGGAAACAAGAATAATAGATATATACAATTCTCAAAAAATTTTGATATTTATGTTAACGATGCCTTTTCAGTATGTCATAGAAATCAAGGGAGTATAGTAATTCCTCCCCGAGTGATTCCAGGGTATTCAGGACCTGTACTTTATGAAGAATTTACTTCATTGGAAAAATTTAACATTGTGAGAACTAAAAAGAAAGTATTATTCATTCTTGGTGGTGCTAAGATAAAAGAATTCACCCCTATTGCGAAAATGTTGAAAAGAGGGAATTTTAGGATCGCTGCAGGAGGGCTCTTAGGTAATCTTGTACTTTATGATGATAAAGTTGCGATGGGCTACGAAAATCATCTCCTAAAACAAATAGGGTATCTCAAACTAGGAATAAATAGAGCAATAAAAAAATATAGAAAAAGAATTATTGCCCCTATAGATGTCTCAATAAATGATAGGGGGCGCAAAGATATTTCACTTGATAAGTTTCCTATAAATAAAAGAATTATGGATATAGGAGATAATACTGTAAAAATCTTCGAGGAACAGATGAAATATGCAGATATTATTGTGATGAAAGGGCCCCTGGGTGTATCTGAAATTCCTGAATTTGGAATTTCCACAGAAAAAATACTAAAAAAAATCTCTGCATTAACAATAAAGGGAATTAAAAGCCTTATTAGTGGGGGAAATTTGACTACAACAATCACACAATATAATATTAGAAAGAAATTTTCTTATGTTAGCTTATCTGGAGGAGCTATGATTGAATTTATCTGCGGTTCTAAGCTCCCGGGGCTAGAAGTATTGAGAGACAGGTCATGAAACAATATACTTAGGTTTTCCCCTCATGAAACTTTTTATTCCTTCAATAGACGTATCCAAAAGCCTTTCTAATGCTTCTGCGCTGTAAAATGCGATATGAGGTGTGAAAACTACCTTGTCGTTTCTTAAAAGCTCAAGTGAATTCATAACTTCCCTGATCTTTTTAACATGTTCACCTTCATCCCTAAGCAATTCCAATTCTTCTTTTATCTCTTTCTCTCCCTCTATGACATCAATCCCTGCCCCTCCTAACTTGTTTTTTTCAAGTGCATGAAGCAGGGCGTCTGTATCCACTATACCGCCACGAGAAGTATTTATCAGTAATGCGCTAGGTTTCATTAAAGACAAGGTTTTTTTATTTATCAAATGTCGTGTGGAAGCGATAAGAGGTACATGAATAGTAACAATATCTGATTTTTTTAGAAGATTATTAAGGCTGGCGTATTTGAAATTTAGTTTTTGTTCAAGAGATCTACTATGATGAGGGTCCGATGCAATTACATTCATACCAAACCCATTTGCAATTTTTATTGCATTTTGACCGATATTTCCAACACCAATAACACCAAGAGTTTTGCCTTTCAAATCAAATCCTTTTAATCCCTGAATCTCAAAATCATCCCCTATTGCCCTTATATATGCTTTTCTCACATTTCGTGATAGATCCAACATTAAAGCAAATGCGTGTTCTGCTACAGTATTTGCCCCATAAGCAGGAACATTGCAAACTAAAATCTTTCGGGTTTTACATGCTTTTAGATCTATATGATCATAGCCCGTGGAACGAGTTGAGATAAGCTTAAGTTTTGGTAGTCTTCCTAAAATAGATTTGTCTATCTTTGAATAAATAAAAACAGATATTATATCAACATTCTTAACCTTTTCAACATTCTGAAGAGAGAGTGGTTCTTTGTAAAAGCTTATCTTACGTCCTTTAAACTTTGAAGTTAATTCACGTTTATCGACATCAGTCACCTCAAAAAAAGCCATCTCCATTAGTGATAAAATATCCCTGATTATAAAAAACTATCCCTCTTTTTTATTTTTTTCAATAAGTTTAAATAATTCTTTTTCAGAGAATATGATATGGAAGAGGTGAAGATTTTTATTGGTTCAGACCATGCAGGTTTTGAGACAAAAGAGAAAATAAAAAAATATTTGGAACGTAGGGGAATTGGTTATGAGGATTTTACTCCTGTAAAAAAGAAAGGTGATGATTATCCCTTATATGCATTCAAAGTTGCAAAAAAAGTTGCAGCAACGAAAGAGGGTAGAGGTATTTTAGTTTGTGGGTCAGGTACGGGAATGGAGATAGCAGCCAACAAAGTTAAGGGAATACGGGCAGTTGCTCCTTATGATACTTATACTGCAAGGATGTCAAGGACAGATAATGATGCCAATATCGTAACATTTAGGGAAAGGGGTTTTCCTTCAAGCAAAGTAATAAGATTACTAAAAGTCTGGCTGGATACAAAATTTTCTGGCGCCGTTAGACACAAAAGAAGAATAAAAGAGATAAGTAAATATGAAAAATAATCATATAATCCCCACTGTTTTTTCCCACAATAAAAGAGGATTCGAGACAAGATTCAAAAAGATAATAAAGATCTCTGACAAAATTCATATTGACATCATGGATGGTAGATTTGTATCTGCAAGATCAGTTTTCCTGAAAGATATTCTAGACCTCAAAAGGTATAAGAAAATGTTTGAGGCGCATCTAATGATTGAGAATCCTAAAGAGTTGTTTCCGGAGTGTAAGAAAAAGGGGTTTACACGCGTAATCTTCCATATAGAAGCATCAAGGAATGAAAAAGACGCTTTAGGGATAATTGATGAGGGAAAGAAACTAGGATTACAAGTTTATGTCGCAATAAATCCATCAACAAATTTGAGGCATATAACTTATCTGGTAAAAAACAAAAGGTGCGACGGGGTGTTACTTTTAGGGGTTCATCCAGGAAAAGAAGGTCAAAAAATGTCATCCAAAATCCCTGGCAGAATAAGGCAAATCAAAAAGATTAACAAAAAGATGATTGTGCAGATTGATGGAGGGGTAAATAATAAGGACATAAAGAATTTATCCAAAGCAGGGGCAGATGAAATTAATTCTGGTAGCTTCATTGCATCCTCAAAAAATCCAGCAAAAAGTATGGAATATCTTGAGGTGCTTTTTGATGAAGGTAAGGTCAGCAGATAACATTTAAAAAATATAATCCTTTAACCCTTTCATGTTAGAAAGCATGGTGAATCCTTCCAGGTTGGAAAAGGGACCTTGGAAGATGTTTTTTGTTGGAATTGTTTATGCATCCCTTTCAATACTTCTTGTAAAATGGTTCTTTGGATCAGATCCTGTTTTGTCCCAATATTCAGGGATGATTGTTGTTACATTCTGTGTTATTTTTTCAATACCTTTTATGTTCTATATAATAAGAGAGGATGAAACAGAGGATGAAAAAATCTTCGGATTTCTTAGTGTTTGGAGGGTTCATAAAAAAGCTATATACTCTTTCCTTTGGCTTTTCTTTGGTTTTATAGTGGCATTCTCGTTTTGGTATATTTTGTTAAGGGATTCCACATTGTTCAATGCACAAATAGCGACTTACTGTAGGATAAACAATCCTATGAATATACAAAGTTGCATAAAAGGCTATGACTTTTCTCAAACCACAGGTGCTTCTATTGAAGGCTCAGGATTTCTTTCAATTGTGGAGAATAATCTTTATGTCATGATATTCACCTTGCTTTTGTCCCTGATTTTTGGTGCTGGTGCAATCTTTGTTTTGGCATGGAACGCATCAGTAATATCTGCAGCGATAGGTATCTTTACAAACGAGAAGATTAGTGAGATTCCTTTGGGAATTGCTAGATATATGATTCATGGATTCCCTGAGATTGCGGCGTATTTCATAACTGCCTTGGCAGGAGGTATCTTTGGAGTAGGCGTCTTAAGAAATGGAATTAGGGACAAGAGATTTATCCATGTGCTTGAAAATACAGTTATGCTTCTTTTTATAGCCCTAGTTATTTTGATTTTGGCAGCTGTAATAGAAGTTTACTTCACACCTCTTCTTTTCGGGTGATGAAAACATCTTCTATAAGATTTAAAAAAGCTTATGCCCTGTCTGAAAAATGGATGTTATACTGGGATTATCTTTTGTTATAAGTTTTTGCCTGACTTTTTTCACCATGCCTTTCTGGATTAGAAAGGTAAAGCAATCAGGACTTGTTTGGGAAGATATGAACAAATACAATCATCCAAAAAATGTTGCTGGTTCTGGAGGGATTGTTGTTACAGTATCTTTTGTGATTGGTGTTTTATTTTATATTGCTCTAAGAATATTTATTTTCAAATCTGACGGAGTCACGCTTTACATTTTTGGGCTGCTTAGTATGATTCTCCTTCTATCCATTGTAGGGATAGTTGATGATATGTTGGGGTGGCAAAATAAAGGACTTTCACAAAGGACGAGATGGTTCCTTGTTTTCATAGCAGCGATACCTCTTGTTGTAATTGATGCGGGATCTTCCATGATGAGCTTACCTATTTTTGGCATGGTTGATTTTGGGTTACTTTATCCTTTAGTTATTATCCCCTTAGGAGTTGCAGGCGCGACAGTTACATATAATTCCCTTGCAGGCTTTAATGGGCTTGAAGCAGGGCAGGGGATTTTGATCATAGGATTTTTGAGTTTTGTTGCATACATCACAGGGAGCTCTTGGCTTGCATTAATAGGTCTGACGATGGTTGCCGCTCTTTTAGGATTCCTATATTATAATAAATTTCCCGCAAAAGTATTTCCGGGCGACTCTCTCACATGGTCTGTTGGCGCATTAATCGCGGGAATGGCCATTCTTGGAAACTTTGAAAAAATTGCAGTATTTATTTTCATACCCTATATTTTAGAAGCCATATTAAAATTAAGAGGAAGATTGGAAAAACATTCGTTTGGTAAACCTATGGAAGATGGAAGTCTTGAAGTTCCCTATGATAAAATTTATGGTTTAGAACATTTAGCGATTTATATACTTAAAAAAATAAAGCCAAGCAAGAAAGTTTACGAGACTGATGTGGTGTATACCATTTGGGGATTCCAGTTGTTCCTAATCATTATTGCATACCTCATTTTCATAATATGATAAAATTTGAAAATTTGTAAAGTTTTTAAAGGAAATTTTCTTATGTTTTCGATGAGTGACGAAGAATCAGTAGAAGAAAAAGAAGAGGATGCGATAAGTATAGATCTTAAAGGGATAAAAGAAAAGCTGAATAATAAGAAAGTTATTGTTTGGTCAACAATTGTATTCCTTCTTGCAGTTATAATCAGTGGGGTGTGGATAAGGACACTAAATCTTTCTCTTTTGAGAGATGCAACAACAGGTAAATATATCCCTCTTGCATTAGACCCTTTCTATTGGCTTAGAATGGCTCAGACGATTGTGCAATTAGGTCATTTGCCCGCGGTAGATCCATTTAGAATAATCCAGGGAGGAACAGGATACTCTCATGAGCTTGTCCCTTGGGTAGTGGCTTATCTTTACAAATTCCTTCATATCTTTAATAGTAATATCACTTTAGGATATGCAGATGTCATTTATCCTGTAGTTGCATTTGTCTTTGGAATAATCGCTTTCTTTTTCCTTGTGAAGAAGCTAACAAAATCGAAACTTACTGCGTGGATTAGTACTGCTTTCCTTGCAATGATTCCTACCTATCTTTATAGAACGATGGCAGGTTTTGCAGATCACGATTCTATAGGAATGTTAGTATTCTTCTCTACCCTTTTGGTCTATACATATACTCTTGAGTGGCTAGGCAAAGAAAAAGATTATGAAAACAGGAAAAACAGGCTCATGAAACCGGCGCTTCTTGGAGTATTAATAGGATTTCTTTCTGTAGTGACCCTTTTTGCATGGGGGGGAATCTCCCAATTTTTAACTATGATAATACCTATGAGCTTTGCATTATTGTGGATCCTTAAGACTAAAAATATAGAAACTAAGAGTAAGAAGGAATCAGAAAGCCTTTTTGTGTTCTACATAATGTTTATGTTATTTGCCTTGATAGTAGGATTGATATTAGGTTATTCTCTATCTGGTGTCCTTAGCAGATTTATTACCAATCCAGTAGCTATTCTAATGAGCTTCACTTTATTATTTGTAATTGTAGACTTTTTTGTAATTAAGTATAATGAAAAAATAAAGTTAAAACACATCAAAAATAGGCATATTGCATGGGCAGGGGGAGCCAGCATAATTCTAGGATTATTAGTTCTTATGGTTTACAAAGGAGGGGCAGGCGCTTTCTTTGGAAGCCTTATCAATAGATTCCTTCATCCTTTCGGGACTAATAGGGTTAGTCTTACTGTTGCAGAAAATGCACAACCTTATATTGCAGACTGGATTTCACAAACAGGCCCTTACTTTTTCTGGCTTGTTTTTGCAGGACTCATAACTTTCGGAATAAACATTGCATCTGGTATAAAAAGTAAAAATAAGAAGAGAGGATTTATAGCAGCATGGGTATTCCTCATTGCAGGCTTATTATTGACAAGAATTTCTCCTACATCTATACTGAATGGGACTAATTTCATTAGTCAATTGCTCTACTTCGGGAGCATGGTCGTTTTCTTCTTATATTGTGTAAGAGTTTACAGAAAGAGTGAAATAAAAGTTTCAGAAGGATTTTTGATTCTTTTCTCTCTCATGGTAGTCACATTGATTGCGGCACGTGCTGCGCAATACCTAGTATCCACAATTACCCCCTTCCTATGTATTTTCTTAGGGTATTTAATTTTCAATCTTTCAGTTTATTGGAAGAAAAGTAAGGATGAGACACTAAAACTATTCCTAGTTGCTGCATTGATAGCAGCTATTGTGTTATCAATAATAAGCTTTAGTGGATTTGTTTCAACTTCAATAGCCCAGTCTCAGGCTACAGGACCTTCTGCCGACTCACAATGGCAAAATGCTATGGCATGGGTAAGAAATAATACTGCCCCTAATGCAATATTTGCCCACTGGTGGGATTATGGGTACTGGGTCGAATATCTGGGACAAAGAGCAACAATTGCAGATGGAGGGCATTTTGAAGGAGCATTTAGGGATTATCTTATTGGAAGATATTTATTAACAGAGCCAAATCCAAATGTTTCACTCAGTTTCCTTAAATCAAATAATGTTACAAATCTTTTGATAGATCAATCAGACCTAGGTAAATATGGTGCATTTAGCATAATAGGTAGTAATGCAAATGGCACAGATAGATATGCACAGGTCCCTGTAATGCCAAATGATCCTTCTCAGACGCAAGAGACCGCAAATGGAACTAGAGATATTTATACAGGAGGTACTTACCTTTACCAAGATATAGTTTATCCCGGAAGTAATGGCCAGCAGATCTTTTTACCAGCAGGACAAGCAGGCATTGGTGCAGTTGCGGTTGATTTCAATAATAATAGTATACCTCAAGATGCCTTTGGGATTTTCATTTACAACAGTCAACAGTATAATCTTCCTTTAAGATATGTATATTTCAACAATAAGATGTATGATTTTGGTGTTGGGATCAATTCCACAGTAGATATAATTCCTTCTGTAGGTGCGGGATCAAATCAACAATTACAGATTAACAGGGCAGGTGCTGCAATATACCTTTCGCCAAAAGTCTCTCAAAGTCTCTATGCCCAGTTGTATCTCCTTAATGATCCATTTAACAGATATCCCACAGTGAAACTTGTACATGCAGAGCCAGACCCTCTTGTAAGTGTTCTAAATCAACAAGGAGCAAACCTTGGAGAATTTGTTTATTACCAAGGGTTCCATGGACCTATAAAGATATGGAATGTTACATATCCTAATTACATATTATCATTACCTCAATTTAGAAGTATACAAGGTACTTATGGAGAATTTGATAATCTTACTGTTGTAAACACGTCTGTTAGCAACTCAAATTCAAGTGGAATTATGATTCCTGCAGGCACACTGTAAGGTTCTAGCCATAAAAGAGTCTAGTTGCATAATCTTTTAAAATAGAGAATATAACTTTTTTTATGACAAAACAGAAGATTGCACTTTTTCACCCATGGATAAAATCTCGTGGAGGGGCAGAGAAAGTGGTTCTTGAATTATTAAAGAATTCAAAGCATGATTATGACCTTTATACATGGGTTTATGACAGGGAGAACACATTCAAGGAGTTTGAAGACTATAAGATAAAAATTGTTTCTCCTAAGATAGGAAGTAAGATATCTCGCCTTTATATCCTAAGAGGATTATTGCCTTGGATAGGTATATTTAATAAGATCCCTCTTGAGAAATACGACAAGTTTCTTATTTCAACATCAGGAGTGGGAGAAATGATAGTATTTAGAAACTATAAAAAGGGGAAGACATATGCATATGTACATACGCCATTAAGAGAAGCGGATAATAAAATCATAAAATGGAATCTTGAAAACAGACATAAGGGGATAAGGAAACAGATATATATTCCCTCTGTAGAGTTTTATAAAATCCTAGAAAAAAAGGCATGGAAAAAGATAGATACACTAATATTCAATTCGGATCTTTCTTTTTCGCGTGCAAAAAAAAGAAATCTGATATTGAACCAAGATACCCATATTATAAATCCCATTTCAGATATCTCTAGGTTCAAAAAGAAAGGCTCGCAATCAGGAAAAAACTTTGTATATTTAGCTAGGATAAATCCTCCAAAAAGGCAAGATGTGCTTATTGAGGCATGGAAGAGATTTGCTAAAAAATATCCAAGATATAATCTAACAATAATCGGAACTCCTGAAGATAAGAAATATTATAAAAAGATCCTTAGGATGGCAAATAATGATAAAAGTATAAGGATAATGAAGAACGTCCCAGATAAAGAATTAAGAGATATAATTGCTAGTTCTGTAGCAGGTGTTTTTTTGGGCTATCAAGAAGACTTTGGCATAGTCCCATTAGAAATAATTTCAGCAGGAAAACCGCTTTTGGCAGTAGATGAAGGAGGTTACACTAGTGTTATAAAAGATCATCCTCTTTTTTACAAAATAAAAGAAAAACATGAGAGAGAGAAGATGATAAATGAGGTGGAACGCGCATTTGAAAATTTTGTGAAAAAGAAAGATAAAAAAAATAGTAGAATAAGAACACCTATAAGATCTCATGATTTTGTAAAAGAGATGGATAAAATTTTAGAAAAATGAAACAAATAAAGATTCAACTCGAAAGTCCCTGGAGATATACAAGTGGAGGAATGGGCAAATCTCTTGTAGAGAATCCTCCAGAAGGAGTGAAGTATTTTTTCAAAAGAGATAAAAAAGTAGTATCAAGCCAAAACAATCTTAATAAAACACGTCTTATTAAAAAAGGTATAATCTTCTTATCCAATATTGTTCCTTTAATCAAGGAAAAAAATGTTTCTATTATCCCTGGTGTAAATTTGATCCATTGTGAACATTTTTTATGTAAGAATAACAAAATTCCCTGGGTAGTGGATACAGAGGGCATCTGGCAATTTTACTTAGGGAAAAAGACAAATGAAAAAAAAATAAGAATACATAAGGATTTAGAGAAAAATAGTTGTAAAAAGGTTATTTTTTGGGCAAAATATGCAATGGAGGATGCTCAAAATATATTTCCGGATTTAAAAAACAAATTTACATTCATATACCCTTCAATACCCCCTATGAAGTTCAGGAAAATAAAAAAGAAGGGTATTACACTTCTTTTTGTGGGTCGTATGTTTTATCAAAAAGGAGGGTTTCATGCATTAGAAGTAATGGATAACCTTACAAAAAAATTCGATAACGTTAATGCTATCTACATAGGAGAAATTCCTGAAGAGTCAAAAAAATTTTATTCTAAAAACACTAAGATCAAAATTATGGGTTTAACCTCTCACGAAAAAATCCTAAAAGACATTTATCCCCAATCAGACATTTTTATTTACCCTGGATATTGGGATAGCTTTGGTTTTGCATATCTTGAAGCGATGAGTTTTGGGATTCCTATTGTAACGGTATCGCGACCAAACACAAAAGAGATTGTTGAAGAAGGTAAGACAGGATTTCTTGTACCTTACAATCAAAACAAGATCAAGATAGATTCCCTAGGTCAAGAAGAAAGAAGATTAGTAAATGATTTCTGTGATGCTACCATTAATATGATAACTAATGAAAAACTAAGAAAAAAGATGTCAAGGACATGCATGAAAGAAATTAATGAAGGTAAATTTTCTATGAAAAAAAACCACGAAAAGTTAAGAAGAGTTTACGAGGAGGCATTGAAATGAAAAAAATCGTAGTCATTTCTGTAAAAAAACCTTCAAATGCAGGAGGTGCAGAAATTGTATGGCAAAATCTAAGCAATAAAGGGCTCAAATTTTCTAACATATCGTTAGATCAAAAAAATTTACCTTTTTTTTACAAAAATGTAACAAACCTCTTTCATATAAAAGAGATAATATCATCAAAGTGGTTACTAAAAGAGGGATTATCATTACATCCGAAAATCCTTATTTATGATAAATTATTCGGGTGGCGTAAGTTAAATACATCTACAAGAAAAATATGTTACAACCATGGATCATATACTATGGCTGGTTTAAAATTCAAACAAAAGAATTTAATTGTTTATATCTTCTATAAATATATTCTCGGGTTTTGTGAAAAAAGATCATACAAAAACTCTGACAAGATAATAGCAGTTTCAGAATCAGTAAAAAAAGATATGATCAAATATTTTAGAGTTTCTGAAAATAAAATTAAAGTGATAAATAATGGTGTAGACCTTAATCTTTTCCATCCGTTAAAAGATAAAAATATATTGCGCAAAAAATACCATCTCCCGGAAGACAAAAAGATAATATTATTTCCGGGAAGACCTTCTTATGGAAAAGGATTTGATATTGCATTAGAAGTTATTGAAAGGTTGGGCTCAAGCTATTGTCTTATTGTCTTAGGGGAAGGATCAGTTAAGAATAGTAATGTTCATTTCTTAGGGAAGATAACCAATAATAAAATGCCTGAAATTTACAATATAGCGGATTTAAGTTTTTTCCCATCAAGATATGAAGGTAATTCAGTTTCTGTTTTAGAGTCTGCTGCTTGTGGAACCCCTCTAATTCTATCAAACACAGGCCTTATGAAAAGTGAGCCAGATATGAAAGAATTCACAGGTTCTAACTTAGAAGATTATGTAGATAAAATAAAAACGGTTTTTACTAATAACAATCTAAAAAAAATATCACAAAGATGGTTGGATTTTGTAAAGAAATTTTCTCTAAAGAAACAATTAAAAGAAATGGAATATTTTATTGAAAATGAGGCCTAAAGTACTTTTCATATCAAACCAGGCACCACATTATAGAATTAGACTTTTTAATCTATTGGGAAAGAAGTTAAATATTAAATTTGTTTTTACCCATGAAAGAAAAAGAGTGATAAAAGACCTAAATGCACAGTATGAATTTGTTAGGGGGTTAGGAAAGGGGAAATATAAGTTCAATCCTTCTTTATTAGAGATCATAAAAAGAGAAAAACCTAACATTGTAGTTTTACTTCCTCCGGATCCATTACACCTTTTAGATAATCTAAATGTATCAAGATATTGTTTATCTAAAGGGATCCCTTTTATTGTATGGACAGTAAGGTGGGAATACAAAAATTTCCCATTGAAGGATAAAATTTCTGATTTTTTTCATAAAAAGATAACAAAAAAAGCAGATAAGGTTCTTGTTCCTGGAACAAAGGCTTTTGAGTGGGTTTCTTCCCAAGGGATAAAAGAAAAAGATATAGTCATAACCCCTAATGCGAGTGAAATCTTTTACGATAAGAAGAAGGGAGAAACATTCAAAAAAGAGCTAATATCAAAATATCATCTAAAAGGCAAAAAGGTAATTGTATATGTTGGACGTCTTATTCGTAGAAAGGGTATAAAATACCTTATCGAAGCATTCGCAAAGATAAAAGAGAAAAATTCATTACTCTTTATTGTAGGGGGAGGAGATTTCTACCATCTTGGAGAACCTTCTCTACGTGAAGAACTCTTAGAGATAGTGAAAAAATATGACCTTGAAAAAAGAATTATCTTCACAGGGGAAGTAAAAAATAACCTAGTACCAGCAATATATGAACTTGCAGATGTTCTTGTTGTGCCTTCTATAACAGAAAAGATTTCTGAACCATGGGGGCTTGTGGTTAATGAGGGTATGCAATTTGGCCTTCCAGTTGTGGCCACTGATGCGGTAGGCGCGGCTTATGATATGGTTGAAAATGGCAAGAACGGTTTTATTGTGCCTGAAAAAGATTCTATCTCCTTAAAAAAAGCCATAGAAGGTATATTGAGCAACAAAAAACTTAGAGATAGAATGTCTAAGGAATCAAAGAAGAAAATAAAAGAAAAATACAACTATGAAACCATGGCTGCAGGCTTGATTAAAGCGGTGGAGGAAATATCAAAATACCATTAAATTTACACCATATATCTTTATAAATAAAGAAAATCAGTTAAAAAAATGGGTAAAAAAGTCTTAGTCCTTGGAGGAGATGGGTTTTGTGGGTGGGCTACTAGCCTGTATCTGTCCAAACAGGGTTACGACGTCAATATAATAGATAATCTGAGCAGAAGAAGAATTGATGAAGAACTAGGAGTTCAATCTTTAACACCAATAAGGAGTATTGAAGAGAGAATTCAGGCATGGAAAGAGGTTACAGGAAAAGAGATTCCTTATTTGGATATTGATGTTGCTGAAGACTATGATGGCCTTCTGGGGGCGTTAAATCAGGTGCAACCTGATGTAGTTGTGCATTTTGCGGAACAAAGGTCCGCACCTTACAGCATGAGAAGTCCGAGACATAAAAGATATACTATTGATAATAATGTAAAGGCGACCCATAATACTCTTTGTGCAATCGTTGAGTCAGGCCTAGATACTCATTTAGTACACTTGGGTACTGCAGGAAACAATGGATATGTTACAACCCCTATGGATATACCTGAAGGATATATAGATGTAAAAGTGCCCACAGATGAAGGAGATAAAGTTATGGAGTTTGTGTGGCCATTGAGAAGCCCAAGTATATATCATAACACAAAGGCCCTTGACTTTCTTATGTTCCAATTTTATACTGCAAATGATAATGTTAGAATAACTGATTTGAGACAGGGCATAGTATGGGGGACGCAGACACCGGAAACAAAGATAGATGAAAGGCTTATAAACCGTTTTGATTGGGAAGGAGATTATGGCACAGTTCTTAATCGCTTTTTGATGCAATCTCAGGTAGGACATCCATTAACTGTTCATGGTACTGGGGGGCAAACAAGAGCTTACATAAACATACAGGACACAACAAAGTGTATTGAAATGGCTATAGAATATCCCCCATTACAACGTGATAAGGTAAAAATTTTCAATCAAAATGCAGAAACATTAAATGTGAGAGAACTGGCAGAAAAAGTTAGTGATATGACTGGAGCAGAAATAAGATATTATGAGAACCCTCGAAAAGAAGCTGCTGAGAATAATCTAAGAGTCGCAACAAGGAATTTTCGCGATTTAGGTTGGGATCCTATATTATTGGAGGATGGTCTCTTGGAGGAAGTTATGAATATTGCTAAAAAATATAGGGGCCGTGTAGACACCTCAAAGATAATTGCAACATCCACGTGGAGATCTGATATTAAACCGGATTTTGTTGGAAGGTTAGATAAATAATGATATTGAATTCTAGAATAAAAAATGTGATTATTGCTTCTTTTATGGGCATTGGAGATACAATAAATTCCCTCCC
>JBJKOX010000039.1:0-8421 GCA_046706965.1 Candidatus Pacearchaeota archaeon
GCTTTGGAGAGAGGCAGAATTATTGGTAAGAGGATAAGAGTACCCTGAAAGAACATTATCGCTATATGCAACCAATCCGATTTTATTTGAATTTGATCCATTAAAAACCGAACTTACAAATAAACTACTTGCATTTTTTGATGCAGCCAGGCCCTGAACTATAGTACCTCCACAGCTTGAAGTGCATTCGTCAATCCTATAAGACCTAACGTTAGTGCAATTACCTCCATAATAACTGCCCCCTAGGGAATAATAACAACATGAAGAAGACACACCTATACATGATCCAGTTCCCATACTTCCAGATAAGTCAGAAACAAGCATAGCATCCTCTTCCGTTTTCACAATTTTTGAGCTAACTTCAACGCTACTATTCTGAATGCCTAATGTCCCTCCCTGCCTCTGTAGAGTAAAAGTTACTTTAAGGGGATTCTTAGAATTAAAATCAACTTTAGAGAGAGCAACTTGATTGTTAAAAACTTGGTCTTGTAATAAAACGTTCTGAGATTGAGTATGTATAATGTTGCTTACAACGACCCACATTATCCCTACTGCTACTATTGCTAGCAAAACAAACAAAAGCGTTGTTATAATCCCAGAAAGACCTCTCCTTTCCATGGTAAATGTAGATTAACGAATATAATAAATCTTTTCATGAACTAAAGCACAACTTTAAAAACTATTTTGAGCATGTTTTTTGAATAAAAATAGCCCCGATAGTTCAGAGGCCAAGAATGCGGCCCTTTCACGGCCGTGACCCGAGTTCGAATCTCGGTCGGGGCGTTCCAAAACATTTAAATTAGAAAAAATCATAAAACTCAAGGAGGTTAAAATGCCTAAAAAAGAGATGGAAATGAAAGGAATGTGGGTGGAACACAAAAAGAAGATGGGAATCAAGATGCTTATTCTTGGTATACTTATTCTTATAAACGCCTACTGGATGATCGTAGGTTGGGATTATTTCGTCGGAATAATCCTCGCGATTGCAGGATTCGTGAAGTTGATTAAGTATTAATTTATTTTAAATCTAAGCAACTAATTTTTCATAAAGAGAGATGTATCTCTCAGCTTCACTTTGGATACTAAAATTATCTTCTACATGCTTCCTACAGTCAGAAGGATTGATTGAACTAAGATTAGAGACAGCTTCGACCATAGCTTCCAAATCGGCTCCCCTATTCCCTGTTTCTTGTATCACAAATCCTGTTTCTCCATCTTTGACAACTTCAGGAACAGATCCTCTTGAAAAAGCCACAACAGGAGTTCCGCTGGCCATGGCTTCAATCATTACAAGCCCAAAAGGCTCTTTCCATTGTAAGGGGAATATCAAAGAAGCAGCATTTTGAAAATAAGGAGCTTTTTCCTCATCTGTTAAAGAACCTACAAATTTTATTTGATCTCCATCTATAAAAGGTTCTATCTTTTCCGTCCAATAATCTTCATTCACAGAATGAACTTCGCCAGCAATAATCAATGGTCGTCCTGATCTTTTTGCTACTTCTATAGCAATGTCTTGTCCTTTTTCAGGAGCAATTCTTCCTATAGAGAACAGGTAGTCTGATTTACTTTCTCTCATACCAAATTTATTAATAGGAATCCCGTGATAAATCACATTTTCTACTTTAATTCCTTCCCCCTCAAACTCCTTTCTCTGTGACTGACTTATGGCATTGAAATAAACTCCTAGATTACTGTGAGATATATTTGCCCACTTTGCATATCTCTCTTTATACTTCTGTGAAACAGCACCATGCAAAGTAACTAAGATAGGGATATCTGATTTTTTCTTAAATGAACTAAATTCAGAGGATGTCACAAGACCAGAACCTGGATGATCGTGGGCTATATCAATCTCCTTATTTAAAAGATACTCAATACATTTTCTATAATGCTCATTGATTGCTTCAACAGGCCTTCTTATGGCTCTTGTTATCGAAACAGTTCCATCTATACTCCATTGGCTCCGAGGTAAGGTGGGCAACAAAGTTCCAGAAACAGAAGAATCGCCTGTAGCAGCCACGTAGGATTCATGCCTCATTTTTGTGAAAGCTTCATCTAGATAGGAGACAACTCTTTCTGTTCCCCCATATTTAAGATCAGGTCTTACAGGCAAACCCAGTGATGCTATTTGTAATATCTTCATTTTTAGCTAATTTTAGCGTTTAAATTTCACTTAAAAACCTTCCGTAGTTATCGGAAAATTACAAAAGTGTTAAAAAATAACCATTTTTATTTATATACTTTTCTAAAAACTATATACTTGAAATATCTATTTTACCAGAACATATATCGTAAAGAATTTATTTAACTCTTTTTACAAGGTCAAATAGAGATTTCTTCTCAAATAAGATTATTTTCTTAGTCTTTGGGTCTATGTAAACCCTTAAAAGCCCCAGCATGGAGATAAAAACAGTGCAAATTAAGGCTTCGCGACCTTCAAATTTCTGAAGAGAAATCATGATCTTTTGAATTTTATTCCGAATATTATTCTTCCTCATCTCATTTTCTATGATATCTTCAATCCCATGGAAGTCAAAATCAATCTTCTCAGAAATTTTTTCAGGAATTCCAGAGGAAGTCATCTCAACAGGAAGTTTTTCTACATCACCAGGGACAATTTTCATTATAAACATCTCTTTTTTATCAGGGATATAAAAGTCGAAATGCTTCTCATCGCCATTTCCATCAGGTTTCTCCTTGTCTATGGTAAAAAACCCCGAGCAGAGATATGATTTAGGGTTTGCCTTAATAAATTTCTTGAAAGTATCAGAATCATGCAATTTTTCAAGATAAAACTGGAGGTTCATAGCCTCTTATCAATTTCCATCTTTAAAGACTTTATGAAATCACTGACTTTTACTGATTTTATCTTCTTATCTCCACGAATTCTCACAGCAACGGTATCTGATTTCTCCTCTTTATCCCCTACTACAATTATATGGGGTATTTTCATTAATTCCGCATCTTTTACCTTTGCAGGAACAGTGGTCTGCCTGAAATCAGCATCAAGCCTAACATAAGGTATGGCTTCTCCTATTTTTTTGATAACTCCCCTAGCGTATTCTTCATTTCTATCTGTAAAGCTCAAAATCCTAACCTGGGTTGGAGAAAGCCATGTGGGTAGACTTCCTTGGTTCTTTTCTAGAAGGAAAGCAATCATTCGCTCAGTCGCCCCTGAGGAAGATCTGTGAATCACTATTGGCTTGACTTCTTTGTTATTCTCATCCTTATAAGTCATGCCAAATCTTTCTGGCAAAGCAAAATCAATTTGTATTGTGAGTAGGGTATCTTCTTTCCCATAAACATCCTTGTATTGAAGATCAAGTTTTGGTCCATAAAAAGCTGCCTCTCCTTCGGCTTCTACATATTTTATCTTAAGTTTATCAAGAATCTTTTTCATGAGTTTCTGCGAAGTTTCCCATGCATGAGGGTCTTGGATATATTTCTGTTTGTCTTTTGGATCCCACTTAGAAAATCTGTACCATATGTCATTTTTTGTAAGTCCAAAGCTCTCCATAATATAGTTCAGAAGATCAAGAACACCCTCAAATTCTTCTTCAAGCTGGTCAGATCTGCAGATGATATGCGCATCTGCAAGAGTGAATTGCCTGACCCTCGTAAGTCCCCTAAGTTCTCCTGATTGTTCATTCCTGAAAAGACTTGCAATCTCAGCGTACCTCATAGGGAGCTCCTTGTAGCTCCTGGGTTTGCTCTTGTATAAAACAAAATGAAAAGGGCAAGTCATAGGCCTAAGAGAGAAAGTCTCCCTACCTATATCAAGGGGAAACATAGAATCCTTGTAATGTTGCCAATGTCCTGAAACTTTAAACAAGTCAGATTTAGCCATCACAGGAGTAGAAGTATGTAGATATCCTCTCTTTAGTTCCTCATCTACTACAAATCTTTCAATTTCCCGTTTTATAGTTGCTCCACGGGGTGTAAAAAGAGGTAATCCTTTACCTACAATCTCGCTCACAATATAAAGATCCAGGTCTCTGCCTAGTTCAACATTACTCTTAAGTCCGTTCTTCCCTCTAGGTGCTGACATATGGACTTTAGTCATTTTTTTAAGCAGCTCTTCCCTGTTAATCTCCTCTGATTCATTTGAATTTGAACGAATTTCTCTGCTAAGCTCCGAAAGAGGATGTCCCTTAACCTTAAGTTCAAATTCCTTGTAATACCCAAAAGGTGCTCTATGGACTTCAAATTTTCTCTTTTTCAGCTCTTTTTCAGCACGTTCTAAGATTTCAATAGCCACATCCGGAGTAGCAAGGTCGCTCGAAAGGTGTGCATAAGGGTAGAGAACTATTCTCTTAGCTTTAACCTGTTTTGCGATATCTTCAATGTTTTCCACAAGGCCAGAAACAGACCTATTCAAGTCCGACGCATCTGACTTTTCAACAGCAGTCATCACAGCTAAAGCCTCTTCAACACGCTTTTCTTTCTTGTCAGATTCAGTAAGATCATTGATTTTCTTCAATGCCTTTTTAAGAGGCTTGAATGTAATATAATCAACATGAAGGGAAAGTATTTTCATGAATGGCAGAGGCAAGAAGAGTTTTTAAAATTAATGTGGAAAATCTATACATGCTGAAGTATTTTTTAGAAAAAATTAATCCTTCAAAAACTTATGAACTTCCTTCTCCGCTAAATCCTTCTTCTTCTGATGTTCTTTTAAGAATTCATTTATCTTATTAATTGCATAGTTCTTCAGCTCAGCCGTTGTCATTTTCCCTGATTTGTAATCATCATGGATTTTTTTCAGTTTCGCATCATCCGGCTCGAAAAACATCCTTAAATATTGGTATGAAACGTCAACATCAGGATTTCCTCCATGCCTTCTGTGCTCTTCAAGACTGTCACGACCTCCAGAAAAGGCATATTTCTTTATTTTTCGCTCGACTTCTTTGGGTGAATCAGTCATAGCAATATAAGAATTCTCATCACTAGAGCTCATTTTTCCCCCCTTAAGCCCGGGAACAAATAAGTGGTATGTTGAGGATAGGGGAATAAAATGATGATCTCTTATTCTCCTGGCCATATCGCGCGCAATCCTAACATGAGGATCTTGATCTATTCCAACAGGAATCAAAGTAGGTAAGGGTTTACCTTCAAACTCAGGCAACTGCGCATGGTACATATCTGAGGCCTGGATCAAGGAGGAGTTCATCTTTCCTGGAGTAATTTCGCCATAAACACCTTCAAATTCGTTGAAAGTTGCATACCTTGAGAAATTTGAAGCTAGTCTATAATATGCATTACTCTTATTAGCATTATCCGAGCGCGCACTCTGAAAATAAAATTCACAGCCCTCCGGTTTAAGCCCCATTGCAATATAATTCTTAAGATAATCCTCAATAGCAATCTTCCTCAGCTCGGCTAATGGCTTCTGCCGAGTATTATATGCCTCAAGATCTGCGACGGCTATGTAAACCTTCGCACCCAGTTTCTGATAAAAGATTATTTGTTGAGCTAGAATCATGTGCCCGATATGGAACTTACCTGAAGGCATAAGCCCCGTCATCATAACAAATTTTTCTTTGTTTTCGATAGCCGAAGAAATTCTCTGAAAATCCCTTTGCGCGAAAACAATTCCCCTCCGAAAAAGAACATTTTTCTTGAACACGCTAGGCATATCCTTGAATTTTTTGACTCCGAATTCCCTGATTAATTTATCGTAATCAATCTCTCCTGAAACCTCCCATGGATCAACAAATCCCTTGATCTCCCGTGTATACCTCTTCATGGAAAACAAAAGTCATGCTGTTTTTTAAATATATCCAATCATTTTGTCACAAGAATATTTATAAATAAGTTTTCATTTTTTAAAGAATGAAAAGAGCGTTGGTTTTTTCTGTAGTTGCCCTTGCACTTTTTGTAATAGTGCCTGCAGTTTCTGCTCAGGTAATAATCAATACTCAACCCCAGTCAGTATACAATTTCGGAGATGCAATTACAATCCCTGTAACATTAAAAACGACAACCAATGTCGCAGGTACTTTTTACATGGATCTTCTCTGCAATGGTAATGAAGTAAACTTTTATCAAAATGGGGTAAGCATCTCAGCAGGGCAGGAAGAAAACATTGATGGAACACTTATAATAACTAAAGGGACCATAGGAGGCCTGTCAGGTACATGTAAAATAAAAGCATATCTAGGTTCGGACTATGCTTTAACAAATGAATTTACTATCTCTTCAAGTATTAATTTAAACGCGACTTTTTCCAGTCTACAGCTTAATCCCGGAGACACCTTAACAGTAAAAGGGACAGCTGTAAAAGAGGATGGAAAGTCGGTCGATGGATTGTTGAACCTTTCATTGATATTGGGAAATTCTTCAGCGCCAATAACGCAACTAGGGACAGTGAACAATGGTGAATTTTCAGTAAATATGGTGCTCCCAAAAAGCATGTCTGCAGGAGAATACCTACTAGAAACAAAAGTATACGAACAAGACATCTCAGGCAATATCACAAACTCAGGACTAATTGACAAGAACATAGCAATAAATCAGGTTCCAACAAGCCTAGAAATAATATTTGAAAATTCAAGTGTGGAACCGGGCACGAATGTTAAAGTAAAGGCCATACTCCATGACCAAACAGGAAATCCGATAAACTCTCAGGTTTTCATAACAATAAAAGACAATAACAGCAAGATATTAAGTCAGGAAGAAGTACCAACAGGCCAGTTTGTAAATTATTCTATAGCTTATGACACTGCTCCGGAAATATGGAATGTTGTTGCAGTGTCAAACAAAATTACAAGTCAATCAACATTTAATATTGTACCAAAAGAAAGCGTAGACATCCAAGTCATAAACCAAACAATTATTGCAACAAACAAAGGGAATGTTCCTTACAATAAAACAGCACTGATTAAGATAGGCAACTCTACACTTAACCTTAATATTTATCTTGGTGTAGATCAGAGCCAAAAATACACTCTTTCCGCCCCTGATGGAAAATATAAAGTCGAGATATCCGTAGGAGCGAATAATAGCATCTCAAAAGAAGTATCTCTAACAGGAAATGCTGTTGATGTTAAAAAAAGTGGAAGCGGAGTTTCAGGATTCATGAGCAGTTCTCTCCTATGGGTTTTTGTTATTTTCATACTTGGATTCGTAGCTTTTATAGTTTATAGAAAAGGGTATCAGAAAACATTCATAGGATATATAAGTTCAAAGAGAGGACATAAAAAAAAGCCAGTGATTGAGAATCCAAAACAAGCTATAATAATACCTGCGAAAAACAGAGCAGAATTGTCTTTATCTATAAAAGGTGAAAAACAGGATGTTAGTGTGGTAGCGCTCAAGATGAAGAATATAAAAGATTTAGAAAAGAAAAATGAGGGTACGAGTGAGACCTTCCGAAAATTAGCAGATCTAGCTGATAGCGTAAAAGCAACAACTTATGAAAATCATGACACGGTATTCTTCCTCTTTGTCCCTGCAATAACAAGAACATTCAAAAACGAAAAGTCGGCTCTTGAATTAGCGATGAAAATTAAAGAGATCCTTATACACCATAATAAACTTTTCAAACAAAGAATAGACTTTGGTATATCTATGAATTATGGATCAATAATTGCTAAAAGAGAACAAGGTGTATTAAAGTTTATGAGCATGGGGACACTTGTCACCTCTTCAAAAAAGATAGCCTCTGAAGCAAAAGAAGAGCTTCTTCTGTCCGAGAAGATATATGACCGAATGCGCGCAGACATCAAGGCTGTGAAGCACACACGTGATGGCATAGCTGTTTTTATTGTCAGTGAAATAAGACACTCCGAAGACCATAGCAAATTCCTCAGAGGATTTTTGAATAGAATGGAGCACGACAAAAGCAAGGATAAAAAAGAATAATTATTTTTTCTTTTCTTTCATCTTGTCTTTTTTGATATTATTTAACTTTGCAAGATTATCTTTCACCTGCTTTAAACCAGTATCTTTCTTACTCTTCGCATTCGATTCATCAATCTTTTTCCCTAGCCATTCAATCGCGCTGCTATTGACAAATCTCAAGGATATGCCTAAGGCAATAAGAAATACACCAATTCCTGCGCTAATCCAGAAGACTCTCGCAGCCTGACTAAAAAATATCTTAAAGAATATTATAAAAGGGTATCCTAAAAACGCTGAAAGAATAGATCCTAGTTTTATCAGAGGTAAGGATGCCCCTATCAGAATTGCCCCTACTATGATAGGTAGATTAAGCTTTTTTTCCAATAAAAAGAACAATAGTGTAATTAAGATTAAAGAGAGTATCAAAGAAGAGTAAAATTTACTCCTCCAATAATCCCTAGCCTGCTGAGACACAAGGAAAAAGGGAAGTTGATTATTTCCAAAACAATTCCAGAACCCGCAATTATAGTTTTTGTAATAAATCTCTTTAACAAACTCATTAATGCTTTGATTTATCAG
>JBJKOX010000040.1:0-5431 GCA_046706965.1 Candidatus Pacearchaeota archaeon
AAGGCCCTTTTCTTTTTCACATCGATCTCGCTGATAATCTTAAGTATCCCTTCTTTTTCTTTTGTGATGGTCTCAGATTTTTCCTTTATGGAGTCATTTTCTTTTTTTATTTCATCATAGACTTCCAGGGATCTTAGGTTTACATTTCCTGTATTTGAAAGCGCAGCCTGTGTTTTTTCAAGCCTTTGTACAAGAGATTCCCTGTTTCCTGTAATAAGCTCAATTCCTGCAAATTCCATGAACTCTGACTCGAGGTTTTCTGCTTCTGCATTAACACGGGCCTTATCTATTTTAAGCTCGTTAATCTCTTGCTCCGTAACATGAAGAGTATTCTGGGTTGAAAGTATCTCAGATTCTATTTCCCTTATCCTTCCATGATATGAATCTCTCTGGGAGATAAGTTTTTTGAATTTTTCCGCCAGTTCTGATTCCTGCTTTCTTTTAATATCTAGTGCCGCCTGTTTATCATCAACAATTTTCTTAAGACTCTCATGGTCTTCCCTGGCATCTTTTTCATCGCGAACAATCTGCTTCAAGGATATTCTCAGCCTTTCCAATTCGCGCTCTTTAAATGCTACCTCTGAATTCACAGTTTCTTTCGTCCTCAAGGAAATTTCTTGAACCTCAACATTTAGAGTCTCATATTTCTGCTCTACATTGGAGTTTTCACGAATCTGTGACTCAAGATATGTACGTCTCTTTTCAAGTGCGGAGATCTCGCCCCTAACACGTTCAGAATTTTCGTGAAGAGATTTTACGCGAGCCTTAAGGTCATTTATCTTAGAGATATTGTTTATGTCCAGCTCAGTCTTTGATATTTTATCAGTTATTTCTCCAATATCTTGCGAGAGTATCTCTTTTTTTCCGTATATTGACTTCAGCTCTTTGTCGGCTGAAGAGATTTCCTTTTTCAATAGGTCAACCTGGGGCATTATCTCCGATTTTATCTCTTCAAGATGCTCTGGAGTAATCTTGCTTTTGCATATGGGGCAAACATCCATCTTTGATATTTTCTCGATTATCTTATCTTGATTCTCAATTTCTGCTTCATTAACAAATGTCTTTTTTTCAAGTTCGGCTTCCTTTTTCATAAGCGCGCCCAGGGAACCTCTTTTTTCCTCCAAAGAGGATTTTAATAAATGGAGCTTTTCAGGGCTAGCCCTTTGATCAAACAAGCTTATTGAAATAGACTCCATCTCCTTTAAAACAGAGTCTGATTCGTCTTCATAATTTTTAAGAAGATTCGTCTTGTCTTGTATTCTCTCTCCTACAGAGTTAAGCTCTGATTTTAGAATGTAAAATTTTTTTCTCAGTTCTTCAAGAGTATCCAGCTGTTTCTTTTTGGATTCTAATTCCTTTTTTTTCTTGGTTGTCGTAAGAGGTTCATTTTTCAGATCCTTTAATGTTTCTTCTGTTTCCCGTATAGATTCTTGGATCTCTTTTTTTTGATTCAAAAATCCTGAAATCTTTGATTGGTTGCTTTCAAGTTTGACATTCATTCCAGCCAGATCTGCACGTATATTTGCAATTTCCCTATTAATCTTCTCTTGTTCAAAACCGGTAGAACTTTGAATTGTGGAATTTATCTTGTCTACGGAAGATTTTATCTTTGATATCTCTGCTTCTAATTTTTTTATTGAACTTTTTATCTTTCCCGTTTCAACGTCCTTTTTCTCTATTTCTGCCTCTACACCTTGAAGTTGCTTTTTCTTTTTGGATAGATCATTATTTATTATACTTGCTTTAAGGCGCTTCACATCGCTTTCCAGTTTCTTAAATCTCAGCGCCTGCTGCCTTTCCTTTTCAAGATTAGCAAGATATGCTGTTCGCTCCCTTAATATAGAACCTATCTCCTTAAGTTTCTCTTCTGTCTTTTCAAGTTCCTTAAGCGATTTTTCCTTCCTTGATTCGTAGATAGCTATCCCTGATACCTCTTCTATTATTCCCCTTCTCTCTTCCGGAAGCATTCTAGCAAGATTTTGAATCTGCCCTTGGAGCACAATATTGAATCCTTGAGGATCTATGCCTCCTTGGGCAAGCAAAGAAAGTATTTCCTGACGCGTCTTAGTTTCTCCGTTTATCTTGTAAATGCTCTGGCCATTACGCCTTACAATTCTTCTTATCACAATCTCTGGCTTGTCTACAGAAAAAGTTTTCTGGGAATTAACAAAGGTTATCTCGACGGATGCTTCTTTTGCCGCGGCTGCAGCTTTTGAGCCCACAAAAACAAGGTTTCCTGCTTTTGCAGCCCTCATAGATTTGACACTCAAACGCCCCAAGACAAAACACAGAGCATCAGAGATATTGGATTTTCCAGAACCATTAGGACCTAATATAACATTTATGCCCGGCGTGAAAGGGATTTCTGTTCTTTTTGGAAAACTTTTGAAGCCGTGCATCACCAATTTTTTTACATAAGTCATCAAACAGAGAAGAGAATGAGTTTTTTAAAATTGATGTTAGGTCATTTGAATGACTTTTACAACTCTGAAACTTTCTGAATAACCTTTCTTGGACTTGTTAGACATGAACTCTCTGACGAACTGCTCAATTTTTTCGAAATCAGGGAACTGGGATCTATGCTGTTTCAGGGCCTCGATTTTTCGGTCAATGAACTTTGTTATATCTTCTTCATGATTTGGTTCTTTTGATCCGAAGAAAAAAATGTTATCTACTTTATGTGGCTCTCCCGGGAAAAGGAATTTGTTTTTTGCAGCAAATACAGAATCAAAAACTGCAGTTGACACGGCCCTGTGGTCCCTATGGCTAAGATTCAGATTTTCAAAGGTTAGAAGACTTGCAGGGTCAAAAGTAAAAACTACTTCGGGCTTGTACCTCTTTATTATCTTAACAAGTTCTGAACGGAATTTGAGGGAATTCTCAAGCTGACCATCAATATGGTGAAGAAAAATTACTTCTTTTATCCCAAGTATTTTTGCGGATTTCTTCTGCTCTTCTTCTCTGGTTTTAACCCTCTGGGCCCTAGAGGCATTTTTTATTTTCCATCCCGATTCTCCATTTGTTGCTATGACTAGGAAAGCCTCATAACCCTTTTCAATAAATTTCATTACAGTTCCTGAACATCCAAATTCCATATCATCCGGATGGGCCGAGACAATCAAAATTCGCTTTGCCATTGGTGAACAAATAAAAATAAGTTTTTAAGTGTTCGGAATTAGAACTCGAGTTTCTTCTGATCGTGATCTTGATTGGCTTTTTGCCATGTTTTCCAGGTCTTTCTAAAGAGACCCTTTCCATCATGCTTTTTTATATTCTTTTCAAGAAATTTCCTGGTTCTAGGATCATGAGAATATCCTGATCCGAAATCTTCCCCATATTCTTCCTTCAACTTTTCTACTTGACGATCACGCTCGGTTTTTGCGATAATTGATGCCGCAGATACAGAAGGATGGTTTCTATCTGCCTTGTGTTCAGCAGAGACTTCTAGATTTGATAGGTTTTCTATATGCATCTTCAAAAAATCCTGCCATTTGTTTATTGATGGAGAAGGGCAATCCACAACAACTTTTATTTTTAATCCTTTAGATGAACTTTCTGCGTTAAGTTTGTTTATTATCTTTGCAGCTGCAATCGCTTCTAATTCATTTAGCTTTAGCCCATGTTTATTGCTTTCATCTATCTCGTTTGGGAAGATAAGTATAGAATGAAAATCTTTTGATTTGTCTTTTATAAGTTTTTCAAAGAATTCACGACGCGCTTTTGTGAGTTGTTTGCTATCCTTGACTCCTTTCTTCTTGAAATCCTTTGCAGTCACAGAATCTACTAAGACCCCTGCAATGACCATTGGACCTATAACTGGCCCTCTTCCTGCCTCATCCACACCTATTAGAAGAAATTCCTCCTGCAGACTTTCATCCTCAGCCATCTAAAAGCTAAAAGAGCCCTGTTTTTAAGTTTTTTTAACTCTTAGAAGGTTTAGAATGATTAATAGCGAGGGCGGGATTTGAACCACGCGATCTCCGGGTTATGGGCCCGACGAGGACTCCAGACTCCTCTACCTCGCTATATGAAAATTACCTATAAATCACTTATAAAACTTTCGAACACACGTATTGGAAATCATTAAACTAAGAAGAAAACCTTATAAGTAATTTATTTCTCAATCCATTATGCCCAGATCGCATAGTGGTATTGCACCGGATTGCTAATCCGGGCCCTTCGGGGCTCGAGGGTTCGATTCCCTCTCTGGGCGTTTCCAAAACATTTAAATTCTCTATTTATTTCATTAGGTTATGGCAGCGTTAGGAATTTGGGGAAATTTACCTTTGGGAATAATATGGTTGATAGTTATCTTGGCTATTTGGGAGGCAATTTGGAAAGGACTTGGCCTTTGGAGATCTGCACAGAACAAAAGCGTTGCATGGTTCGTATGTATTTTAATCTTCAACACGGTAGGAATTCTCCCTATCCTTTATATTTTTGTTTTCTCAAAGATGGGAACGAAAACCAGAAAGGCAAGAAAGAAGAGATGAATTACATCTAATAAAATGGCTATTTATGAACCAGCTGAAGACTCCTATCTGTTATCTAATGCATTGAAGCAAGAGATCCCTAATTTAGCGAAGGGAGATAAAAACCTGAATTTTCTTGATATGGGTTGCGGATCAGGCATTGTTCTGCAAGAAGCAGTAAAAGCAGGCATAAGAAAAGAAAACGCGGCTGGTGCAGATATAAATTCGGAAGCCGTGGATCACTGCAAAAAATTAGGATTTAACTGCATTAAATCAGATCTTTTTCAGAATATAGAGGGTAGGTTTAACATAATCACTTTCAATCCCCCCTATTTGCCTTTAGATAAACTTGAACCAGAAACATCTAGGCGTGAGACCACAGGAGGTAAAAAGGGCAATGAAATTATCTTAAGATTTCTAAGCCAAGCTAAAAAACATCTTGCCTCTGAAGGGAAGATATTTCTTATCACCAGTTCTTTATCCGAAGAGGTTAATTTTGAAAAACTTGGCTACAAGGCCCATGTTATTGCAATGGAAAAGATGTTTTTTGAGAAAATTTTCGCATGGATACTCTACTTCTAAAAATGTATTAATCCTGTAATAGTAACAAATAGAAACATTTATATATGCTTTCTTGGTGGGTTTTATATGAAAAAGAATGAAATTCAAAGAAAAATAAGGATACTTAATGTGGTTATTGTAATTGGAATTCTATCAATAGTTGCACTGACTACGCCTCTTATCATGGCTAAATTCAGCCCAAATGCACCTCAAACTATGAATGATATCGTAAAGGAATGCGTCAACGAAAATCTTCAGAATTCAAGCACATGCGTTGTTGACAAGACAGAAAGCTTCTATAAGTATAACATAAACAATCTTGGGAAACAGCTTAATTTCAGCCAATTAGAAAGCCAGGGTGGAGTTTGCAGCAACTGGAGTCAATATTACACTCAACT
>JBJKOX010000041.1:0-4120 GCA_046706965.1 Candidatus Pacearchaeota archaeon
GCAAATACAATTAAGGCCTTTAAAAAGTTGAAGAAATTTCTTTTTAATTAAATACTGTGACCTCTCTCGTTTTCTAACTAGATAAGAGTTTTTCATAAGATTAATTTTTCATCCATTCCATCTCGACAATCTTTAAAAAGTCACGAGATCCACACAATTGTCGATGAAAACTAAATTAAATCAGGCTACAAAAAAAGACGCTCATCAAAAACGCTCACATGCCGAGTGTTCGGCGTGGGTGTATTTGTTTTAACTCTAGAATTAAGAAATTATCTTCGGAAAATTCGCAAATTTTATAAAGAATTTATATTTTAAGAAATAGTCGGTTGTCCTGAAAAGGATGCGATTGTAAAAGCCTCTATATGGTGCTCAGCTATCGATTTGGTGACAGGGCTATAACTCACTAAATTGCCACCAGCATTATCTAAGCTTACATTACAACGCGAAAAAGATAACCATTAAAATTCGTCAGATAGAAAGTTGAATCAGACACAATTTATGGCACTTTTTCACCGAGCCCTATAATCATGGCAAAGAAAAAGAGGTCAGGGAAAAAGAAAGTTACACGGAAAACAAAGGCTAAGAGACAAGGAAGAAGTGCAAGCAAAAAGTCAAAAGCTTCTAAGGTGAAAAAATTGATAAAGCTTAGCAAGTCAAAGAAAAGACGTTAGGTTTATTATTCTAAAAGATTTATTTCTCCTAAACCCTTAAATAATCTTGTAATTTTCTCATTTCATGAAAACTAAGATTCTGATGCGTGAGTTCGTAACGCATGATGTTCTGCGTGTAATTTTTGAGAAGCCAAAAAGCTACAAATTTATATGTGGACAAGCCACTGACATATCTTTCTCTTCGGGAAAGATGAAAGGAAATAAGCACCCTTTCACATTTGCAAACCTACCTGAAGATCTTGTTCTAGAATTCATAATGAAGGTATATCATGATGGAGATCATTTCACAGAGGAGATTGAACAGGTACCAATAGGAACACAACTAGAGATAGAAAAGCCATTCGGAACTCTTATCTATCAAGGACCAGGAGTATTCATAGCAGGTGGAGCAGGAATAACTCCATTTATATCAATACTCCGAGATCTGAAACGCAAAGGAAAATTGAAAGGAAACAGACTTATCTTCTCAAACAAAGAACAACGTGATATAATCATTGAAAAAGAATTAAAAGAGATGTTCAAGGACTCTCCTACAGATCTTATACTAACCCTTACAAAGCAGCAGATTAAGGGATATGAAAACGGAAGGGTAGACAGAAATTTTCTTGAACGACACATAAAAGATTTTGTAGGACGGAAGTTCTACGTCTGCGGACCGCCGTTGTTCATGTTTGAAGTAAGAAAAACCCTGAAAAAGCTTGGAGCTGATGTAGAATCAATAATTTTTGAAAAATAATCCAAAAACTTATAAATCTATTTTTTCTCGATTTATTATTAAGGATAAACAGTAAGCGAGTCTTAGTGAGCGCATTCGCGATGGCACTACGGACTTGCGCTCAGAATATTCTTCTGAATGTTATTGTTTAAATACAAAATGGAAAAAGAATTCGAGAAACTTGGACTCAAGCATGAAATAGCGGAACGGCTACAAAATCTTAAGATAGAAACACCTACAGACATCCAGAGAAAATCTATCCCTGTAGCACTCAAGGGAAAAGATATAATCGGTGGTTCAGCCACAGGTTCTGGAAAAACACTGGCTTTCTCAGCGCCGATAGTACAGAATCTCAAGCCTGAAGGATATGTGCAAGCTGTAATTCTTACGCCGACCCGTGAACTTGCAGAGCAAGTTGCCAGTCATATCAAAAAATATACTGATTCTAAGGGAGTCAAGGTACTTGCCATCTATGGAGGGGTGGATATTGAGAGCCAAATAAGGCACCTATACAATGCAGATGTAATTGTGGGAACTCCTGGAAGAATAATAGATCACTTGAATAGGCGTACGCTACATCTTGATCACGTAAAGATACTTGTTCTTGATGAATGCGATAGGATGTTTGATATGGGTTTTTATCAAGATGTTGAGCATATAATATCGAATTGCCCTAAAGACAGACAGACGATGATGTTTTCAGCCACAGTATCTGCAGATATAGACCATTTCGCAAAAAAACACACGCACAATGCCAAAATCATCTCAGTATCAGGGAATGTCGATCCCTCAAAATTGAAGCAAAGATACTATGACGTTCCTGACTCTCTGAAGTTCTCATTATTGGTTCAGCTCCTAAAAAAAGAGAAATCAAAACTTGTAATGGTCTTCTGTAATACAAGAGGCAATGCAGACTTTGTTGCTAAGAATCTCCAAAAGCAGGGAATAAACGCAAGCGTAATCCATGGAGGATTGGATCAAAAAAAGCGCCTTAGAATAATTGAAGATTTCCACAAAAAGCAAATCAATGTATTGGTTTGCACAGATGTAGCTGCACGAGGACTTGACATAAAAGGTGTAACAGATGTATACAATTATGACATTCCAAAAGATCCGGTGGAATATGTGCATAGGATTGGGAGGACTGCGCGAGCAGGTAGAGAAGGAGAAGCAATAAACATTCTTGCTAGCAGAGATTATGATAATTTTAGAAAAATCACAAGCAAACTCTCTGCAAATACAAACATAAAACAAGAGAAGACGCCCTATATACATCAAGTAAGAATAGAAAAAACCTTCACGCGCAGAACAAGAAACCAAGAAAGAGATTCTTGGAGTCCTAGACGCCAAAAAGTTATGTCTCGACAAAGATCATTTAGAAGAAGATAATTTAGACTACTCATGAATAAACCCAAAATTTTAAAAGAGGTTTTTTCTTTCGGATTTTGAATTAAATGAGTTGATAAAAATGGAAGAAGAACAAAAAGAAGAAGTTAAGGAACAACCGAATGCAAATATTGCATCTCAACCCGAACAGCCAGTGCAACAAGCTTCTCAACCTGAACAGCAGGATGCTCCGGCACCGACTCAGCCAGTTCCACAGCTTCCCGGTAAACCTGATATGACCGCAGGCGAATCTGAATCAGCAATGGCTGCTGCTGCAGAGACACCACAAGAATCTGAGAATTCTGAACAGACGCCTGAGCAAGCAGATGTTGCTACAAACAACACGAGTGTTAATACAAGTACTAACGAACAAGAGAAACAAAGTACAGAAAACACTCAATAATTTCAGTTATTTTTTTCTTATTTTTTATTTTGTTGAAAAATTTAAATATATCGTTATCTTAACTAGAAAATGTCTTGGAAGCATGCCTTAGGTGTACTTTTTTTCTTGCTAGTTTTCACACTATTGATATTCTACTGGTTGATACCTTTTAATCAGATAAATTTCACTTCAATATCATCAGGAAATCATAACTTTATAATAAACAATTCCGGAAACGACACAATGCAATTCTACCCTAATATGCGTTATCCTGATTCCAGAATTTCATACAGGATTTCAAACTGCACCTTGCAAAAACAAGATGAGATGAATCAGGCTTTTTCAATAATAGAGAACCTAACAGTATTGAGATTTTATCCAGTACAATCAGGGGAAGAGATTTCAATAACCTGCAACAGCAATGTAAAACTTGAAGGAGGCATGTTTATAGCAGGAGAAGGGGGTCCTGCAAATATAACTCAAGCAGGTTCGTTCAGTGTTATAACAAAAGGAGATGTGCTTTTGATAAGACAGTCTAATTGTAATATGCCTCTTGTTGAAATTCATGAACTGTTCCATGCCCTAGGGTTTATTCACTCAAAAAATCCTAACAATGTCATGTACCCCATAAGCGAGTGCGGACAACAAATAGGTAATGATTCCATTGCACTGATAAATAAGTTGTATTCCTATCCCAGCGAGCCTGATTTGCAGTTTCAGTCAGCGAATGCGTCAATGAAAGGGAGATACCTAAACGTAGACTTCATAATAAGAAACAACGGGCTTCAACAATCTTCAGAGAGCGCAGTTAATATCTATGGAGATAACAATCTACTTAAATCAATAAGCATAAACCCATTAAACATTGGTGCAGGCAGAATAATAAAACTTTCAAACATCTTCGTCTTAAGTGGAAGTCTAAGCAATATCACCCTTAATATATCCTATTCTGGTGCAGAGTTAAGT
>JBJKOX010000042.1:0-7101 GCA_046706965.1 Candidatus Pacearchaeota archaeon
GTTTATAGGAGCGGCCATCCTTACCTTAACTCCTCTCTTCTTACATTTTTCGAGGCTAGGCATTAAAACCTCAAATTTCCTGCTCAGGCCCTCAGCAGTAGTCATGATTGTTACTGTTTTCTCTGCTTCACGGACCATCATATCAAGGTGATTGTATAGATTCTGTCTTCCCTTCAGGCTTCCGGAAAGATCGGAAGGTTCAACGAACTTCACTCCTTTTGTGAATAAGCTTGTAAGCTCTTCAAGAACTTCATCACCTTTCAACTTCTCAAGCCTTCTTGTTTTTTCCTTGGCATCGGTCACAAGATTTCTCTTTACACGTTCAACAACTTCCTCTGGCTTTAATGCAACGAATTTTATTGGTTTTCCAAGCTTCATAACTATGAAACCTTTTTTCTCTAAGCTTTCTAGGATGTCATATGTCCTTGATCTTGGAACGTCAGAAATATTGCTTAGTTCTCCCGCAGTGCTTGTACCCCGAGAAAGAAGCGCCGTCCATACCTTAACTTCGTAAAGGTTGAGGTCGAAAATTTTTCTCAACCTGCTTAAAAACTCTTCTTTGACAATCATTTTAATCTATTGAAATAACCTCTTTTCCTTTTTAAATTTTGTTATGATAAAAGAGTAACCTTAAAACCATCACCGCTTGGTAACGATTATTGCTATTTTCCCTCTTTTTTCTTTTATACTGAAGTCTGTAATATTTTTAAAGGTTTCTTTCCCGGATATTCTCACCTCGAGCTTTTTTGAATTGGTTCTATCCTGTATGTACTGTTTTTGGCTTTCAAGGACTTTGGCGAACCCATCATCAGTAAGAATGATCGTCTCAACCTTCTGGCTTTTCTCAAGGCCTAGCTTTTTTCTGAATGCCTGGATCTGTCTTGAAATTTCTCGTGCATACCCTTCAGATTCTAGCTCGATGTTTTGGGTGGTATCCAAGTTCACAGAAATATCTTTTTTGTCTACACTACTTTCTTTATAGATAATTTTCTTTACGTTCAATTGATTCATGATTATTTCTTCATCTTCTTTTTTCAGTTTGAGACCCTCTCCCATAATTGTGGCGGATGTAAGGGGCCATCTCAAATTTATCCCTGCCTTATCTCGCGCAGCCAAGCCTGACTCTATTATTCCCATAATCATATTGAATCGGCCCTCCAAATTTTTGTCTATTTTCCTTGAATCAATCTTTGGCCAGCTTGAAAGATAGATACTTTCTTCTTTTACTAATTTCTCATGGAAAAGCTTGATCCACGTTTCTTCTGCTATAAAAGGCATTATCGGGGCGATGATGGCAAGAAGTTTATCCCTTATTTCTCTAAGTACATCAAAAACTTCTCCTTCTCTGTCGCGTATTATTTGGATATATGTTTTGCTTAGGTCGTTTACGACAAAGTCTTCAATTTTCTGAGTAACCTCCGGGAACCTGAAACTATCATAGCTTTTTTCTACGCTGCTTAGGAAAGAATTGAATTTGGAAAGAATCCATTTGTCTTCAAGATTTATTTTCTGTGTGGTTTTCTGACTCTTTATCATATCAAGATAGTTATTTATGTTTGTAATGACGCGAAAAAGTCTTTGTATATCCTTGAACTCATATTCATTAAAAGCAAAGTCTTCGCCCTTTGAAATTTTCGCAAAATAATATCTAAGCATATCTCGGCCGTATTTCTTTATTATGTCTTGAGGTGAGATTATGTTCCCTAGAGACTTGGACATCTTTATTTTACCTATATCTAGGACCATGCCATGCACTACTATACTTTTGTATGGTCTTTTCCCGAATCTTATTTCAGAGAGTATTAATTGTGAATTCCACCACCCTCTGAATTGGTCTTTTCCCTCTATATTAAGGTCCGCAGGCCAGAACTCATCAAACAGCTTTTTATTTTGAGGGTAGCCCAGGGCAGCCCAGCTTGAAACTCCTGAATCAAACCAAACATCAAGAACTTCCGGGACACGTTTCATAATCCCTCCGCATTTACATTTCCATGTTATCTCGTCAATTTCTGGTTTGTGTACTTCTACCACTTTTTTCTTGGATATCTTTTCTAGTTCTTCTATACTTCCGATAACTTTCTGTTCATCGCATTTATTACATCTCCATATTGGAAGGGGTGTTCCCCAATACCTATTTCTTGAGATAGGCCAGTCTGAGATGCCTTCAATCCATGCTTTCATCCTGAGTTTCATATAATCAGGTATCCAATTAACTTCATCATTCGATTTTATAAGCTTGGATTTTATCTCACTTATCTTGAAGAACCACTGGGGAACTGAAATCATAAGAAGTTGGCTCTTACATCTCCAACATACGGGATAATCATGGGTATATGATTCCTTATGAACTAAGAACCCATCATGTTCTAAATCTTTGACTATTTCTTTATTTGCTATCGAGGCTTTTTCTCCGGAATATTTGCCTGCTTCCCTGTCAAATTTACCTTCTATATTGACAAGACTTAATAATGGAAGATGAGCTTTTTGCCCTGCCTCAAAATCCTCCTTGCCGCATCCAGGTGCAGTATGTACAAGGCCTGTCCCTTCATCAAGATTTACATATCTTTCATTAAGGATAACCCAGTACCCATCATTCAATTTTGGTAGATTAAGATATTTAATGAGGGGATTTTCATACCTAATGCCGCTGAGAGATTTCCCTTTGATGGTTTTTTTCACCCTGTATTTTTTCCCCGTTCTTTTTTCAAACTCCTGTAGCCTGCCTTTGGCCACAATCCATGTCTCTTTACCTGACTCTATTTCTACATAATCAAACTTCGGATTGACCATAACACCTGTGTTGCTGGGGAGGGTCCAAGGAGTCGTTGTCCAGATTATCAAATATTTGTTTTTTTCATTAAGGAGAGGAAATTTAACATAAACTGCAAGGTCTGTCTTTTTTTCATATTCTATTTCATTATAAGCGACTGCAGTTTCGCAATGAGGGCATGCATGCACAGGATACTTTCCAAGATAAAGAAGCTTCTTCTCATACGCCTTCTTGAACGTATCCCATATTGATTCAATGTAATCTTTGTCCAGTGTAAGGTAAGGATTGTCAAAATCCATCCATACTCCAAGATTCATGAATTCTTCATTCATTACGCCTATGTATTCAGTCGCGAACCTCTTGCATTTATCTATGAATTTCTTGACCCCGTATTTCTCTATTTCTTCTTTGCTGTTGAATCCTAATTTTTTCTCAACCTTGTTTTCTATAGGGAGCCCGTGAGTATCATAACCTGGCCTGTCAAAAACATCATATCCTCTAAGTCTTCCATATCTTGTTGCAATATCTTTCAGGACCTTGTTCAATGCAGTCCCCATATGGATGTTTCCCGTTGCATAAGGCGGACCATCCATAAAATAAATTTTTTTACCTGAAGAATTCCTTTTCTTAACGCGTTTGTAAATATCTTTCTCTTTCCAGAATTTTAGGATTTTCTTTTCTTGCTCATCTATTACACTGTCATTAGTCATCCTGATAATTAGCTCTCAACATTTTTAAAATGATTGTCTTAAATACCTATCCTTTCTAGGCTCTCTTTCTCAACAAAATGCAATTCTCCAGGAATTATAAAGCAGAAGGGGGGTTTTACACTAAGATTCTGAAGATCATCCATAGAACCGAAAACAATTTTTTTGTCGCTGTTGCCAAGTCGGGAGCAAACAACAATCTCTTTTAAGCTAAATTTCTTCTTGTCGCAATCCTTTGTAAGCCTGTTCAATGCGTCCCTAAAGCTCATCCCAATATCAATTAAAATAAGTGTATGTGCCTTTATCTTTTGATTGTCTTTAATTATTTCAACATAACTCTCAGCAGGAAACTTTGGAATTGATGCGGTCTTTCCAAATTTATAAGCTTGAAGACCGCTTTCCGCAACAGCATCGAAAACCGAAGCAGCATGGATGACTTTTGTTTTTACATCTGATTTTATGGCCTCTTCTAAAAGTATGATGTGTGTAGTTGCCATGAGAGGGCTCCCATAAACTAATAGCGCAATATTCTTTTTCTCTGCCTCAGAAAGAATCTTCTTTGTATCTTCAACAAAATTTCTGTCAACAGGGGAAATTTTTACACCTAACTCTTTTTCAAGTATGTGAATATTGTATGGAAATTCAACAGTATAATTTTCCAAATATATTTTCTTTGAATCCTTCACAGCGTCGGAAGCTTCTTTACTAAATCCTTTCTCGTCAAGACCGAGTCCAATTAGATATAACATGATTCTTTCATGATTATTGTATTTTTAAAATTTCTTAATTTGAAAAGTTTGAAGTCTTTTTTTAGTAATTATATTTATTTAAAAACCAAAAAGCCCTATCTTTAATATAAAGAGGTGCTGCGCCATGGCAACAAAGAAAGCTAAGAAAAAGTCAGCAAGTAAAAAGAAAAAAAAGAGATAGTTAAGCTATTCTTTGAATAATATTTGTTTTTATTTCTAATTTTTGTTTAAGTTTCTGCTTGTTACGATTGATATGAATGCAAAAGAGAAAAGAATTATGTCATTCTCTATTACTAATCCTAAGAATGCACCAATCAGTCCCAGGATTGTGATCCATTTGAACCATACCTGTCCTTGTTTTGTCTCATCTTTTGTAAAATGCTTAAGGAGGTCTCCTATCGGTATTCCCAACGCTAAAACCACTACTCCTACGAGAAATTGAAATATCCCCATTAAACACCTAAATTATTTGGGTTAATAAATTTAGTTAATTCTTTATAGTCTAATTCTATAAAATTTAATGAAAGAACTTGAAGATTTAGTCTCCTTTAAAGGTTCTGATTTTATTCCCTTCAGATTTGTAGATTATCTAAACCGGACAGAAAATATGAAAGGGTATAATGTCGTAGCGCGGAGAAGTTTTATGGGAATCTATGGATATGTGATAAGTGTGGCAACTCTTGCGATACCTGCCCTAGCCATTATGGAGTTTATGGGCTATTTTCTTAGTGCTCCTACGAAATTATAAAGTGTACAAACCACAATAAAATTTAAAACTTCTTCAATATATTGCCTTTAATGAAATACCAAAAATTTCTAATTGTTGCAAGCAAGAAAGATCCTGCTGGTATAAATATGACCACTCAACTAAGCCAGTTCCAGGATGATTTTGGACAAGATTTTAGATTTTATCTTGTTGATGATGAAATAATATACACAGAAAACCTGGACCCTGAAAGAATAAATCAGGCCGATTTTGTAATATTTGTTTCCAAGCATGTAGCTAAAGATGAAGGCCATAAGACACTCTCTGTTCATGCGCCAGGAAATTGGCGCGAAGCCAAATACGGCGGCCAACCACGTAAGATATGCAAGACATCCGCATTCTTCATGAAACAAGTGTTTGAACAGATTGATAAAAACATGAAAGAATATAAACTGAACAATTACGAGCTCACTTTAGAGGCAACACATCACGGCCCATTGATAAGTAAACCATGTGTTTTTATAGAGATCGGACCAACTGAAGGAGAGTGGAATGATAGGCGAGCTGGATTCATAATGGCTAGAGCAATAACAGATACTATAAAAGAGTTTCATGAAGAAGAGCATAATGAAATAGCCATTGCGATAGGAGGCCCTCATTACTGCCCAAACTTCAATAAAATACAACTTACTTCAAACACTGCAATTTCACATATAATCCCAAAGCATGCATTTCCATTAACAGAAGAGATGGTTAGAGAAGCGATAGAAAAAACAGACGAAGAAGTAGACCTCGCCATTCTTGACTGGAAGGGACTTGGAGATGCAGAAAAAAGAAAAGAAGTAACAGATGTTCTGGATAAGCTTTACTTAAGATACGAAAAAACGAGTGAAGTCAGAAAGTGATTGATTATCTCTTCTTCCAAGCAACCAATCCTATTGTTACAAAGTAAACTATTCCGAATATCATCAAGTGTGGAATTACCATCAAAGGATACGATAATGAAAGCCATCCGGGATATTTCTGCTTCTCGAAGATTCTCCAAATTGAGATTGTTAAGAGTACAAGAATCGCAATCCATCCGAAGACAGGTATTAGGAAAAGGAATACCCATGCCCAATTAAATCCGCCAAGTTGGAGCCTCATCGCGCTTGCAGCAAAAGGAATCCATGCAAGCCATGGGTGTTTGTATTTCCTTTTCTGAGCAATTTTCATCCAAGCCCATGCCTGATAGATGTAAAGTGCGACAAAGAATATAACCGCTACTGCAATAATTGCGAAAATTAATCCTCCAATCAATCCTCCGAAAAGCGCCTGCCTATAGCTTTCGGGCGCATACATGCTTCCCCACATTGTAGAATTCCACATACAATTAATAAGAAAAAAGTATTTATAAATTATTCTAATCGTGAAGTTTACAATACCTTTATTAACCGGTTTTTACAATTTAAGATTATGGAAAAGAAGGTGAGACTTAGTAAGCAGATTTCAGCTCTAGATCCGAAATTTAAAAAACAGATAGGAGAGCTTTTTGAGAGGATGAATGAATCCATTTCTATGCTGTATGAAGCAGCAACCCATGATGAAAAAACAGGCCTATACAATTCTAAGTTTTTTGATACTATGATAGGAATGGAGATGGAAAAAGCCCAGAGAGGCAATGAAAAGCTTTCCTTGATGGTAATAGATATAGACTTTTTCAAGAAAATTAATGACAAGTACGGACATCTTAAGGCTGATGAGATGCTGGCTCAGCTTGCTAAGATTTTGAATAAAACAATGAGGCGATCTGATATAATTTCAAGATTTGGGGGAGAAGAATTTTTTATCCTTCTTCCCAACACGAACCTATCCAAGGCAAAGAGACTTACCTCGCGTTTGCGCGAGAGTATAAAATCAGACAAGATGCTTAAAAAATATAATCTAACTGTTTCCGGAGGTTTGTCGCAATATAAGCCAAGAGATACAAAGAAGAAATTTATGGAACGCGCAGATAAAGCACTTTACAAAGCCAAACACTCAGGAAGAGATAAGTTCATGGCAATAGAATGATTAATTAGCCAGGTTGAAACATTGTGCTTGTGTCTGATCAATTACACAATACCCGCTTTTATCGCTCCAGACACTAAACTCATGATAAGAGCTTCCTGAAGTGGGAATTATGACATT
>JBJKOX010000043.1:0-4700 GCA_046706965.1 Candidatus Pacearchaeota archaeon
TACCTTTTATTGTCTCTATTTTCCCTTTTTTTAATACAAACATTGAGTGTCCTGAAGTAACTTTTACTTTTCTTCCAGATTCGAGATTTACTGAAAATAGATCTTCATTAATGTAGTGACGAATAACGTTTGTAATCTTACTAAACCGCACTTTATTATTCTGCATGTCCAATGAGGCAGTTTCATAACCGCTTTCTTCTACATCTTCTGACTGAATACGTTCCCCTTTAGTAAAAAATTGGTCGACAAAGTCCCCTATTTTTGTTAATTGTATTTTGTTTCCTTTTTTTAGGTAGACAGGCTCATCAAAGTCTACCGAATAAGGCATGCGGAACAAGTGCCTTGGAGAAACGAGAATCAAATCAGGCATTACTTCTTTAGGAGCCTTGAAATCTCTTACATACTTGTTTGGCTTAGTAAGATCAGAGATTTTATCGACCAGCTCTTTTTTCGTCGCATTTATTATGAAGTTAGTCAAAATACGGGGCCATTCAGGAAACATATCAGATGTTTTCACGCCATTAATTTCTTCAGGAAATGCCTTCCATGGGACTATCATATGGAACCCGCGGCTGCCAGAAAATTTCAATCCTACATTTTTTACCCCGTAAAATTTCAATACTTTCAGAATCTGCTGCGCAAGGATCTTGCTGTAGTCAAGATATTTTGAATCAATGTCAAGAAGAAGATCCCATCCTTTCCTAAGTTCATTCAGCTTTTCCTTTGGCATTCCCGTTTCGACTTCGAGAGGATTCTCCCATAGTTCCTGGGAGCAATGGAAGCTTGTCGCCCCTTTTTTCACGAGTTCAAACGCGTCCGCGGGATACTGGAACATATCTGGGCGCTTTCCAAATCCTTCGAAATATCTGGGCACCGCTTCTCTGTTCTTTGAAAAGTCAAAAAGAGCCTTTTGTATCTCCGGCCTGGAATAATAAAGATGTGTAATGCTCCGAACTCTCTTTTCCTTCGGGCCTTGAGGTTTTTTATCAGGCATGATAATTAGACATATCCCTAAGAGTATAAATGTTTTTATATTGAAAAAACAGCTAGATTGCATGCTTGAAGAAGATTTGATGATAGCAGAGACATCTATTGTCTCTTTAGGGGGCTTTTTAAGACCTGTTTCTATCCACAGCAAACCGATTGATGGCCTTATAAGGGAGCTGAATGCCAAGGGAATTGATGTGCTTCCAGAAAATTCCAGAAAAGAAGTTTCCTTCAGGGATATAGGCGGAAGTTTTCTTGTTTCGTTTAAAAGTCCAACAGGATTTAAAGAAATAACAAAATACGTCTTAAGAGACAGAAACGGATTGTCTATTGAGATGTCAAACTTTATTGATACAGAATCTCTCCCTGAAAGCTCAAAGGCGATGAGCGTCACCATGGGAATAATGTGCAAGTTCACTTATGAAGGAACTGTAGATACCGGTGCAAGAGAATATATTGACAGAGCAAAGGAAGTCATAAAAGGATTTTACCCTCTTCCTGAAACCCAAAGCTCCGCAGCTTTATGAAAGGATTTATATAATTACGCTAAGCGAACGGGAAAGCCCACCAATTTATTCGTGGGATGAAAGTGAGCCATAAATAATAGATAAATATATAAACTATAAATACTATTAAAATAGTATGGATAAGATAATAGTTAAAGTGAGAATAAATAAAAAAACAAAACAGAAATCAGTAACAATCCCAAAAGAAGCAAAGGAAATAAGAGAAGGAGATTATGTCCAAATAATCAAAATAAAATGATACAAACATATAAATTAAAGCACGAGCAGGATTATTCCAAAGAATTAAAAAAAGCAGAAAAGATTGCTTGGATTGGATTTTATACAAAAACAATTTCAAGCAAAGATGTAAAACATATCGGTTTGAAATCAATGATAGCAAACCAAATTCTCAAAAAATATTCCAAAAATGAAAAATTAAAATCTGTAAAATCAGTTAAACTTGCAATTCCAAATCAGGGAATAAAAATTAAAGATGATAAAATATATATTCCTTGTTTGAAATTGTCTTTAGAAATCTGGTTTAATAGAAACTTTGAGAAGATAAACCAAATTGAAATCGGGAAAGAGTATGCCTATATTTCTGCGAGTTATAAAGATAAAGAACTAGTCAAGCCAAAAACTTTTATTGGGGTTGATAGAAACACGACCCATCATACTTTGGTTGCTTCTGATTTGAACGGAAAGGTTTTGAAGTTAGGAAAAAGTTGTAATCACATTCATAAAAAATACAAAAATATCAGGAGAAATTTGCAGAAAAAAGGAAAATACAAAAAAGTTAAGAAAATTAAAAATCGTGAGAGGAATATTATTAAGAATATTAATCACCAAATAAGCAGAAAGTTAGTTGATTATGCTCTGAAAGTGAAAGGGGGTTTAGTTTTGGAGAACTTGAAGAATATAAGGAAAACTGCTAAAACAAGAAGAAAGCAGAGATATTCTTTGAACTCTTGGAGTTTCTATCAGTTAGGGCAGATGATAGAATACAAAGCCAAAAAGCAAGGAATACCTATTTTCTACATTGAACCGCAATATACAAGTCAAAGATGTTCAGGATGCGGTCATATAGAAAATGCAAACAGAAATGGAAATCTTTTCTGCTGCAAGAAATGCGGAAAAGTTGAAGATTCTGGTGCTAATGCAGGATTTAATTTAGCGTATGCACAAAGTAAAGGAATACTTCAATTTGATATAGACAGAGATATGTCAAAAGGCAGCACTGATACGCCTAAAGAAGCAATGCTAATCCAAGCAACTTCAGAACCCAACGCATTTTAATCGTTGGGTATGTCAGACTATTCTTTACAATTACAATACTTAAAAGCGCAATCCTGCTTTAAAAAAAATGCACGTAAAACTTGAGAACCCCGGGATGCTGTCCAAGGCAATAGACGTAATCTCAGACCTGGTTATGGAGGTCAGGGTAAAAGTCAATGATGAAGGCCTCAGCATAACTGCCATGGATCCTGCAAACGTTGCGATGGTACACTTCCTTCTCCCGAAGAATGCTTTCTCTGATTTTGAATCGGGAAATGAAACTCTCGGGGTGAACCTTGACAGCCTGAAGAAGATACTAAGAAGATGCGGAACAAGAAGCACACTGATAATCGACAGCCAGGAGAACATGCTCAATATACAGATTCTTGACAAGATAAAAAGAAACTTCAGGCTGGCCTTGATTGACATTGAAAGCGAAGAAAAAGAGATGCCCAATCTTGAGTTCAGCTCGCTGGTCGAATTGAATTCTTCTGACCTGATCGATTCAGTTGAGGATTGTTTGGTCGTAGCCGATGCCTGCTCTTTCATAATAAAAAACGGAAGGTTTACCATAGAAGCAAAGGGGCTTAACAGCGCAAGTTCGGAGTTCTCCGGGGACGAGGCAAAGATTGCCGCAGAGGATTGCAAATCAAGGTACAGCCTTGAATACCTTCAAAAATTCATAAAGGCATCAAAGATGATGGAAAAAACAACCTTAAAGTTCGCTGCAGACCATCCCTTGAATCTTTCCGTAAGAGATAATACTATGGAACTCTCTTTCTTGCTGGCTCCAAGAGTAGAAACTGAAGATTAATCAAACAAATCTTTATAAGATTCTTTTCTTTATCTAATGCATGAAAAAGAGCTGGTATCCAAACCTATGGAAACATTTAAATAATCAACGTAATTATGTTACTTATGGTAAGTATAACCTTCTCGATCCCTGAGAGAACAAGGAAGATAATGAAAGAGAATCCCGAAATTAACTGGACACATATAGTCAGGAGTTCAATAGAAGAAAAAGCAAATAAATTGGCTTTAAAGAAAGAATTGTTAATAAAATTAAAAGAAGAAAAATCTTTTGATGAATGGGCCGTAAGACTAATAAGAAAAGGCAGAAAAAATGAAGATAGTCATTGATACAAATATCCTCTTCAGCTATTTCTGGAATGAGTCTTTCACAAAAAAACTCATTGAAAATTCTGAATTTGAACTTGTTTCTCCTTATGTCTCCCTGCATGAAATAAAGAAATATAGAGATGAAATAATTAAAAAGACAGGGATTTCTTTGCGGACATTTTCCTCTTTTTTTGCAAGTCTTAAGAAGAAAGTGTCTTTTGTTGAAGAGCCCTATTATAGCAAATATGTCAGCGAAGTTGTTCAGATTGCTCCAGACAGAGATGATGCTGATTTTCTTGCATTGGCCTTGAAGGAGAAGACATTTTTATGGAGTAATGATTCTGCCTTAAAAAAACAGGATAAGGTAAGGATATTATCCACTAAAGAAATTATTGACCTCGTGATTGATTAATCAAACAAATCTTTATAAAATTCTTTTATTTATCTAATGCATGAAAAAGAGTTGGGTTTATGGCATTGTTTTTACGTTTGTCATCACCTCGAGTATTATTCTTGTTTCATCAATAAATCTTGACCTTAATCATGATGGTGTAATAAACATTACTGACTTGCAGATTCTTGCTGCGCACTTTGAAGGGAAAGCGTCTTACAATTCCACATTTGATTTTAATAACGACAGCAAGGTTGATCTGTTTGATATTGTGACTCTTGCAAGGGATATTAATACAAGTTCAGGAAGCAGCAATGTTACACCTTATTTTTCTGATAGTTTTGAGAATTATACTGTAGGATCCATTATCCCCTCTGGTTCAGGGTATGATGGATTTACTTGGGGAAACAATGGTTACGGAG
>JBJKOX010000044.1:0-4596 GCA_046706965.1 Candidatus Pacearchaeota archaeon
GAAGCATCCTGCGTGGATTAAGGTTGCTGCAGTTCTTTCAGGACCCAGAAGAAAGCTTCTAAGTCTAAATCTCGGCGAACTAAACAAAGAAGTTAAAGAAGGCGAGACAATCGTTGTTCCGGGTAAAATACTTTCTGAAGGATCTCTTGATAAGAAGGTGAAGATTGTTGCCGTAAACTTTTCGGAACAAGCTAAGGAGAAACTATTAAAACAAAAAATTGAAATAAGCTATATAATTGATGAAATAAAAAAGAATCCTTCAGCAAAAGGACTCAGGATTTTAAAATGAAAATAATTGATGGAACAAATGCCGTGATGGGAAGGCTTGCGAGCTATGTGGCAAAAGAAGCTCTAAAAGGAGAAGAAATTGTAATTGTAAATTGTGATAAGGTCATGATAACTGGGAGTAGAAAGGATATTGAAAAAAATTTCCGGGAAAAGCGCGGAAGGGTAGGATCAGGACACAAAGGACCAAAACATTCTAGAGACTCTGATAGGATAGTTAAAAGAGCTATAAGAGGGATGATTCCTAACCATAGGACAGGACGAGGGAAAGAAGCAGTCAAAAGGATAAAATGCTATGTAGGTATTCCTAAGGAATTTGAAGATAAAAAGAAAATCGTTGCAGGTAAAGAAAAGGGGAATAAGTTCATACTTGTAGGAGAGATGAGAAAATGAATAAAACAATAACTTCGGGTAAGAGAAAGAGCGCTGTCGCTAGAGCAATAATAAAAGAAGGTGTGGGTAAGATTACATTGAATAAAAAAGATTATGGAAACCTTGAGACCCTAGACAAATTAAAAATAGAGGAGCCTTTGAGGATTGCAGAAAAAATACTTGGAAAGATTAATTTTGATGTGGAGATAACTGCACGAGGTGGTGGAGAGAAAGGACAAGTAGAGGCTGCGCGTGTTGCACTTGCTAGGGCAATACTTACATTTACGAAAAATAAGGATCTTGAAAAGGCTTATCTTGAATACGATAGGAACCTCACTGTTGCAGATGTTAGAAGAAAAGAGGCTTACAAGCCGGGTGATTCAAAGGCTAGAAGAAAAAGACAGACTTCTTATAGATAATTATTTTATCCCTAATTTTTCTATTTTGTTCTGAACATGGTTGAATAATGTTGTTGAAATTAGGGGTTGGTGACTTCCCTCATAGATATGGTTATTGAATTTTATCTTTCCTATGTAAGTAAAGTTCTTAAGAATTTTTTTGAGACCATTTACAGAAAGTTTATGCTTTTCTGAAAGTGCGCTCAGACTGATATTATTATTCAGAAACTCTTCAAAAATCTCTTCTATTTCTTTAAAATTCTGTGCAGGAATTAGTTTTCCTTCGGAAATTTCGTACCCAAAAGGAGCGCGAGACATAATGTTTCCATGAATAGCCTTCTTTGCCATGGCTTCTTTTTTATGATTAGAGGAGGGTTTTGAATACCGTCTAAAAGGTTCTAAGTAATCACCATCTGCTTTTTCAGAGATGTATTTTTTGAAAGAGGATTCATCATTAGGGGCAAATTTTATACAGACAGTGCAAAGAGACACTCCAAATTTTTTAGTGTTCTCTTCAGAATCATAGCCACATTTTATACATTTCATAGTCTTTTGAATTAGAGGGTATTTATAATATTACTTTTTCAGGATTTCTCTTTGGTTGATCCAGACTATGATAATCGCAGCTATAATAAAATACCAGCTAATAAGGAATGTAAGTGCTATGCAACCTAATGCTAAAAGCGAGAGAAAGACAACAGTATAATTTACTTTTCCCATTATCCCAATAACCTAAAAAAGTATTTATTTAAATCTATTTTTCCTTTAAATACAACTACACCTTCTTTTTTGAGCATTGTAGTTTTCTTCTTTGTTCCCGAAGCAAACCCTCCTATGTCCCTATTAGATTTTACAACCCTATGGCAAGGCACTTTTGGAGAATATGGATTTTTATTCATGGCATTACCAACAGCCCTGTATGCCTTGGTGTGTAACGCTCTTGCGATTTCTTTGTAAGTTGTGACTTTTCCCTTAGGAACTTTTCTTAGGACTTCGTAACAGCGCTCGTTGAAAGATTTTGTTTTCATTAAAGATTATCTATTGGACTTTTTATTTTCTTAAGCTCTTCTGTTGAAATATGGGTATAAATCTGTGTAGTAGAAAGATCTGCATGACCTAGGAGCTCCTGAATCTTCCTTATATCAACATTATTTTCAAGAAGATGAGTTGCAAAACTATGCCTTAGTGTGTGGGGATGAACATCTTTTTTTATGCCTGCTTTAAGCGCGTATTTTTTTATCATTTTTTGGATATTTCGTCCTGTAAGTTTCCCATTAGGTCCTGTAAATAAGTATTCTTCATGATTATCTGTTTGAATCTTTACACGCTTCTCCAAAGATCTCCTCAGAAAAGCAGGGATATTAAAAATCCTATCCTTTTTCCCCTTTCCTTGAGTCACATGACCTATATTATCTGCAAAGTCCAGATCTGAAACCTTGAGATTAACAAGTTCAGACACCCTAAATCCACAAGCATATATTAAAGATATCATAAGTTTACTTTTTTTATTTTCTATTGATTTTAGGAGTATTTTTACTTCATCTTTAGTGAGAACAGTGGGCAAACGTTTTTCACGTTTAGGGCGCTTTATTCCTGCAGTAGGGTCTTTTTTAAGAATGTTTTGGAATGAATATTTTATTGCAGAAAGGAAGACGATTAAGGACATCGCAGATCTGCCAGATATCTCTGCGAGATACCTTTTGATGTCATCTTCTACTATATTCTCGGGAGCCTTTCTTATAAAATTGAAGAATTCCTTGTTTGATCGGAGGTAATTTTTTATTGTATGAGGGGAAGATTTTGAAATTTTAAGTTCTGTTTCAAGTTTCTCTAGGAATTCATTAGGAGTCATTTTAGAATATTCTCTATGTCATGTATTGCCTGTTTATTGTTTTTGAAAAGGATGGTTTTCATTCCTAATTTTTTGGCAGGTCTTAAATTCCAATCCCGATTGTCGATAAAAATTGCTTCTGATGGTTTAATGTGAAGCTTTCTTAAACTCAATTTATAGATTTTTGGATTTGGTTTTCTCATCCTAACATCGCATGAAATTATAACAGAATCAAATTTTTTAGATAATTGAGAATTGATGATTGCTTTTTTTGAAAAGGGCCATTGGTCTGAGAGGATGGCTATTTTGAACCCTTCCTTTTTCTTTCTAAGAGCATATTCGCAAATTTTTTTATTGAGGGGGAAAAGTTCTTTGTATGTCTTAACTATGATCTGTTCAAGTTTTCTAGGGGCAATACCTAAATTCTTTGAAATAATGCTTCTAGCTTTTTCAAGGGATATTTTACCTTCAATGGATTCCCCATAGATAGAATCTATTGCATCGATCCATGTGTCTAAGTTAATCCCCAGATTCTTTGATATCTTAATATGAATCTCATCAGAGGGGGGCTCTGGCCCTGAATAAGTTTTACCCGCCAATACACCCCCCACATCGAAGATTATCGCTTTTATTTTTTGCTTCATCTTAAAAGCTCCCTATATCTAGGATCATCTCTAGAAATGATTATTGTATGAATCTCCTCAGGTTCAACATCTCCCCTATATTTACCATACCACCATACAGCATGAGCTAATTGTTTTTGGGCCCTTTCTAAAAGCTCACCATTACCATTCCCCTTATATTCTATAATGTAAATCCCATGGGGCCTTTGGGTTTCTATAACAAGGCCTGGCTGTGCAAGCAACCTTCCCTTATGAAAAAGATTTTGCTCTATAGATACAGAAGAAGGGGAAGGGAATCCAAATTTTTCTGGACTGGCTGCAATTTTTTCTAATGCTCTCCGATGTTGATTGTTTTGCTTCACCATCTTAGTTAGGATTATACGAACCAGCTTATAAATTTTGCTTTTTACTTCTTAAGATTTAAAAATACATCTTTAATTGATTTCATATGGGAACGCTGGAAGATGAGGTAATGGGAGAGGATTTTTTCCCTAATCATACAAAGAAAACATTAGTGGATAGAGCTAGAGGCTCATTAACGAAAGAGAATATTAGAGAAGTGGCTTATGTTGTAAGGAAAAACCTGACTAGGGAGAATGTAAAAACTATAGCAAAAAAAACTTTCACTAAAGAGAATATAATCTACAATTCTGTGGTAGCTACGGCAATCGTTGCAGAGTCTTTTTTACCTGGCGCATACTATGAAATAAATTGGGCCCATATGACTGTCTATGAATCATTAAAAGCAAAATTTGTTTCTGCAGGAGCAAATTACCTAGGGGTGGCTACATTTATAGATAAAGGACGTAAGCAAGTAAGAAAACGTTTTCATATCACACAAAAAACAAAGGAGAGGAAACAGGCGCTTCAAGATACTGCTAGTTGGATGGCATTTAACCTCATAACCCCTCCTCTCCTTTATCTAAGCCCTTTTGTAGGGGTATATGATCCTAAAGCAATAGGGATAGCAACCGCAGCATCCACAGCACTTGCATTTTTTAATGGATATTTGTTAGGTGCAACAATAGATGTTTTCAAGGATCTTGGAGGTGTAGAAGAATGCAATAGAAGATTTTATCCAACAGTC
>JBJKOX010000045.1:0-7685 GCA_046706965.1 Candidatus Pacearchaeota archaeon
GGGTATAGAGAAGGCCGAAAAAATGATCCAGGAGGCAGACCACATAGTTTATGTGACCTTTCCTCTAATCAAAGATAAGAGGCTACTTCTAAAAGTAATATTAGAAACAAAAAATGCAGTTATAATGTGCATAAACTCCATACTGCAATATGAATATCTCTATAAGAGGATAAGAATTTACAAAGACGCCCAAGAAAACTTCAGAACATTTAAGGAAAGATGTGCTCCCCGTTATCATATTACCTCTGAAGAAATAAATATTACACTAGAACTTTTTGACTTTGCCGAAAGCCATAAAGCTAGCCCCTTTGAGTTTATGAAAGATGAAAAAATAGTAATTCTTTCAAATGGTATGAGACCAAAGACCCTTACTCTTGAAAAAACTAAAGAATTTCTCATTTCTGCAAAGAGTATTTTACAAAAAGCGTCTAATATCCTTAAACAGAATATTTGAGAAAAGTATAAAAAGCCCGAATACATTGTAGGCTATACTTCTCATAAAAAGAAAAGAGGCGTATAGGTATGATTAAAAGGGTGACAAACGAAGGCGTGTGGACTTTTCTCACAGAAATTAAACAAATATGAAAAAAAAGAAAACAGAAAAAGATAAACGAGAGATGGAAGAGATAATTCAGGAAAAAATAAGCGCAGATCATCTTCTCTATGTGAGCTTGAAATATACCAAGACATGTGATGTGATTATAAATCTCCTTATAAGGTGGAGAAAGATGATTGAGACGGCAATAAATGAGATTCTTAAGCATGCGAAAAAGAAAAAGAAAATTTCTTCTGTGCCCACCAATCCTGTTGGTAAAATAGAGACAGTACGGACGCTTTTCAAAAAAGATAAAAATTTCCAAGAAGTTATAGATATGTATGAAATGTTCAGGAAGATAGAAGAACTTAGAAAAGAAAGAAGTGGTGAATTTAGAAAAAATGTCAATTTAAAGGTATTTTACCGAGGAGAAGAAATAAATATTAATCTAGATAAATTGAAAGTATATGCAGAAAACTTAGAAAAGTTTATAAGCACAACAAAGCAATTCCTTCTATCGTAACCGTAAAAATCCGTAAAAAGATATTTTTAGGTTTTGAAAATGTCAACAATAATTGTAATTACATCTGGAAAAGGGGGGGTGGGAAAGACTACAACCGCGATAAATTTAGCAGCAGCAATGAATTATTTTGGGAAAAATGTCCTTGTTGTTGATGGAAACATTTCTACTCCTAACGTAGGGATACATTTGAATGCTCCTGAAGTCCCAATAAGCCTAAACCATGTTCTTAGGGGAAAGGCAGAACCATATGAAGCTGTTTATGAGCACGACTCAGGTCTTAAAATTCTTCCTTCTTCTCTTTCGATAAAAGAGCTCAAGAAGACAAGAACTGAAAAATTGAAGGACTTCAAAAAAGATTTCAAAGATATTGCAGAATTTGTTGTTGTAGATTGCGCCGCGGGGCTGGGTCCTGAAGCATCAAGTGCAATGGATATTGCAGATGAAATAATAATTGTAACTAATCCTGAAATGCCTGCAGTCACAGACGCCCTAAAGACAGCTAAGCTTGCTGAGCAAATGAAAAAACCAGTCAAGGGGGTTATCGTTACTCGCGTAAAAAAGGACAAAATAGAGCTCACACCTGAAGTTGTGAAAGAAATGCTCGAGACCCCCGTTCTGGGTATGGTTCCTGAAGATGAAGCTGTTAAAAGATCTATCAATGAGAAAAATGCAGTTATGTATACAGCCCCAAAAAGCAAGGCTTCCAGAGCATACAAAGAGATTGCAGCAAAGATCCTTGAATTGAATTATGATTCTGACAGGGATAAAGAAACATTCATTGAAAGATTGAGGAAATTTTTCAGAGGAGAGGATTAACTCATGACAGAAAAAGTGCCTTTTAATGAGTGGCAGGACCTGGACCTTAGGGTTGCAGAAATTCTGGAAATAGAGGACATTGAAGGTGCAGACAAGCTGTATAAATTCCTAGTTAATGTTGGTTCTGAGATAGGGACTAGAACAATTGTGGCAGGCCTTAAGCCATATTACAAAAAAGAGGAATTGAAGGGCCGAAAAGTGATTCTTTTTGAAAATTTAGAGCCAAGAACACTGCGAGGCGTTGAAAGCCAAGGTATGATGTTAGCAGCAGTGTCAGAGAATCATGAAAAGGTTTGCTTGTTGCAACCCGATGGAGATGTGGATGTGGGCAGCAAGATTAGTTAATCTTCTTAAATAAGATTTCTCCTTTCTTAATCTTCTTTTCACTAAATTGCTTCTTTATTTTCTCAGCTGAAGAAGGGATAAAGGGTAAAAGAAGTTCTGAGATTTTTAGGATGCTTTCTTTTAACTCATAAAGTGCTTTCTTATCTTGGGTTTCCCAAATCTTGTTTTTTTGAACATATTCGTTGCACAAATCTATGAAAGCGAAAATCTCGTTAAGTGTTTTGTCAAATTCAAAACTTTCCATTAAAGAACTAATTTTATCTAAGTCAAGTTTTTTCAATATCTTAACTTCAGTTTTTTCTATACCATATTTTTCGATGAGCCCTGAAACCCTGCTAACTAGATTACCTAACTTATTCGCGAGCTCATTGTTGTGCCTATCAATCAATGACTGTTCCGAGAAATCACCGTCATCTCCAAAAGGCGTTGCCCTAAATAAGAAATACCTTGCAGAGTCAACTCCTGCGATCAAGATAAGCTCATCAACATTTATTACTTTCCCTCTTGATTTTGAAATTTTTTCTTTGTCAAAAGTCCACCACCCATGGGCAAAAACCTCTTCAGGGAGTGTGATTCCTGCAGAGATTAAAAATGCAGGCCAATAAACAGTATGGAACCAGAGAATATCCTTTCCTATAAGTTGGGCATTTGGGGGCCAAAATTTTCCTCTTCCTTTATCGCGTGTCGCAGAGTAATAATTAAAAAGTGCATCAAACCACACATAACAAACATGTTTTTTATCGAATGGTAGGGGCACCCCCCAATCAAAACTAGTCCTTGAAATACTTATGTCTTTCAACCCTTCCTTTACACGATTAATTATCTCTTGGCGGCGGCTTTTAGGAGAGATAAATTTAGGGTGCTTCTTATAAAACTCAAGCAGAGGTCTTTGATATTTAGAAAGTCTGAAAAAATAGCTTTCTTCCTTTATCTTTTCAACTTTGGTCTTATGTATGGGACAAATGGTGCCTTCAATTAGGTCTTTTTCAGTATAGTATGCTTCACACCCTACACAATAAAGTCCTTCATATTCTCCTTTGTAAATATCCCCTTTATCATAAACATCTTGAAGAATTTTAGATACAACCTTTTCATGATCCCTGTCCGTTGTCCGGATAAATTTATCATAATTTATATTAAGTTTTTTCCATGCCTCCTTGAATTTGGGTACTAAAGCATCAGTAAATTCCTTAGGGCTTTTACCTGCCTTTCTTGCAGCTTCCGCTATCTTTTTACCATGGTCATCAGTCCCGGTAAGGAAGAAAACATCCTTTCCTTGAAGTCGATTCCACCTAGCTAAGATGTCTGCAGCAATAGTAGTATATGCATGACCTATATGGGGAATATCATTTGTATAATATATAGGGGTAGTTACATAAAAAGTGTTTTTGTTTGCCATCAATTCAAAACAAGTTTCAGATATAAAAAGTTAATCATTCCTGAAGAAGGGTCTGAGAAACAGTACCGCGATATTTTCCTATTGCCTCTCCTATCTGTACAACAGAATCGTAAATAGATCTGGCTTTAGAGAGCTCGACTCCTGCAATATCTTGAATGAGGGAAATATAAACTTCATCAGAGACCTTTCCTCCGAATTCGAGATAACCTATTCGAATTAATCTGTGTTTGTCAATCATGGCCTGGAGAATTACTCCATACTCAGGATATTTTTCTTTAAATTCATGAATAGCAAGATTTGTTTTACGGGCCCCTTTAACAGTATCGTCACTAAAACCAAGCCTTAAAATCAATCCAGAATCACTTTGAGGGCACGCTGTTGGATCGTTTTTAAGCCGTGCTCCTAAACCGAACTTGACCTTGTCAAATCTCCTTGAAGCTCTGTCTCCAAAGCTAGAGGTCGCACTTTGCAAAAATTTTAAAGCAACAAGTTTCGCGGCTTCTTCATCCAAAACCATAAAAAGTAATGTCTAGCAGACTATATAAAAATTTATCAAGTGCAAAACATATGTCAAAAAGAGCATCAGTGGTTTAGTAGTAAAAATATTTATATAACCAGGATCATTTAATTTTTCATGAGGGGCCGTGGTAAAAGAATTATTGATAAAAGAATTAAATTCAAAAAAGGTTTCCAGAAAAAATTTTTGATAAAAATAAAAGTCAGGAGTGGATTAACATGGGGCTCTTTAGCAAGAAATCTGGGCCTTAGCGAGTATACTTTAAGAGAAGATCTACAAAAAGAGAAATCCACTATGTCTTATAATATGGCGAGATATTTATTAAAGAAGTATCCTTTTACAGAATGGGATGTTATAGAGAGTCTTTGGATAAGTGAAATATTACCAAAAAACTGGGGGGCTATTAAAGGAAGTAAGATAAAAAGAATAAAACATCCTAAAAATAATGCAGATTTAGCAGAAATATTTGGTGTGATTTTAGGTGATGGGCATCTAGAAAGAAAAACATTAACAATTACAGGTAATGCTAACGAATTAGAACATTACAAATATCTGAGTAAACGTATAAAGAAAATATTTGGATTAGAATCTAAGATAACTTTCATGACGAGACAAAATTCAATCCAATTAAAAGTTCACTCTATAAATCTCATAAATTTTTTGATTGATAATTCATTCCAGATAGGGAATAAGATAAAGAACAAAGTTTCTCTGCCCGCGTGGATATTCAAAAATAATAAATTTATTTATGCCGTACTAAGAGGGCTTTTTGATACTGATGGAGGTATTTATCAAAAACAAAAAGGCTATAATAGAGCAATCATAGAATTTCAAACAAAATCTCCTTATATAAGAAAAGATATATTTAGATTATTAAAGATATCTGGTTTTACCCCTTCAAAAAGCTCAATGAATATAAGGATACAGAACCAAAAAGAATTAATAAAATTCTTCAGATCGGTCGGGACAGCAAACCCTAAAAACATAGTAAGAAATAATTGCTTCGTAGAGACAGGACAGATACCCTTAAATAAGGATTTAAAGGAGAAGATACTAAAAATTAGGATAAAGGAGCCTTTCAAGCGGCTTTGATCTAGTGGTATGATGCGACCTTCCCAAGGTCGTCGTGTGGGTTCGATTCCCACAAGCCGCATCCTGATTCCCGGCTGGTGCATATTTCAAAAAAGCTTCGAAAACTATATAAACGACGACAAATTTTCCATGAGATGTTCAGCAAAAAGAAGTGCCCAAATTGTGGAGAGAAAATCGGCGGAAATTATAATTTCTGTCCTTATTGTAGGATGCCTTTAGTGAAAGAAGAAGATAAACGTGATTGGGGGATGTTGGGAAAGAATGATTCTATGCCCAACATGGGTGAGGAAATAAAACTTCCATTTGGGTTCAATATGCTCTTCAATACTTTACTAAAAAACCTTAACAATCAATTTGGAGATATTGACAAAGATCTTCAAAAGTCCAAAAAGCCAGGATTAAAAAAAGGGGGAATAAGTATAAGTATCTCAACATCAGGAGATAAACCCCCTGAGATAAAAGTAAGATCATTCGGGAATATACCTCAGTTTAAGGAGCAAGAGAAAGAAATTATTAATGAGAATAAAACGCCTAAGCTACCAAAGATAAACCTTAACAAATTTTCAGAACTACCTAAAGAAGAGCCTGAAACTAATATAAGAAGGCTGGCCAACAGAGTAATCTATGAAATAAAACTGCCGGGTGTAAAATCAGTAAAAGATGTTTCTATATCCCAGCTAGAAAATAGCATTGAAATAAAAGCCCTTGGAAAAAATAAGATTTTCTCTAAAATAATCCCTATAAATTTACCCATAAAAAATTACAATCTTTCTAAGGGAAAATTAACATTAGAACTTGACGCCAAATAATTCTGCAAAAACTTATAAATAGTTTTATTTTCTGATTTTCAAATGAGGCTGTAGATCAGCCAGGTAGATCGCCGCTCTGATAAGGCGGAAGTCCTCGGTTCAAATCCGAGCAGCCTCATTCCTCTTACCTCAATCTTTTTAAACCAACTTTTTCTCAATAAACCATGACAAAAGGAATGTATCATTATATAAAAGAAGCATGGAAAAGTCCAGATACAAAGACCCTTAGGGAACGCATGGTAGAGTGGAGAAAAAGCCCTGTATTCACAAAAGTTGAAAAGCCATTAAGAATAGATAGGGCACGTACCCTAGGATACAAGGACAAAAAAGGGTTTATAGTTGTAAGAATAAAAATAAAGCGAGGAGGCCATAAAAGACCTAGGCCAAACAAAGGTCGTCGCTCAAAAAGGCTTCATGCGAGAAAAAATCTAAGAATGAACTACAAGTGGATTGCAGAACAGCGTGTTTCAAGAAAATTCTCAAACCTTGAGGTTTTAAATTCATACCTTCTTGGAAAAGATGGTATAAATTATTTTTACGAGGTGATTCTTGTAGATCCTTCACGACCCGAAATTAAGAATGATAGAAAGATAAATTGGGTTTCTGAAAGCAAGAAGAGGGCAATGCGAGGTTTAACAAGTTCTGCTAAAAAATCTAGGGGACTTAGGAATAAATCTCCTACCTCTAAATCTAGGCCAAGCCTAAGAGCAAGAAAAAGACGGGGAAAATAAAAATATTTAAAGATCAATTTTCAAATAATATAATGTTATCAAAAAAGCCAATTGATTTAGACAAATCCAAAAAATTAGGTGATAAAGAAGCGTTAAGACTAGGGATGATTGCAGAGCTTGATGCTATAAATCTTTATGAACAGCTTGCCGCAAGTGTAAGTGATGAAAAAATAAGAAGAGTTTTCCTTGATATAGCAAAAGAAGAAAAGGCCCATGTAGGAGAATTTGAGACTCTTCTGTTGGAGAAGGATTCAGAGCAGACCGCCGAATTGAAACAAGGCAGGCATGAAGTCGAGAGTGAGTAAAGGTATTTACCAATTCGGAGAATAATATCCTGGTGGATTATGAGTGGGCTCTGAGCCGGATCTTATCCTTCTCAAATCATCTTCAATTTCAAAGTATTTTGTGAGATATCTGCCTATCATTTCGTCAAGATTTAAATCCAAAGCATCAGTCGCAGCTCTTATCTCTTTAGGTATTCTTATAAACTCTTTAACAACATGACGCTCCAACAATTCTACTCCTTCGGGAGTTAATCTTATTTTTCCCATGCTGAATATTAAACTTGTAAAACTATAAAAGCATTATTGTAATAATAATCCATTCCCAAAACTTAAAAACATATTTTCCCTTTAGATTCTGAGGTGACAATGAAATACGATAAACTTGCAGGGCTTTATAACGATCTTTCTTCAACAACAAAACGGCTAAAAAAAACAGAGATTCTTGCACAGTTCTTGAAGGACCTTTCAAAAGAGGATCGGGATGTATTATACCTTCTTCTTTGAGATATCTATCCTGAATATGATGAAAGAAGAATAGGAATTTCTAATCAGCTTGCTATAAGAGCAATATCTAAATCAACAGGGATCAATCCTAAAGAGCTTACAAAAAAATGGCGTGAAATTGGGGATCTTG
>JBJKOX010000046.1:0-5210 GCA_046706965.1 Candidatus Pacearchaeota archaeon
GTGAGAAAGAGGCTGAAGCATTTTATAAAAAAGCTTTAAAAGACAGACAAGAGGGAGTCATGTTTAAGAATCTTGATGCAAGATACCAACCAGGAAGCAGAGTAGGACAGATGCTTAAAGTAAAGCCAGAAGAGAGAGACCTAGATCTAGTTATAGTTGGAGGAGAATACGGAACAGGAAAAAGATCTGGGAACCTGAGTAGCTTCATACTCGCATGTTATGATTCGGATAAAAACAGATATCTTGAAATTGGGAAGGTTGGGACAGGAATAAAAGAAAAGGCAACAGGAGAATCAGGAGGTATTTCATTCAAAGAGCTGACTGAAAAGCTGAAACCGCACATAGAGTCAGAAAAAGGCCGAAAAGTGAAAATAAAACCATATGTTGTTTTGGCTGTTACTTATCAAGAAATTGAACATTCTACAAACTATGATTCAGGGTTCGCGCTTAGATTCCCTAGGTTTACGGCCATGAGACCCGACAAGGGACCAAAAGAAGCAAACACTCTTGAAGATATTAAGAAAAGTTTTGAGGGCCAGAAAAGAAATTACCAGTATGGTTAGATTTAAAAGATTAACTTTTTATAATACTTTTCTTTAAAAAAATATGAACAAAAAAAGAGGGATTGGTTTTCTTTTATTTTTAGGTTCAATAGGGATGATTCTTTTTGGAAACTTTTCAATAACAGGAGGTGTGATTGGTCAACAAACCCACATCCTTCCCATAAGTTGGATAGGAATATGTCTGTTATTTGTATCACTTATAATTTTAACATCAAAAAATTCTTTAGAGGCTATTGTAATCCCCACTGGAGAAAAAGGCGAAAATTCAAGAAGAGCTAGAGTAGGTAGAAATTATTATAGTAATCCTGAAAATCAATATTTTATAATATCGGGAGGCCCAGGAAGGAACAAGATTGATGAATCAGAACGCGCAGATATCTATAGGGGCCTTAGGGATGCAGGATACGGGGGTAAGGAAACAGGGAAAGAAATAAAACCCTCACAGATGGTAATTGAAGGAAGATCTACAGATACGTTACATAATGTATTATATTCTCTTGAAAAACTTAGACCTGGAACAGGACAGATAGATTTTGTTTCTTATCCTCTGCATCTTAAGAAAATTGAGATGATTATGGATAAAGCGAGAGAAGAGGGGTTGGTACCTGGGGGGCTAAAAGTAAGTTATATACCCACTAAACAGAGTATTTCTGAAACGGTCTATGGCCTACTAGCTCTTGTAAGAGAAAAATATAGATTGAGAAAGGGTATAAAAGAAGCGGAGAAAAACAATACGGGAAAGTTTGGAAATTTAATCAAAAAACTTATTGAAGGGTAATCGTCGCAGTATTTATAAAGCTTTATAAACCATTTTTTCTAATAAAAAGTATAAAATGGCCTCTAAAACAAGTGATTACAAGATTCAAAACATTGTTGCTACAACATCTCTGGAAAAGCCTATCCCTCTAACAAAGCTTGCAAGAACCCAACCTAATACAGAATACAACCCTGAGACTTTTCCAGGATTAGTCCTTAGAATCAAAGAACCCAAATCAGCAGTTCTAGTTTTCTCCTCCGGAAATCTAGTTTGCACAGGTACAAAGTCAGTTGCACAAGTTAAGAAAGTAATCGAGGCGGTAATAAAGCAACTCAAAAAGATAAATGTGAGCATCACTATAAAGCCAAAAATTACAGTACAGAATATTGTGGCATCGGGAACAATAAATCTTAAGTTAAACTTGAACTTTCTTGCACTAGAGATGGAAAATACCGAATACGAGCCTGAACAATTCCCTGGCTTGGTTTACAAACTTATAGAGCCTAATGCAACCTTTCTTTTGTTCAGTAATGGAAAGCTTGTATGCACAGGCACAAAAAACAAACAACAGCTCGAATTTAGCATGACTCAGCTCCTTAAAAACGTTAAAGCGGTCATTAAGGATTACAAAAAATAATTACTCTAAAAAAATTTCTTATTTTAAGCCCCAAGAAGCAAGTTAATAGGCATCACCTATGAAGTTTCATGAAAAAGTAAAATTTTATAATTATCTATAAACAGAGTACAACAAATTATAAAAACAAGCCACAAGTCTGATAATTATGTGTGCCCAAGAACTCGACCGAAAAAGGCCAAAACAAGAAGAATTGATAATAGAGGCAAAGAATTTCTTTGATTTCTACAAAAAAGAGATAGGAGATTCCCTCAGGAAGAGTAAAAGCACAGTTTATATCGATTTCTCTAAACTTACTGAGTTCTCAAACAAGCTTGCTGAAGAGATACTTACTAATCCAGAGGATGTCCTTAGGATTGTTGAAATTGCAATTGACGAAACGGGCCTAATAAACAATGCCCGTGTGAGACTTATGAACCTTCCAAGAACACAAGAAATGAAGGTAAGAAACATAAGGTCCAGGCATCTTAATGAGATGATAGTTATTGAAGGGATTGTAAGACAAGCAAGTGACGTACGCCCGCAGGTTGTAAATGCAAGATTTGAATGTCCTTCATGTGGCACTGTTATAAGCGTTTTGCAGATGGAAAGGAAATTTAGAGAGCCTTCAAGATGTTCATGCGGCCGCCGCGGAGGATTCAAGCTTCTAAGCAAAGAGATGGTTGATACCCAAAGATTGGTTGTAGAAGAGGCTCCTGAATCATTGTCTGGGGGAGAACAGCCAAAGAGAATCAATGTCTTCTTGAAAGAAGACCTTGTAGAGCCACGCATGGAAGAAAAAACAACACCCGGAAGTCGCGTCAAGGTCATAGGAGTCCTAAAAGAAGTCCCAGTCCCATTAAGCACAGGAGGACTCTCAACACGTTTTGAGCTCGCACTTGAAGCAAATAACGTAATTCCCATGGAAGAAACTTTTGAGGAGCTGGATATCAATGAAGAAGATGAAAAACAGATTCTTGAACTATCAAATGATCCTAAGATTTTCGACAAGCTAACAAAAAGTATCATACCTAGCGTATGGGGACATCATGAAATAAAACAGTCTCTTGTTTTGCAGCTATTCGGAGGTGTTAAAAAAACACATGCAGATGGTCAAAAAAACAGGGGAGATCTCCACATCTTATTGATAGGAGATCCCGGAGTAGCAAAATCTGCAACACTAGTGTTTATGTCAGGAATTTCACCCAAAGGGCGTTATGTAGTAGGAAAATCTGCATCAGGAGCAGGTCTCACAGCCACAGTAGTAAGAGATGAATACCTCAAAGGATGGTCTCTAGAAGCAGGTGCGATGGTTCTTGCAAATAAAGGGCTGGTATGTATTGACGAATTAGAAAAAATGGATCCTAGCGATAGAAGCGCGATGCACGAGGCAATGGAGCAACAGTCAGTTACTATAAGTAAGGCAAATGTGCAAGCGACACTTAGAGCTGAAACTTCCGTTCTTGCAGCGGCAAACCCTAAATTTGGACGCTTTGACCCATACCAGTCAATAGCGCAGCAGATTGATCTCCCTCCCACGTTAATTAATAGGTTTGATGTTATTTTTCCCCTTAGAGACTTGCCTGATAAAAAGAACGATGAACTAATAGCCACTCATGTTCTTGAAGCACATCAACACCAGGGTGAAGATATGTTAATTCCTAGGGAACTGTTCAGGAAGTATGTGGCATATGCGAAACAAAGAATAAAGCCGGCCCTCACAGACGAAGCAGCGAAAGAAATAAAAAAGTTCTATGTGGATTTAAGAAATATGCAGGTCTCATCCGAGGCAGCATTGAGGCCCATACCTATCTCAGCCCGTCAACTTCAGGCCCTTATAAGAATGTCTGAGGCATCTGCAAAAATGAGATTAAGTGGAACTGTTGATATAGAGGATGCATTGCGTGCGATAGAGATAATGAAGTATTACCTTATGCAAGTAGGATATGATTACGAATCAAAAACGTTTGATATTGATAAGATAGGGTTAGGAAAAACAACCTCTCAAAGGAACAAAATACTGACAGTATTGCATACAATAATAGAGCTTGAAAGCAGGGTAGGGAAGATGGTCCCTATAGAGGAGGTAGAAAAAGAACTCAAAGACAAGGTTGACGAGATTGAATTAGAACAAGCAATAGTTGAATTAAAGAGAAAGGGTGATATTTATGAACCTAAGAAAGGTTACCTTTCAAGAACAGGATAATGGCAGAAAACCAATATAAAAGAAACGTAGGATACAAGCTTAGAATAGGAGATGTCTTAATAGGTAAACCTATAACAACAAATGTTAATGGAAATGAAAGGTTTTCTTTCCTTGATCTTGGAGAGAAAAAAGTAATGCGTGTAAATCTTGTAGGGAATATAGTGGATAAATATGATAGCAATGATGATAAAAAATATCTCTTCCTAACCTTGGATGATGGTTCAGGGCAGATAAAATTAAAGACCTTCGGAGATGACTCTGAAAGGTTCAAAGAGGTCCAGCAAGGGCAAACAGTTGTGGTTATAGGTGTTTTGAGATATTGGAATAACGAGATTTACATAGCTCCCGAGATAATCCGTGAGTTGGATCCTAAATATCTTCTTTTGAGAAAATTAGAAACAGAGAAAGATAGGGCATTCAGATCAGGGCCTTCTGCCAATTCAGGATCAGAGGAAAAAGATCAGGTAATTGCGATAAAAGACCAAATAATGGATTCTGTAAAAGCGGCAGAAGACCAGGGAGGAATAGAACTAGAAGATTTAATTGCAAAACTAAGAAGCTTTTCTCCTACGATAATAAACCAGGAAATCCAAAAACTTCTCGAAGAAGGAATTATTTTTGAACCTAGACCGGGAAAAATTAGATATCTTGGATGATTAGATGCCAAAACTTATAAACTACTATCTTGATTCTAAAATATGGAAAACTATGAACAATTACTTCAGGAAGCATATGGAAAAGTAAAGCAAGGGAACAATAGCGGACGATTTGAAATTCCAAAAGTAGAGGGCCACTTTCAGGGAAAGAAGACAGTGATTACAAACTTTCCCCAAATTGCTTCATATTTAAGACGAGAACAGGCACACCTCCAAAAGTTCCTGCTGAAAAGCCTTGCTGCTTCAGGCCAGATGGAAGGAGATCGTCTTGTTTTAAATATGAGAGTTCCGAGTGCTAAAATCAATCAAAAAATAGTAGATTATGTAAACGAATTTGTTCTTTGCAAAGAATGTGGAAAGCCAGATACAGAATTCACAAAACAAGATAGAATAACCTTTCTGCACTGTCTAGCAT
>JBJKOX010000047.1:0-3461 GCA_046706965.1 Candidatus Pacearchaeota archaeon
CCTCTAATGACTCTATGAAATTCTCAAGGAGCTTCACTGTCGCGTGGAAGAATATGGTTTTTTTCATTGTTCTGACTGTTCTTTCCTTCCTGTTTTTTATGCTTATACCTAATTTATTATTGCAAAACTTTTTCGGGATACTAGCAGCAATCTTTGGTATTATATCTGTTGCCTTGGTCATTGCTACAATAGTTCTTGCACTTTTGAAGTCAGCGAAGAAATAATTCTTAGTTAGTTTTTTATAGTATAGTTCTGGTTAAATTCTGTGCCTGTGTAGCTCAGTTGGTTAGAGCGCAACATTGGTAATGTTGAGGTCCTGAGTTCAAATCTCAGCACAGGCTTGCTATCCAAACTTTTATAAAGAATTATCTTTCATTTAATGAATGGCCCCCGAAGAAGAAAAATCTAATCTTGAAGAGCTTAAGGCTACTTATTCAAAGATTCAGAAGAAGTATGATCTACCTAGCTTTAAGGAAATGAATGAAGATTTTCATATCGAAAAAATTTCGGAGATCGAGACTGATTTGTTAATGGGGGAGATTAGAAAGTTTGTGGGCGATAAACTCGCCAATTATTTGAGATTTGTTGAGAATCTTCTGAACCCTGTTAATGTACCTATGTTTATTTTCTCAGTGGTTAAGGTTCTTGATGCTAATAACAAGAAAACTCTTGAGGAAGTATACAAAGGACTTATTAAAATAGAACTCGGCTTTATTGAATTAGACATAGAATATGATGAGGGAAAAGAGGCGAAATTTATTAAAGAATCTTATAACATGTGGCAAAATATGAAGAAAGACTTAATGTCTATTATGAATAAGATAAATTCTAAATTGGATGAAAAATCTGAAAATAATAGTAAGGGTTATTTTGGCTAGGCTTTTACTAATTCTTTTAACAGATCTTCAATTTCGATTTCAAAAAGTGCAACAGGCATCTTTATTTTCCAGTTCCTGAGGATTTTCGGATGAATTTCTCCTAGGAATCCTATGCTTTTTCCTTTCCAAAAAATCTCTTCTGTTCTCCCTTCTATAAACCAATCAGGCCTTATCTCTGAGAGTGGTTCTGACCCCTTAAGATCTTTACTCTTTCCTGCCATTCTTAAAACATATTCAAGTACTTGTTTTATCTCCGTAAAATTTCCTGGAGAAACGGCCATAGCCAGCATTTCTTTTTCTATGATTTTATCTCCCTTCAGTTTGAAAACTTTTCCCATCTCGAATATTTTTTGGGGATATTCTGCATCTACATTTTCTGAAAGATTTTTTAGTAAATAATGGGTGATATTTCCCCTAAGCTCATTGTAATCTGTTTTTGATTCGGCAATATCTATAAAATCTGCTTTTTTTTCAGATACGCCCATTTTTTCTGTTTGGTCTTTCTTGCTTGTCAAATGATAATTTGACACTTCCAAAGCATCTATTCCCGAAAGTATCTCTGCCATCTTTTTCTTGATTATTGCTTTTCCATCGGGATCTCCTATCGTAGATATTTCAGGAATTTCGGGAACAAAATTATCATATCCATAAGCTATTGCAATGTCCTCAATTAAGTCTACAGGATGAAGTATATCTGTTCTCCATGCAGGTATATTTACTTCTAGAGAGTTCTTTACTATACTACATCCATATCCCATTTTTTCAAGAAGCTGTTTTGATTCTTTTTCCTTTAGATCTAATCCCAGCAATTTGTTTATGTCTTTTATCAATAATCTCATTTTTCCAGGGTCCAAGTTAGGAGTAACCTCTTTCGAACGCAATCCGCGCGAGATTTCCATCTGATATATCTTTCCCCCCATGTCCGCCATTGTTGTTACGAGGATATTCAAACACATTTTAAGAGTATCAAGATCAAATCCAGAACATTCAACAAAAACATCTCTTGTTTTTCCTGTGACTTTTCCCGTGCGATGTGAGTTAATTATTGGTGGTAAGCTCAGTATCTGTTTGTCGGCGTCCTCAAAAATAGGGAATTTAGCTTTGCCTGCAAGGAGATGTGCATACTCTTTTCCCGCAGAGTGTTTTTGAAGAATCTCCAATCCCGACATTTCTCTATCTGAATCTAGAGGCATGAATCTAATCTGATCCGGTTCGACTGCTTTGAATGTTATAGGTAATCTTATTTTTTCCAAGGGGTAAATCCCTATTGCTGCCTTTTTTCTTTTTCTCCCTATTGTTATATGAAGTTTCTCCTGAACTTCTATTAATTCCTTAATCCTTTCATCATCAAATTTTATCCCTTTTATAATTGCACATACTGTGTAGGGGCGTACCTCTTTCACAGAAGAATCTATTTTTACCACATAATTTTTTTCTGGTCTGTATAATTTATAGCTCTTCAATCCTGTTTTTTTCCCTAGAAACGAAAGAAACGAACGTTTGAACCCATGATAAGAAAGCAAGTCAGGACGGTTCGGAAACACTTCTATCTGAATCTCTTTATCATCTATTTTTTCAATAGGTGTTCCAAACATTGCAATCTGATTTTGCATCTTTTCATCGAGTTTTCCAATCTCATGTTCAAATTCCCTTTTGTCAAATGTTATTATTGCCATTATCTTCCAAGAATCTCCTTTTTTATCCTTTCAAAATCTTTATCACTCGTAGGATTGCTTAAAACAATCTTAAATTTTTTCCTAGGGTATCTAGGTATAACATGCATGTGGTAATGAAAAATCTCTTGCTGCGCAATTTTATTATTCGCGTTTAGGAGATTTATCCCCTGTGCACCCATATTATTCCTTAATAAAATTGCAACCTTCTGGGAAGCATCTATAATTTTTTCGAGCAATTCTTTTGGAATATCAAATATATTTTTGTAATGCTTTTTTGGAATAACCAATGTATGGCCACGAGAAGTTTGTGAAATATCTAGAAATGCTTTTACATATTTGTCTTCATAAATAGTCCATGAAGGAATTTCATTCTTTACTATCTTGCAAAATATACAATCTTTTTCAGTTTTCATCTCATCCAAAATTTCATCTTCCTTAGTTTATTTAGATCATTCTTGTACAATTCACGAAGATCCTTTATTTCATAGTAATCCATCAAGATTCTGTCGAATCCAGGGCCCCAGGCCAAGACAGGGATTGGCTCTCCCAGTAACGGGACTGTTACTTCAGGCCTAAAAATTCCTGCCCCTCCTAGTTCCAACCATGTTTGTCTCTCTGCGTTCCAGGCATCAATCTCAACGCTTGGTTCTGTATACGGGAAATAACCTGGTCGGAACCTAACTTTATCAAAACCCATTTTCTTGAAGAATGCCTTGAGATATCCTAGTAGGTGTCTGAAGTTAGCATTTTTATCTACAACTATCCCTTCTGTCTGATTGAATTCAAACCCATGGGACCAGTCTACAGTCTCATTTCTGAAGCATTTTCCTATCGCGAAAAATTTAGAAGGCAAATCCTTTTTTATATCCAGCTTAGCAAGAGTTTGTGCTGATAGGCAGGTTGTATG
>JBJKOX010000048.1:0-14071 GCA_046706965.1 Candidatus Pacearchaeota archaeon
CCCAAGGATTCAACAAAAATCTAGGACGATTAGTATCAACATCTGTTGAAAACTTTAATTATGTTCCTTGGCTTGCCGCAGATTTCTCGGGAACCACTGGCGCAGGAGCAATAGAACAAAAAGCAACGAGTATTCAGCCAAGTGAACAGGATGTATCGGCCACAATAACTGCAACCTTTGAGCTCAGATAACCTTAAAAGACATATTTCTATAAAAGTATATGGATGAAGAAGAAAAGCAGAAAACAATTGAGGCGGGAAAAATTGCAGCACAAGTTAGAGAATGGATTAGACCCCAGATAAAAAAGGGAATGCTCCTTACAAAAATTGAAGATATGATAGATTCTAAAATAGAAGAACTTGGAGGAAAATCAGCTTTCCCTGTTAGTCTTGCAATAGATAATGTTGCAGCTCATTATACCCCGGGTCATGATGAAAATTCTACGGCACACGGTCTTATGAAGGTTGATTTTGGAGTCCAGATTGATGGGTACCTAGCAGATAATGCATTTTCAATTGATTTAGAGAATGATTCAGAAAATAAAAAGATTATTGAAGCTTCTGAAGAGGCTTTGGAAAATGCGCTTAAGATTGTGGAAAAAGGTTTGTTAATAAGTGAAATAGGAAAAATCATCGAAAAAACAATAACAGAAAGAGGCTTAGAACCGATACGAAACCTATCAGGACATTCTATGGAAAGATACAATCTTCATGCAGGAACCTCTATACCTAATTTTGATAATTACACGTCGGAAAAGATAGAGACAGGAGTTTATGCAATAGAACCATTCGCATCAACAGGCAGAGGGAGAGTTCATGATGGAAAACTCACAGAAATATACCAGATGGTATCTGAAAAAAACGTTAGAAGCCCCATTGCAAGGCAAATTCTGCAATACATAAAGTCAGAATATGACGAGCTTCCTTTCTGTGCAAGATGGATAATAAAAAAATTTGGTGCTCATGCGATGTTTGGTCTTCGTGAGCTAGAAAATAGCGGAAACCTTCACCATTATGCAGAACTTGTTGAAGATTCAAATTCAGGAAATCCGAGGGTAGGTCAGACAGAACACACCGTTCTTGTAGATAATAATGGAAAAGTTATTGTAACGACAGAATAAAAATTAAAGACATCTTTACAGATTTAACCTAGATAACTTCCTTCCATAGGGACTGCTGATTTGGCAGACTGTACAAAGTTCTCCTCAATCTTTTTGTAGACTTCAAGAAGAGGTTTGCTAACGCTAGGCCTGATTTTCTTTAAAGCTTCATTGAAATGTTTTTCTGTTACAAATTTAGAGTCTATAGATTCTCTAAGAGAAAGCATAGCTGCTTCACGTGCAACAGCCTCAAGGTCCGCTCCTGTGTATCCATCTGTTTTCTTTGCAATCTCTTTCAAAAGAGCATCGCGTTTAGCTTTAGTCAATTCTTTATTACTATGTCCAATAGGCATATTTTTTGTATGAATCTCTAACACTTGAAGTCTTCCTTTTTCTTCTGGAGCTCCAACAAGTAAGACCTTGTCAAATCTTCCCGGTCTCAAAAGTGCAGGATCAAGTATATCAGGCCTATTTGTAGCACCTATAACCAAAACATCTTTCATATCTTCAAGACCATCCATTTCAGCAAGCATTTGATTCAAAACCCGTTCAGTTACCTTCGTTCCGCTTGCTTCTGCAGAACTTCTCTTTCCTGCAAGAGCATCAATCTCATCGAAGAAAATTACGCAAGGAGAAACCTGTCTAGCACGTTCAAAGACTTTCCTCATTCCTTCTTCTGATTTTCCAACCCACATACTTAACAATGAAGGGCCTTTTACTTGTATGAAATTAGCTTCGGATTCCTTAGCCACAGCTTTCGCGAGAAGAGTCTTTCCTGTTCCAGGAGGACCGTAAAGCAAAATTCCTCTTGAGGGACGAATCCCCATTCTAACAAAAGTTTCAGGATGCTTTAAAGGCCATTCAACAGCCTCTATAAGTTCCTGTTTCAGTTTATCTAAACCGCCAACATCTTCCCATCCAATATTAGGCGTTTCAACAAGAACCTCACGCATAGCAGATGGTCTTACAACTTTAAGGGCGTCCATGAAGTCGCTATTCTTGACTATCATTTTGTCGAGTACTTCAGGAGGAATTTGTTCTTCACTATCAAGCTTCATCTTTGGAAGCATCTTTCTAAGAACATTCATCGCAGATTCCTTGCACAATGCTTCAAGATCTGCACCAACAAAGCCATGAGTAAGGGCAGCTATGTTCTCGAGTTTTACATCCTTCATCATAGGCATTCCTCTTGTATGGATTTTAAGTATTGATAATCTACCATCTTTACTAGGCACGCCGACTTCTATTTCCCTGTCAAACCTACCAGGACTCCTCAACGCAGGGTCAATTGCATTAATTCTATTAGTTGCCCCAATAACAATCACCTTCCCTCTAGATTTAAGACCATCCATCATCGTTAATATCTGTGAAACTACACGTCTTTCAACCTCTCCTGAAACTTCTTCTCTCTTAGGAGCAATGGCATCAATCTCATCAATGAATATTATTGCAGGAGCAGTTTTCTCTGCCTCTTCGAAAATATCCCTTATCTTTTTTTCAGACTCTCCATAGAACTTAGACATGATTTCGGGACCATTAAGTAATATGAAGTTTGCTTCTGATTCATTTGCAACAGCTTTCGCAAGAAGAGTCTTTCCTGTTCCAGGAGGACCGTGAAGCAAAACACCTTTAGGAGGTTCAATCCCAAGTCTTTGGAAAATTTCCGGATGTTTCAATGGAATCTCAACCATTTCACGAATCTTTTTTATTTCATCAGAAAGGCCCCCAATATCCTCATAGGTTATCTCTGGTATACTTTCCTCTGTTATCTCGACTGCCTTCGGATTAAGTGCAACCTCAGTGTTCTCTGTTATTACTACCGGTTGACTAGGGTTTGTGGAAACAACAACAAACTTGATCTGTGTAAATCCTCCTCCAAGGTTTCCGAACCCCATATTACCCAGCATGTCTCCAAGCATGTCTCCAAAATCTCCGCCAAATTCTTCAGAAAGCAAATCTCTTCTCCTTTGTACACCTCCCAAAACAACAACATCTCCTTTGACAACAGGTCTAGCTAAAAGCCCTCTTCTCAAACTCTCGGGCTCAGCTTGAACCATTACATTTTTCTGCGCAGGGGCAATCATGACTTTCTTGGCTTCTTTTGCATCAGATTTAGATATCTTAACCATTTCACCAATACCTGTTTTTGCATTTCTCCTTATTATACCATCAATGCGTATTATCCCTTCACCTACGTCTGCAGGGTACGCCCTGTCAGCAATAGCAACAGTCTCACGGTTTCCTTTAATAGAAATTACTTCACCACGTCTAATTCCAAGTTCCCTCATTACTTCTCCATCCATCCTTGCTATACCTTTATAGGCGTCATCCTGCTGAGCTTCAACAACTTTCAATTGAAGTTCTTTCTTGGCCATTTTTATCTCCTTAATTTTTTATCTTCCTCGAAATTTAAACTGAGCCTACCAAAATCCTCAAAACAGAGTTTTACCATATCATTCATTATTTTCTCCTGCTGTTGTATAAATGAGACAATCTCTTTTGGAATTGATACTGCGTAGCTGTTTCCCACGAGTCGCATCTTAACATGGAATTCCTTATTTTTTAAATTTATGAATTTGTTATACTCCTGCTCATCCGCAGGATGAATTATTTTCTCGTTGCACTTAGGGCAGACAATTGTTCTAAGAACATATCCATTCTTAGAGATTTGAGTTTTTTCCATTTTACTGTCGCATTTCTTACAGAGAATTGTGTTATCAAAAATATCTGCCATTTTAATCTTTAAGATCTAATATTTCATCATTAAATTGTTCTGTTTTCATTTTATGATATTGTGAGTATAAAACAACCGTGTCCGAGGACACGGCTGTAACTGGTCGAAAAGAGGTGGGATATACTTTTCGTATACACAAAATATATACACTATTTAAAGGTTGCGAATCTCAAGTCCATTCAATTTTTATCATACATTTTAAAAACTCTTTTCAATTGTTTTTGTCAATGAATAAAGACGGTGAAAAAAATATTTGGCAAAGATTTTGGTACCTTCTTTGGAAAGATGAGAGTATGAAAGGCTGGATATTTTCAATAATTTTTCTTTTTATCTTCATAAAATTTGTCTTCTTTCCGGGACTAAGTCTTGTGACTGGCACCTCCATCCCTCTTGCGATTGTAGAATCATGCAGTATGTATCATGGAGGAAATCTTTTCTCTAACTTTAATTCATGGTATTCTCGCCACGATGCAAAATATGCTGCTTGGGGTATAAACAAATCAGAGTTCTCGAATTTCCCTCTTGAAAATGGATTTAACAAAGGAGATATCTTACTTGTGACTCATGCAGATCCTTCAAAATTAAAAGTAGGGGACATTATAATTTACAATGCAGGAATTGCAAACCCTGTAATCCATAGAATCGTTAATATCACAGAAACTTCTAATGGGCCTTTATTCTCTACAGAGGGGGACAATAATAATGGCCAACTCAGCTTCGAAAATGGAATAAAACCCAGCCAAATCCTCGGTAAAGCTCAGCTCAAGCTCATTCCTTATGCAGGATGGATAAAACTTATTTTCTACGACTTCTCTAATCCCCCTGGTGAGCGCGGATTCTGCCACGAGACATAAATCACAAATTATTTAAATCAATTTTGGATTAAACCCAAAATGGAATTTTGTCCAAAATGTGGTGCTGTCCTTGTTCAAAAAAAGAAGAAGTTTGCATGCCCAAGATGTGGCTATTCTTCTAAAGACAAGGTCAAACTAAAAACCTCAGAAAAGATAGAAGGAAAAAGTAAGATAAATGTAATTTCTGAAAAAGATAGCGAGGTACATCCTATAGTAGAACTAGACAAACCCTGTGAAAAGTGTGGAAATAAGAAGGCATATTTCTGGACCATGCAGACCCGTGCATCAGACGAGTCTGAAACAAAATTCTTCAAGTGTACAAAATGTGGCCATACTTGGAGAGAATATAGATAATTAACTTACCTTTCCAGAAACTCTTTCAGACCATCCACATTTCCCACATCTCAAAAGAATAAGATTATTCTCGTCAGAATATTGCGCTCCGAGGTCAATTATCTCCGCCTTACCATATCCACATTTACTGCATTTATGTTTGTATGTAGCAAATTCATTCCCTACCTCTGAGATTTTACCTTTATCAAAAAATTCCGTATCTTCATGATGAAACTTCTCTTTCTCTACAAGCCTCTTTTTCATAGATAAAAAAGACAAAAAGCACTTAAAAACTTAACTTAAATAAATTTTTAAATACACAATCTTAATTTATGCATGAAAAAAGAGGCCAATTCGAATTTTAAGGAGACTTCTGAAGTAAGTTTAACACTTGATAGCTATGAAGATATATTTTCGGATTTCGACCCTCGACCATATTCTGAAAAAGGGCTTTCAGAAGATTTTATTTTTGAAGCTAGACGTGCAGCACTTTCAAAATACCCTAATAAAATCAGTTTTATAATGATGCTTCCAAAGACAAAAAGAAATCCAAAACAGGAGCCAATAATAAAAAAGCGCCTAAAAGATTATTTCAAAGAGAGATATGAGCTGTCTAGGAAAGAGAAAGGCAAAGTTATGAAGGAAGGTATTGTATTTACAGTTATAGGGGTTATATTGATGTTTGCAGTCGCATATATATATTTTATATTTAACAAAGGGACAGCACTTGCAAGCTTTTTTACAATACTATTGGAACCAGCTAGTTGGTTTCTATTCTGGGAAGGTCTAGATTTATTAATATTTGATTCAAAGAAAGAAAATCCTGACCTTAAGTTTTACAGAGAGATGTCCGGATCCGAAATCAGCTTCGTTTCAAATTAAGTGGCCCTGGAGGGATTTGAACCCCCGACACCTGGATTAAGAGTCCAGTGCTCTAACCAGACTGAGCTACAGAGCCTATCCAAATTCATAACTTTTCAATTTTAAAAACCTTTAGAAGTCAATATAGTAGGTGAATCATTGTGAGAAAGTTCAACTAAACTTCTTTTTAGAATTCATTACCCTTTCAATATCATCAATTAATTCTTTTGTGTACTTTATCAGGAGCCTATCTGATTTTTCAGTTTTGTCTAAAAATTCTTTAGCTTTCCTAAGAGTAGATGCATCAGGATAAAACATTGGTGAAAGATTCATAAAATACGCCTTAAGATATGGATTCTCTTGCTCGTCAGAGATTCTCTTGGCATTATAAAAGAATAAATCAATGTATTGTTTCAACTCCTGCCTCTGATTTCTCCAGTAAAATCCAATCATTGCCATCCTTATATAGTCTAGGCTTTTCCCTTTTCCAGAAACGAAAAGCTTCCAAAATTTCTCCTTATTTTTTAATGAAGAGGCTTCGGCACATGCAGCACGTTTTTCTCCAAGATCGCTTTTATCTTTTATCTCCTCTTTCTTTAAGAAGTCATCTGCCTTTGGAAATCCGAGAGCCTCCAGTCTCTCAACTGCACGCCATCTCTTATCTTGATCAAATTCAAAATTAGGGAAGATGATCTTTCCATCCAAAATATCAGATATTTTATCTGCAGCCTTAATTCCTGTTCCAATACTAGAAAAAAGAAGCATGCCAAACCATGCATTTTTCAGTCCACTGTCAATTTTCTTGCTGAGAAGCATCTTCATTGATAATTCAAAAAACTTCTCTGAAAAAACAGTTGAATTAGAATCATTCAGGTAATATAGGATCCCGCTTTTTGTTTTAAGGAACATCCTCTCAAGAGCCATCAAATTTTTTTCCAGGGGCGAGTTTTGTAAAACAAGTTCAACAAATTCCTTAGGGTTCAATACAGAATCCCTAACCATTTCCCAAAGGCTTCCATAAAGCATTTCCCTGGTTAGATCATCAGATACGTTCCCTATATTCTTAAGAACGAAATTTAACGAATCAGGGTCAAATCTTTGCTTAGCATAATCAAAATCTTTGTAATTTAAAAAGATAAAATCAGGTTTGTTGTATCCTATAAAATAAGGTACTTTAGTTTCTTTGTTAATATAGACAATATCTTTATCTAAAACTTTTCTATCGTAGAAGAGAGATACTTTAGTTTTATGTTCTCTTAATAGATCATTACCTTTGGAAGGTTCTTGGAATATTTTAAATTCAGAAATTTTTTTATTAGAAACAGATACTTTTGGTATAACAGTATTTACTCCTGTCGTTTCTATCCAACTTTTGAACCATTTCTTAAGATCCATTTTTGAAGCGTTCTCAAGGCACACAAGAAAGTCCTTAAGTTCAGTATTCTGCCAAGCATATTTCTTGAAATAGTCTCTCGCCCCTTTCCTAAAGTTTTCTTTCCCTATATAGAACATAAGTTGTTTCAGAACCGCTGCTCCCTTAGCATAGCTTATTCCATCAAAATTGCTAAATGCAATGTTAGTATCTATGGCATCGTTTGCTATAGGGTGTGTCGTACTGTACTGGTCTTCAGAGTAGGCCCAATTCTTTCTCGCATAAAAATCTTCCCAGGCATTCTTGAACTCAGTAGCTTCAACTAATGCAAGATAAGACATAAAGTCAGCAAAGCTTTCGTTAAGCCATATATCATTCCACCATTTCATTGTAACTAAATCCCCAAACCACATATGAGTCATTTCATGCAGTAGGGTATTTGCTAATTGGGATCTTTCAGTCAGGGTCATCTTTCTCCTGAATAGAAGCCTTTCTGTAAATGTTACTGCTCCTGCATTTTCCATAGCCCCACTATTGAATTCCGGGACAAAAATCTGATCATATTTTTGAAAGGGATAAGGAAAATCGAAAAAATCCTCAAAAAACTCAAGGCCTTGTTTTGTAATCCTAAAAAATTCTTCTTTAGGAATATACTTTGACATAGACTTCCTTAAATAGACTCTTAGGGGAATGTTTTTGTATTTGTCCTCAAAATGGATATATTCCCCTAGGCTAACATGAAACAAATACGTACTAAGCTTCTCAGTTTCCCTGAAAGAAATTATCTTATCTTCTCCTATGATCTCTTCGCTTTCTATGGGTGTATTTGAGATTGCAGTCCAAAATTTTGGGATTTTAACATGTAGTTTAAATTTTGCTTTCATATCGGGTTGATCAAAACAAGGGAAGAATTTATGTGCACTATAGGGTTCAGAATCGCTATACAAATATTCCCTTTTATCCTCAGGGTCAATAAACCCCTGGAGGCCTTCTCCAGAGTGGCTATATTTTTCTTGGTATACAATCTTAACTTCATTCTCAGAATTTTCTTTAAGTCCTTCATTAAGAAGTATTGAAAATTCATCATGCTTAAATTTAGCATCTTTCCCATTAATTGAAACATTATCTATAATACTAGTGGTGTCGATCCTCAGACCCTCAGCTTTTTTATTCAAAAAGAATTTTATCTTCTCCACTCCAGAGAACCCCTCTGATTTAGAATGGAATTTTAGCGATAAGTTATAATTTATGTTTCCTTTTATTTGTAACCTTCGCTTCTCAGCAAATTTTTGGGTTAAGATCTCTTTTTTCATCAAGCCGTAAAAATTCTATGATATAAAAACCTAATGCCTTCCCTTAAATAATTCAGCCACGATGTTTGAAATATTCTATTTGTCTAAATCTTTTTAGAACCTTTGTATAGGGACCCGGTTCAACAAGAACCTTAGTTTTAGCTTCATTCAAAAGCCTAAATTCATACTGAGAAACACTTCCTTCAATCTTATCCTTTCCAGGGTATTTCTTCCAACGACTTTCACCTTTTTTCCTATATTGAAGAACCATCTCTTATATCAAAGACAAATATGAAAATAAGATTATAAATTTATGCATAGCACTAAATAATAAAATAAATAATTCGGGGCGGTAGCAAAACATTATCTGATCAATTTCTGAATGTTCTCAATAGCATCTGCAACATCTTTCCCTTTCTTGGTAAGCTTTATCACCTTTATTCGCCCCTTTTTCTCAAAGCCAACCAGGCCTAATGCCTCTAGTGTTTGCAGAATCTTCACTGCGTGGCTGTAAGTACAGTCCACTTCTTTCGCCAATACACTACCGTACCTCATTCTCGTGTTCTTCTTCAAAGAAACCAGCATCAAAGCAGGTTTCCGCCTGAAAAAGATATCAAAATTGTCTTTCATTTCCATTTGAGGTGTGTATTTAATGTATATATCCCATCAACGTCTTGATTTTAAATGTTTTGGAACATATATGTTATAAAATCCAGTTTGGACTACTATTTAAAACTTATGTTTTAGTAATTTTATAATTACAACACAACTACCTTCAAAATAATTATTTAAATAAAAAGTATCTTAAGGAATTATGAAAAAAACAAAAATTCTTGCTATAGGGGATATTCATGGAGATTCGCGATTGGCAGAAAAGCTTGCAGCTAGAGCGATTAAAGAAAATATTGATGTTATAATTCTTGCAGGAGATATAACTTTTGCAGAACAATCAATTGAAGGGATTATTGGCCCATTTGCAAAAGCCAAGAAAGATATCTTAATTGTACCTGGAAATCATGAGGCCGTTTCTACAACCGCGTTTCTATCAGAACTTTATGCACCTTACTCAAGGCACCTCCATGGATATTCATTCATTAAAAACAGGATAGGCTTCTTTGGGGCCGGAACAGCTAATATGGGGATTCACCAGATAAACGATGAAGAAATATTCAGTTTGTTGAAGCGCAGCCACAGTCAAATAAAAAAAGCGGAAAAGAGTGTCATGGTAACACATATACATCCTGCAGGCTCATATTCTGAATTCTCGGGCTGGCCAGGATCTGAAGCAGTACGAAAAGCTATAGAAAAATTTCAGCCCGATCTAGCACTGCACGCGCATATAGAAGAAGGTGCAGGATTAGAGGAAAAAATAGGGAAAACCAGAGTAGTCAATGTAGCAAGAAAGGCCAGAATTTTTGAGATTTAAAAAAGAAAAATTCACCTGTACAAGAGTGCACCAATTGCAACGGCAATATCAACCATGAAAAGCCCTATATTAAGGTAAAGGATAGGTTTCTGTTTGTGATAATATCCGTAAAACATCCAGATTATTGTAATAATTGCAAATCCAAACCAACTAAGATAAGAAACTCCTGTCGCATTCTTTGATATCCAAATCCTCAACAATTGAGGTAAGGTGAAAAGTGGCTGGATGATGACTGTAGAGTAAGCCAAGAAAGAAATTGTTTTTTTAAATTCCGTATTCAAGAAAGATTTCCCAATATTTACCTTCTTTACATGAAACCCCCTCAATTTAACCATGGATAGAAAAAAACAGTCCTGCTTTAAAAATTTTCCGAAGATTTAAGCATTTTAATGTAACCCTTAAATTCTTAACGGTAAACAATAGCTCCTATCGCTATTGCGAGATCCATTATCAGTAGTGCAATATTAAGGTAAAAAATAGGTTTTTCTTCATGAAAATATCCATAAAAAATCCAAACAATGGCAAAGACTGAAAACCCGAACCAAGTTATGGGAGATACACCAACAGCGCTGTTGTAAACCCATATTCTTATGAGTTGAGGTATACTCAAAAGAGGAAGGAGGATAACGCTCGCATAAACCATGAAAGCGATTATTTTTTTAAATTCTGTTTTTAGTACAGATTCCTTAAATTTGACTTTCTTAACATGAAGACCCTTAAGTTCACCCATTTTTAATGAAAAAGAGGACCTTACTTAAAAGTTTTTCCCAAAAGAAAATTTATAAAACCTTTACTTTCCTAGAATATCTATGCCTAGACGCAAACGCGCTAAGTCAAAAGAAGAAAAACTCGCTGAAGAGTTTTTCCCTATAGATGAAACTAGCGTGAGCCACTCAATTGAAAAAGAGTATAAGAAAGTAGATTATTCCACGTTAGAAAAGGTAGAAAAACAAGGTAAAAAAAGGAATAGTAGAAAATACAGTTACAATATAAAAAAGGGGAAAAAGAAAACTTATGTAAAAAAGATCCCAAAGAAAGTGCAAACAAGGTCAAAAGTTATCAAAGAATTCAATCCCAAGAAAATAAAGCTGAAAAAAGTAGGAGAAGGCTATGAATTGATAATAACTGAAAAACCCCAGGCAGCATTAAAGATTGCCTCCGCACTAGGGAAATCTATAAAGAAAAACGAGAAAAATGTGCCATACTATGAGGTTGATCGCAATGGAGAGAAAATCGTTGTGGCATGTGCCGTAGGACATCTATTCACTCTTAGCCAGAAAAAATCAGGATCAAACGTTCCTGAGTTTGACATTGAGTGGTTCCCGAACTACATGGTTCGGAAAAAAGATTTCACAAAGAGATATTTTGATGTTATTGCAAAACTTGTTAAAGGCGCATCTTCTGTAACTGTAGCCACAGACTATGACATAGAGGGAGAAGTTATAGGGCTGAATGTTATAAGATTTATTGCAGGCCAGACAGATGCATCTAGGATGAAATTCTCCACACTAACAAATTCTGAATTAAATCAGGCCTATGAATCAAAATCCAAAAACATAGATTGGGGGCAAGCAGTAGCTGGTGAAACAAGACATTATCTTGATTGGTTTTATGGTATAAATCTTTCGAGGGCATTGATGAATGCGATAAAAACAACGGGAAGCTTCAGGATTTTTTCAGTAGGAAGAGTTCAGGGTCCTGCGCTGAATCTGATTGTTAAAAAAGAAAAGGAAATACAAGCATTCAAATCAAAAAAATATTGGCAGATCTTTATAACAATCGACAAGCCTGAAAATAATCCTTTAGAACTGGTTTATAATAAAGATATTTTTGACAAAAAATATTTAGATAAATTCAGAGATATTGTAGGGAAGAAAGGAATTGCAAAAACAGATAAAACATCTAGAAATGTTCCTCCAAACTCACCCTTCAATTTGACGAGCCTACAAACAGAAGCTTATGCATTTCATGGGATCACCCCTTCCAGAACGCTTCAGGCTGCACAAGCACTATATCTTGCAGGGCTTATATCTTATCCGAGAACATCTAGCCAGAAACTTCCTCCTTCAATTAATTATAAAGAGATATTGAAAACTCTTGCAAAGTTGTATAATGCTGAAAAGTTAATTACGAGGGAAAAACCTATTGAGGGAAAAAAATCGGATCCTGCACACCCCTCAATATACCCTACAGGACAAAGGCAGATACTTTCAGGGGATGAAGAAAAAATCTATAACCTCATTGCGCGCAGATTCTTATCTTTATTCATGGGTGATGCAGTAATAGAGAACAAGACTATAAGTGTCAAGGTTGAAGATTTGATTTTCATAAAAAGAGGTTCTGCTGTGAGAAAAAAAGGTTGGATGGAAGTTTATCCTAGAAAAATAAAAGAAATAGATCTACCGGATATTGAAGGAGAAGTTAATGTAGATAAGTCTAGAACTGAGGAAAAAGAGACCCAGCCTCCAAAAAGATATTCTCCTGCTTCGATAGTTTCTGAACTTGAAAAAAGGAACTTAGGCACAAAAGCCACACGGGCTGCAATTCTTGAAACATTATATGATAGGGGATATATACAAGATCAAAGTATAAGAGCTACCCCTCTGGGAATCTCTATGATAGAAACTCTTGAGAAACATTCGCCAATAATAATTAATGAAATTTTGACAAGAGATCTAGAGAGAGAAATGGACTCTATACAAAAGATAAAGCTCAAAAAAGCCCAAGAAAAAAAAGAAGAAGAAATAATCTCCCAAGCTAAGAATGTTATCACAAACATTTCAAGTCAATTCCAGATCCAGGAAAATGAAATAGGTCAAGAGCTTTTAGGTGCACAGACAAAGCTTAGAGAAGAACAGCGTGATGCAAATAAGCTTAACGTTTGTCCCGTATGTAATAAAGGAGACCTACAAATTATATACTCTAAAAAGAATAGGAGATATTTCGTTGCATGCAACTCTTATCCTTCATGCAAAAATACATATAGCCTTCCACCAAATGGCCTCATGAAGCCAGCAAACAAAATATGTGAAGAATGTGGATTCCCTATGATAATTTCAATTAGGAAGGGAAAAAGACCATGGATTTTCTGTTTCAATCCCGAATGCGAGACCAATAAAGAAAGGCTTAGGGAATATAGGGAAAGGAAAGCGCGAGAAGAAAATTCAAAAGATATTTCTGAGAACAATAATAGTTAAAAACCATTCAATACTGATTTCAAAATGAAAATTAATAGCGAAGTGCAATTAAAACGCGATCAGCATGATGCAAAAATGATTAAAGCATCTAAGCCTAGAGAGGAATTGATGGTTGAAGTGAGTGGATTAGTCTCTGAGGTAATTGCAGATAATATCCTTGTTTCAGTACCAGGGGGAGGTGGATTCGGATCATACCATTATGATGCAGGATACACGGGTAAAGTTGAAATATCTATTGACGCCCCACACACAAATCTTAAACAAATTGTCTTTGAGGGCTTCTCTGTGATCAGACCAGGAGATTTTGTCACAGCAGGAATATTTGCTGGAGCAAAAATGGAACTCTGGTCTCCATCTGAAGACCCGAGAGTTCTCAAGGAAGGCTTGGGAGGGAGAGCCGGTTACAAATATTATGCTTTTGTCCCTACGGATTTAGGGGAGGTTGAAAACGCACTTTATTTAAAAATTCATGAAAAGAATGGTAACGGATACCGAACAGAAAAAAGCATTAGATATAGTGAATAACTTTCTAAAACCACTTCCCCAGCGTAGTCTGAGTCTTTAGGCTTTCGAGTAGTTTACTCTTTTTCAAAACTTTAGAGGTGTCGAATCCGAATTTAATCATACCTATTTTTTGTGCACTTTCAGTCATCTCTCTCATGTCATTGAACTCCAATTTTTTGTTGGATAATGCCTTCCTTACACTTTCTCGGACAACCCAAACACCTAGCGCCGCCCAATAGGTAGGAAGTTCAATCCTTATTGCCAAGACAGATGCTTGTTTTTTTATCTGCTCAAGGTATTCCAAAATAGGTAGTCTTGCGGCATAATAGCCTCCTGCAGTATTAGAGGCATAAGTTTTTCGTCCGTCATAGTTCTCATAATCTGTTGAAGCCTTTATAT
>JBJKOX010000049.1:0-17565 GCA_046706965.1 Candidatus Pacearchaeota archaeon
TGGTAATTGTGATGGGTCGTTTAAGCTGCTTAGTACATAATGGGCAACACTAAGGGAAGGGGTTAAACTTTCCTTTCTAAAAAGATTATATACCTCATTTAAAGTTAAATCAAATCTTCCTCCAGAATAATGCCAAAGCGCATCAAGAGTAATTTTTCTCCACCCCATATTTACATATTATTCAAAAAATTCTATCCCTAACTCCTCTTCTATTTCTCTATGCTTCATACTCTCTACCGTTTCACCATGCCCCAGAATCTGCGCACTCTTTACACCAGTTACAACCAGAAGAACACGAATAGCTTTATCCATATCCGGAGATATTTGTGCCCCCCATATTAGTTTTGCTTCAGGATTCAACTGATTACCAATCTCTTCTATTATGTTTTTACATTCGTCAAGGCTCATGTCCACACCCCCAACTACATTCACGAGAGCGCCTTTTGCATTAGAGATGTCTACATCAAGAAGTGGATTTTGTATCGCTTTCTCTACTGCCTCTACAGATCTGTTTGTGCTGTCAGATTCCCCCATTCCAATCAAGGACACTCCCCCATCTGACATTACTGCCCTTACGTCGGCGAAGTCAAGGTTAACAAGTCCTGATGTCGTGACAAGTTCTGTGATCCCCTTAACTGCATTTGTAAGAATTTCATCCGCAATTTTGAATGCTGTTTGCAAAGGTAGCTCTGGAGCAAGCTCTAGAAGCTTGTCATTAGGGATAACTATAAGAGTATCAACAACCGCTTCCATTCTCTCAAGACCATTCATTGCATTTTCTATTCTTTTTCTTCCCTCTATAGTAAAAGGCATTGTTACAACTCCTATCGTAAGGGCACCTTGTTTTTTTGCCAAGCCTGCGATTACGGGCGCTGCTCCTGTTCCTGTTCCGCCTCCCATTCCACAAGTTATGAAAATCATATCGCTGTTCGCAATCTTTTTTTTAATCTCAGATTCAGATTCCTTAGCCGCTTCTTCCCCTATTTTAGGGTTGCTTCCAGAACCTAACCCTTGAGTCAACTCACGCCCAATAAGAATTTTTTGATCTGCATTGGTATAGAGAAGATCCTGGGCATCTGTATTAACTGCGATTAGATCTCCCCCTTTAATTCCAATCTCACGCATTCTTGAAAGAGAATTGTTTCCGCCTCCGCCAACACCAATAACTTTTATCTTGGCAGATTGTTTTTTTAGAAGTTCTGCAAGCTCTCTGTCTATCTCCTTCACCTCTGAAGAAACATCATAAATATCATCCATTTTCAAAACAATTATCTAGGATTTATAAGGATTATTGTGATTTTTTGTCCTCTTGAATAATTTCCTTGTTCTCAGGTTCCTTAATTTCCATATCTAAGCCAAGAATTTCATTATATTTTTCATTGAACAATTTCCCAAGTGGCTCAAATTGTTTATCTAATTCAATAATAAGTTTTTTGCCTTCAACCTTGAACTTTGGTTCATTGCCAAAGAAGAATTTATTGACAGCTTTTATCTTTTCATTTTCATCATCTACTTTCCTTAAAATTTTGATCTTATAAGAGACTGGTTTTCCCGCAAGAGCATGATTGAAATCCACAATAACTCTCCCTCCTGAAACTGCAAGTATTTTCCCTGCCCTACCATCAAAATCAAGAATGGCACCTGGAACTGGATTTATATCCTTCTCACGAAAAACCCTCATAGGCATAGTCTGTATCAATTTTGAATTTCTCAACCCGAATGCATTTACAGGGTCAAGATCTATTTCATATTCTCCTGTTTTTTCTGGCTTTCCTATTAAGAAATCATCTATGGCTTTCAGAAACATGCCTTCTCCTAATGCGAAAACGAATGGCTCTGCATTCACAGGATGGTCGTGGCCCGAGTGAAGTTTTTCCAATTCTTCTTTGGTATTTGAATCAAAAACTTCCCCTGAGTCTTTTATACGGCCAGTGAATTCAATTTCAACAAAGTCTTTTGCCTTTAAAGTCATGAAAGGAAAATTCTCTCTGTGTTTTTAAATTTTTGGAACTGTGGGAGCATAAAACTTTTTAAATAGATTTTTGCTAAATTATTTATGGTTTTAAAAATAATCAATGCAACTGAAGCGCGACCAGGCACAAGCATCATGATTGAGGGAGAACCTTACACGGTAAAAAAGATGGATGTAAGCAAGACCGGGAAGCACGGTCATTCAAAAGTTCGAATCGAAGCAGTAGGAATAATCAATAACCAGAAAAAAGTTTTTGTTGTTCCAGGGCATGATAGACTTGAAGTACCTATGGTGGAGAAAAGAAAAGGGCAAGTGCTTTCTGTAGGGGAAGGAAGTGTAAGCCTTATGGATATAGAAAGCTTTGAAACAATTGACATTTCATGCCCAGAAGACATCATTAAAGAGATTCATGCAGGAGATACTGCAGAATATTGGGATATTGAAGGAAGCAAAATAGTTAAGAGGAAGTTATGATAATAGACAAAAGATATATAAGGCACATTGGGAGGAAATCATAATTATGGCTAAGATACCAGAAGCACAGAATAGGCTTTTCAAGAATGTTTTTGTATGTAAGAACTGTCAGACTAAGATTCGCTCTGATCCTCAGAAAATTTTAAAGGGAAAGGTCAGGTGCAGGAAGTGTGGAAAGAAGGCATTCAGACCACTCAAGAAAAAATAACTGAAAAGAGTGATGGTTAATATTTTCACATATATAGACTTAGGATTTCTTGCGTTCTTCTTAGTTTTTTTTGCAACATTCCTTTATGTAAAAAGAAAAAACATAAAGCGGGAAGGCCTCATGTTTCTTTACAGAACCAGTTGGGGGGTTAAACTCATAGATAAGATAGGAAAAAAATACCAAAGAACCCTTAAGGTACTAAGTTATGTTTCAATAATTTGCGGATATTTCCTAATGATAGGAATGCTTTACCTAACATATACAATTGTCAAAATTTATCTCTTTAACCCTATTGTTGTGCGAGCAATAAAGATTCCCCCCATACTACCTTTGGTGCCTTATCTTCCCCAGGTCTTCAAACTTAGTTTCCTTCCTCCTTTTTATTTCACCTACTGGATAGTTATTCTCGCAGTCATTGCAATCCCTCATGAATTTTTCCATGGGATTTTTATGAGAAGATACAAAATAAAAATAAAGACTACCGGTTTTGCATTCTTCCCTTGGTTCTTCCCTATATTCCCTGCTGCATTTGTTGAGCAAGATGAAAAAAGTTTTGATAAAGCTAAAAAATTTGACCAGATGGCCTCACTTTCTGCAGGAACTTTTGCTAATGTACTTACTGCAATAGTTGCGTTTTTGATATTGTGGGGATTCTTTGCAGCAGCCTTTGTTCCAACAGGGGTCATCTTTGATGGGTATGCCACTTCACCCATTAATGTTGCGGGCATAACTTCAATTAATGGAACTGTTTTACACACCCCAAATTATACACAAATGGTCTCAATGGTCAACGGAACCGGAATAGCAAAGTTAGTATATGGCAATCAAACATACATCGTTACGAAATCTGTTTTGCAAAGTCAAGAAGGGAATAATGGAACAATAATAGTTTATGATTCAGGGCCTGCGGTGGAGAATCATCTCGAGAGCACAATCACAAAGATAGATGGCGTTAAGATTACCAGTGTGGGTGCATTGTCCTCCCAACTTGCAGCACATGCCCCAGGACAAAAAATAAACATAACAACAGAAACAGATAATGGTTCAGTAACTAGGAGCATCACACTAGGAAAGCGTCCTGACAATTCGAGTGAAGCATGGTTAGGGGTAGGATTCTATGAGGGATCACAGAATCTCGTCGGAGAGATAGAAAGCGCACTTTCCTTTAAAGAGCCCCATGTATATTATTCTTCTACGATAGGAAGCTTTGGAATTTTTATCTACAATCTTCTTTGGTGGATGGTACTCATATGCATAACTGTGGCATTCATCAATATGCTTCCTGTAGGGATGTTTGATGGGGGCAGATTTTTCTACCTTACAGTCCTTAGTATTACTAAGAACGAGAAGACTTCAGAGAGGGCATTAAAGATATTAACATGGTTCTTCCTCTTCTTGCTTCTGCTTTTGATGGTAGCTTGGGCAGTAAGTTTCTTATAAGTAACCCATCTTCTCTAATTCCCTTGTGCATCTCCTTTTCTCAAATTGAGGATTCTTGGGAGAAAATCCTTTTGAAAGCATCCATACACGTATCCCATATTTTATTTGGGCTATTTTTTTAGCGGCAGAGAGAGGAACGCCCCTCTGATGAAGAGTGCCTCTTACATAGTCAAGCACGCCGTCAAGCGTTTTTCTTGCTTCTATGTATCTTTCCCTGGAATTATGCCATACATCAAGTGCAATACTTTGAAACAAGATATCTGCGGCTTCAAGAATCATATCTGTTTTTTGATCGTTTGATCTTTCCAAATCATAATTCTTTACAGACTCCATAAATTCTGCAAATTCTGTTTGCCTTCTTATTCCCTTAAAATCATCATAATAAAATTCTTCAAAACTATCAGGCCCGAGAAAATTTTCCCCTAGGGTCCTGACCATGAGGCTATTTCTTCCATAAAGTCTCCTAGGAGGCCCTGAGCGGTAGATAGGTATGACCATTCCCTCAAGAGTAGAAGACCCTAAAAAACCTTCAAGTTCCTCAGATAATTTTTGGGTTAGGTAAAGAACCATTTATAAATCAACAACACCTTCTTTTGTAAGTGCAGCAAATCTTATTCCCACAGGGAGGTTAATCAGTGCAGAAATAAGGGCCATGTGCTCTTTTCCATCTCCTGAAGCAATGGTTAAAGCAACCTCTGTGCCCTTTATTTTCCCCTTAAGCTTTTTTGATAGGTCATCCCTAAGATCCTTAAGCTTTTTTTCTAAATCAACTTTTATGAATTCAAATTTCTTATCTGATGTGAATTTTGATGCAAAGTCACTACCAATTACAAGAATATTATCCCACTCCCCATATTTTATAAGACCGGATACCTGCCCCCAGGTTCCCTTTCCTGTAGAGAGTAGTGCAACGAGTTCCATGGGAAGAAAGAGGAGAAACCGTTTATAAGAATTATTGTTGTAAAGTAGAATATAGGGCATTTTGCATGTTTTTTTACAGATCCTTTAATAATTGATACAAAATAGACTATCTTGAGAGTTTTATAAGCATTTGATCCGGCCTAAAAGCCAGAAAGTTTTATAAAGCAGTTTAATCTAAAATTTTTACGCATTTAACTACATCGGCGAAAGATATATTCTATGTTTTCGGCGCATAATGTAGGAGCGATAAGATGGCAGAGTTAAAAGAAGAATTGGAAAAGGCATTGTCTGAGCTGAGAAAGACGAAAGAAAGAAAGTTTGATCAGACGGTAGACCTAATTGTTAATCTGCAAAAATTTGATATAAAGAAGTCACAGGTAAATATATTTGTTAACGTTCCATTCAAGATAAAAGACAAGAAAATTTGTGCGTTCTTTGAAGGACAGAATAAAAATGTAGACACTATAACGCCAGAGCAATTCAAAAAGTATCACGACAAAAAAGACCTTAAAAAAATAGTTAAGAAATATGACTTCTTCATCGCGCAAGCGAGCGTGATGCCAAAAGTTGCAGCGACTTTTGGAAGAGTTTTGGGGCCTGCGGGAAAAATGCCTTCTCCTCAGTTAGGGATTCTTATTAACGTTTCCGATAAAGATATTCAAGAACTTAAAAAAAGGATAAACAATTCAGTAAGGGTAAGAGCAAAGGAAGCCAGCATAAAGATCCCTATAGGCAAGCAAAGCATGAAGGATTCTGAAATCGTTGAGAATATCATCACAGTGTATAATGCATTATTGAAAGCGCTTCCAAAAGAAAAAGATAATGTGAAGAACGTAGAGGTTAAATTCACAATGACTAAACCTCAAAAAGTATACATAAGATAATATGACAGAGAAAAAAACAACACATGTTTCAGAGGAAAAAAAGAAAACGCTTTCCGAGTTGGAGAAACTTGCTAAATCTAGCAGTACAATACTTGTTGCGTCCATAAAGAACATACCTGCTTCACAGTTTCAGGAAATCTCGAAAAAACTTCGTGGAAAGGCTGTAGTCAAAGTTCCAAAGAAAAGCCTTACATTCAGGGCATTTGATTCCCTTGGAAATGAGGCTGTAGAAAAACTTAAGAGTAATGTTGAGGATAGCGTCGCAATTCTTTTCTCAAACATGGATCCTTTTGAGCTGTCTGCTTATCTACTCGAGAACAGGAGTCCGTCCAAGGCAAAAGTAGGCCAAGAGGCCCCTATAGACATTGAAGTTGAGGCAGGCCCTACAGATTTAGTCCCAGGCCCAGCAATTTCAGAACTGGGTGCACTAGGGATTCAAATACAGATAGAAAAAGGAAAGATCACGATAAAAGAACCAAAGGTTATTGCCAAACAAGGTACAAAAATTTCGCAAGGGGCTGCGGATCTTATGAGCAAACTTGATATAAAACCGTTTAGCGTAGGATTTGTTCCTGTTGCAGCGTTTGATTCAAAAGTAAATAAGGTTTATACTGGAATAAAGATAGACAAAGAAGCTACTCTTGATGAACTCAAGAATGCATATGGAAAATCGCTAGCATTCGCAGTAGAAATAGGTTTCACCTCAAAAGATACCATAGGGTTCCTGATAGGGAAGGCTGCAATCCAAAGTAAAGCACTTAATAAGTTCACTGAAGAGGTAGAAGAAAAAACTGAAGAAAATTCACAAGAAGTAAATGCTGAAACTAAAACTCAGGAGGAATAAAATGGAGAACATATACGCTGCGCTTTTGCTGCATAAGGCAGGAAAACAGGTTGATGAAGAAGGCCTTAAGAAAGTTGTATCTGCTGCAGGCATCGATGTTAATGCGGACGAAGAGGCTAAAATAAAGTCTCTAGTCGCAAGTCTCAAGGGTGTTGACATAGACAAAGAGCTTGAGAATGCAAGTTTGATGGCTGCTGCGCCAGCAAGCAGTGAAGCACCAAAGGCAGAAAAGAAAGAAGAAAAGCCAAAAGAAGAGCCCAAGGCTGCAGCTGCAGAAGGTCTTAGCGCGCTCTTCGGATAAATTGATTAATTTTTATTAATCTGGAGAGCAATCTTAGCTAGCGACGCATCAGTTCTATAATTTTATAAATCCGACTAGATTAATCCTTGGATGGAAAAGACCGCAATTTTTGGAATGATTTCTTTGCTATCTTTTATTGCAATTCTTTTCACACCAACAGATTCTAATGCATGGCAATGGCTCCTCCTTTTAGGAATATTTTTCGGAGCAATATGGTGGGCAAAGAAGAAATAAGCAACTTTTTATAATCCTCTTTTATACTTTTGTCAGGCCTGCATAGCTCAGTTGGTAGAGCGATTGCTTCGTAAGCAATAGGTCGGGGGTTCAAATCCCTCTGCAGGCTTTTGCGTTTAAAGTTTAGTAGAATAGTGCCCAAAATTCGTCAATTTTAAAAAGTGATTTTCTTTTACCCTAATGTTGAAAAGAGGCGAAGATGAATGATATAGACTTTTTGTTCTTATCGCTGAAGCAAACTTACGGTTTCAGTATCCATCTCGTTCTCTAGTTTTTGTAGAATGGAAAAAAGACATAAAATAAAGAGAAGCCACAAAAAAACGAAAAAAGAACATGATGTAATAGTGAAGGGTTCTAATGTTTCTTCAGGAGTTGCAGGTTCAGATGATATACAAACGGATGAAAAGGGGCTCACCAGCACAGAAGCCTCGCAATTACTAAAGAAATATGGGGCTAATGAATTTAAAAAAACAGAGAAAGTTAGTACGCTTAAGATACTCGTAAGCCAATTCATATCTCCCTTGATGATAATTCTTATGATTGCGGCGATTGCCTCATTTGTTATAGGGTATCTCCCGGGACAAAAGCCGAACCTCATAAATCCCATATTGATAGGATCATTGGTGGTAATATCTGGCGTTGTGGGATTCTTTCAGGACTACAAATCTGAGAGGACTATGGAAGCCCTTCAAAAGATGGCTGCTTTAAAATCCACCGTCATAAGGAATGGCCACGAAATTAGAATTCCTAGCGAGGAGATAGTTCCTGGAGATATTGTTGTGGTTGAAGGAGGAGATGTCATCCCAGCAGATGCGCAGGTCCTTACTGCGAATAATCTTGCAATAAACGAGGCGCCTTTAACTGGAGAGTCTGATTCTGTACTTAAGAAGATTAAGGATATGGTTTTCATGAATACTTATGTTGTAGCTGGTGATGCAACTCTTCTAGTAAAATTCACAGGTATGGATACAAGAGTGGGAAAAATTGCAGGAAGGCTTCAGAAAATAAAGGAGGGGAAAACTCCTTTCGAGAGTGAGATAAGCAATTTCAGCAAAAAGATATCATGGGTAATACTTGCAATAACAATAATTGTAGGGGTTGTAGGATTTTTCAAGTTTGATTTGACAACAGACATACTAACTGCAATTGCTTTAGCTGTCGCGGCGATGCCCGAAGTTCTACCTGCCGTGATAACTCTGACTTTAGCTGTAGGTGCAAAAACCATGGGGGACCACGATGCAGCGATAAGAAAACTTTCGGTCACAGAATCCATAGGGGCTGTTGATATAATCTGCACAGATAAAACAGGTACAATAACTGAAAACTCTATGATGGTCACAAAGATTTATGCAAATAATAAATATTATGAGGCAGATAAAATTCCCAAGAGAGGAGAGAAAAGTCTTAATGAACTTTTCATGGTGGGTGCATTATGTAACCGTTCGCGCCTTATCAGCAAAGGAAGAAAAAGTATAGAACAGGGAGATCCTACAGAGATAGCCTTATACAATATGTCCAGCACCCATGGATTTGTAAGCGAGAATCTGAAAAAATCATACAAACAGATATATGAAATTCCTTTTTCTTCAGCCAGAAAGATGATGAGTATTGTTTACAATCTTAAAGGGCAAAAGATAATGTTCACCAAGGGAGCACCTGAAGTTCTCGTGAAAAAATGCAACAGAATTCTTATTGATGGCCGTGTCTCCAGGCTTTCTGAAACTGCTAAGAAAGATCTCCTCCAGAAAAACAAAGACATGGCGTCAAATGGATTGAGAGTTATTGGATTTGCATATAGAAAATTCGACCATGAATCCCATTATCATGAAGAGAAGCTTGTATGGGTGGGCCTTCAAGCAATGCTTGACCCTCCTAGAAAAGGAGTTAAAGAAGCAGTGAAAAAATGTTATGCTTCAGGGATAAGAATAATAATGCTCACAGGAGACAATCCTCTAACAGCCCAGACAATCGCTAAAGAGGTTGAGCTTTCCAGCAAAGGATATATGTTGGGAGGTGATATAGACAAACTTACCGACAAAGAACTTGAGAAAAGGCTTGATGCGGGGTGCAATATCTTCGCGAGAGTTTCTCCTGTACACAAGCTCAGGATACTTAATCTTCTTCAAAAAAACTTCAGGGTTGCAATGACAGGGGATGGAGTCAATGACGCCCTTGCATTAAAGAAAGCAGATGTTGGAATTGCAATGGGCATTAATGGAACAGAAGTTGCAAAACAAGCGAGTGATATAGTCCTTCTTAATGACAGTTTTGTAACCATTGTTGTAGCTATAAAAGAAGGGAGAAGAATCTTTGAAAACATAAGGAAATTTATCAACTACCTATTCACAACAAACCTTTCAGAAGTGATGGTGGTCTTTTTTGCTACGCTTTTCTTAAACCTTGGAGGACCCATAATTACCCCTATACAGCTTCTTTGGGTAAATCTCATCACAGATGGTATCCCGGCTATAGCTCTTGGACTAGATCCTCCAAGCCCAGGAACTATGGATAGACCTCCAAGAAAGAAAAATGAGCCCCTTATAAACAATCAAATGAAATGGATTGTTGGAACAATAGGAACAAAGAAAACAATTATTCTTCTGGCCGTGTTCTTCATAGTCCTCCCTATGGGCATGACTACTGCAAGAACGGCATTGTTTACGGCCTTTGTAATCTATGAATTCGTAAGGATAGGTACAATAAGGGCATACGATGGGCTTAGCTGGTTTTCAAATAAGTATTTACTAGGGTCAGTAGTAATATCTGTGGGTTTGCAGATTGTCCTTCTATACACAGTTCTTGGAAATTATTTCGGAACTGTCCCACTTGGAATTTATCCTTGGATGATAATAATTGCAGGTGTTGTAATAGGATATGTCTTGGCCGTCATAATAACGAAGTTTATAATAAAGCATGTTAAGGGAGATCTCGGCGTTCCACAATATTAGGTACAAATCTTTATAATACTGAACAAATTTTTTCTTTGATGTCTTGGTCACTTTATGATAAAGGAAAGTATTTGGAGCCACTGATTTTTTCTAACGGAAAGAGTCAAGAAGACATAGTTAAGGAGGTTCTTGAAGAAATCAAAAGAGGGAATAAAGTAATCTTTATACATGGAGCCTGCGGAACTGGAAAAAGTGCTATCGCATTGAATATTGCTAAGAAGCTCGGAAAAACTTCGATAGTTGTCCCTGGAAAAAACCTTCAAAGACAGTACAAAAGAGACTATGCGGAGAAGAAGTACGTTCTTAAAGATAATAAAGAAAAACTCAAGATAAGCGTCATAACAGGCAGAAATAATCATGGATGCACCTACCTTAAAGATAATAGGGACGCCATACCAGTCGTAAGAAAAGAAGTGAACGCAAAACTTCATGATATTTTTGCCGGGAAAAGAGAAGAGATTGATAGACAGATAAAAGAAGATGAATCTGCAGACAATAAAAATCTGCCTTGTAAGATTGACATAAAGGAAAAGAATTGGGATAAAATAAAGAAATACCTCATTAAAAATAACTTGATAGATAGTAGCAAGATAAATGACATAAAAGATGTTAGACGGGCAGCAGTTGCGAGCATTTGCCCTTATTGGTCCCCTGTATACAAATCGGAATATGAGATGAACAGTAAAATCTTCAAGAATGCAACGAAAAGAAAATATATGGGTCTTGACAACACCGAATTTACAATATATCAAAGGAAAGAAGGCTGTCCATTCTATGCACAATTTAATTCTTTTATTGACGCTGAAGTAATTGTATTCAATTCTATGAAATACAAGCTTGAAACAGTGATGAACAGAAAGCCACTGACAGAAATTGAAATAATTGACGAGTGTGATGAATTTCTTGACAGTTTTTCAAACCAAAAGACAATAAATCTTGAAAGGATGCAAAGTTCACTGCTTCAATTAGCCAGAGACACTGAGGACTTTGATGCCGATCTAAAAGAGATGTTTGACATATTGAAGCACCTTAGGAATAATCCGCGAGTGGGAGACTCCATAAATTCAGGAGAGATAATTCCACTAAAAGAGACAGGCCTTTATGATTTATTTCGTATTCTCTGGAAGGAACCTAAGGCTATGAAAAACATAGACGATGAGAGTTACCTTTTCCACGTCGATGAAACTGCTAAAACTTTTAGAGGCATGAGCGATGAGACATATGTGATTGCAAACAAGCATGATAATGCAATCTCTTTTGATATTATTTCAGTTAATCTGGCTAAAAGGTTGCATGAACTTGTTACTAAAAACAAGGTTCTTGTTTTGATGTCAGGTACGATCCATTCAGAGAAAGTTTTGAAAGAGATTTTCGGTATACAGGATTTTTCCACACTAGTTGCAGAAGACAAATGGCAAGGCAAAATTCGTGTTAAGAGAACAGGTATAGAGAAAGATTTCAAATATTCCAATTTTTCCTCGGGAGAAAACTCCAGAGAGGATTACCTTAAAGCATTAGATAATTGTCTAGAGCTTGCTGCAAAACCTGCTTTAGTACATATTACAGCATTTAGTGATATGCCTTCGGAGAAAGAGGTTGAAAGATACGGGCTGAAGAATCTAATTAGCCGTGAAAAATTAAGAGAAGAACAAAATGGCGATAAGAGCGGAGAATTAATCCATGAATTCAAGCAAGGAGTTAAAAAAGTCTTGTTTTCAACAAGGGTCTCTAGAGGGATAGATTTTCCTGGTGAAGAATGCAGGAGCATTACATTCACAAAATATCCAAATCCTAATGTTCAGGATCCTTTCTGGAAAATTTTAAATCAAACAAGGCCACAGCATTACTGGGATTTCTATAGGGATAAGGCAAGGAGAGAGCTAATACAAAAAGTTTATCGTGGTTTGCGGTCTAAAGATGATTGGGTTGAAGTATGGAGCCCTGATACAAGAGTCCTTGATTTTTTTGAAGAAATAAAGAATTGAACGCCGTCACCAGGAATCGAACCTGGATGTCCGTTAGGACCCTGGGCTCAAACCAGGTGGAATACCATTCTCCGCATGACGGCTCAGATTAAGAATCAATTAGTGAGTTTTAAAGGTTTTGATATTAAAGGCCTAAAATCTTTTTCCACCAGGGTTTTTTGTGAATAGTAATTGATTTATTGTGTTCGTCCAATATCTCATGTTTTATCACAGGTTTTTCCTTTAGGATTGGTGCTTGTTTAGCAAGTTCTTGTTGTGATTCAGTCATTGCTTTTTCCACTGCTGTTCGTGAGTATCCCTGGTTTATTAATGCCCATTTTAGAGACTCAGTAGTATATCCTTTTTTAAGATTTTTCTTAAAATAATCCATAAGGCGCCTTTTATATTCAGATTCTCTCATGAAAAAACAATACGTTAGAACTTTAAAAATATAATTATTTCACATCACCTAAATGTGATTGGTTTTGTCCTTTCATAAAACTTTATGGATTCCTTAAGTCTATCCTCAGTCTCTGAATAAATAGTGATCAACTTTTCACCCTTCTTGACTTTGGCCCCCACATGATGATATAAGTAAATTCCTGCGGGCTTATCAACAGGAGATCCTGCTACTCTCCCCAATTGATTTATTTTTTTGTTGTCTATTTCAGATATGGTGCCTGAGCGCTTTGATAAAATGTCTTTCTTAAATCGCCCATATCTTATCCTGTTTAGATTTCCACTCTGAGCCGCGATGATTTGTTTGAATTTATTTAGAGCCTTCCCTGAGCGGAGGACCTCTTCTGCCATTTCAGTTCCATGCCCTCTTTTAGCTTTTCCAACCATCTCGAAAATTTGCCCTGCAAGGAAACACGCTTTTTTTTCTAAATCTTCAGGGCCTCTTTTTGTAGGATCAAGTATCTTAATAATATCCATGAGTTCAAGACAAGGACCTATGCCGTTTCCTATGGGTTGGCTTCCATCGGTAAGGACAACACGCACATCTCTTTTGAAATATTTCCCTAGGGCCGTGAATCTTCTTTTCAGCTCTTCTGCCTTCTTTTTTGTAGGGATTTTTGCAGTTCTTCCGTAGGGGATATCTATCAGGATATATTTACTTCCCACCGCGAATTTCTTTGCAAGTATTGATGCTAGAAGTTGAGATTTTGGGTCGATATCAAGAGATTTTTCAACTTTTATTATTTTAGAGTCAGCAGGGACCACCCCTATTGCTCCACCCCATACCATAAAAGCGTTTACCTTTTTTATTAATCTACGCAGCTCTTCTATTGAAAAATCAACGCGTGCCACTGCCTCTATAACATCTGCAGTCCCATCTGCGCTAGTAATTGCACGAGAAGAAGTTTTTGGGTATGTCAGGCCTGTAGCTGCGCATATCGAGACCACAAGAGGCGTCGTCCTGTTTCCAGCAACACCTCCCACACAATGTTTATCCACAACAAGTTTCTTTTTCAAATAAAGCCTATTCCCTGATTTCAAAATTGCATCAATTAGAGAGACCGTTTCTTTCATATCCATACCGTGTTCATACATTGCAGCTACAAAAAGAGCCACTTCTGCTTCAGATAGTCTTCCTTTGACGACATCATTTATTATCAACTCTATCTCTTTTTTTGTTAGATGTTTATTGTTAAGTTTTCGCTTTATTAGACTAACGCTTTCTGGAACAGGTGCTATGTTCACATCAACAGTCTGGCCTTTTCTCAAGCCAAGTTTTAATTTTATTTCTGAAGAAACTATCAATTCATCGTCATGAGTTTTATGTCCAAGTATGTCCACGATTGCAGTGGTCTCTTTTGAATGATTTCCAAGAGTTTTTATCAGGATCATCTCTCTCGTCTGCACGCCTAAAAATGTAGCGGTCTTTTTGCTAAGCATAGCGACAGGCACGCCAGCCTTCCAGTCTATAAATTTTGATTTCAACCTCATTTTTTAACTATAAACAGAAGAAAAGGGGGTTTTTTAAATTATTTGCTTTCTAATATAATTCCCGAGATATTTTTTCCTCTATAAATTTCAAGGAGTATGATAAGATAAGAAATTACGAGTGGCCCGATTATGAAACCTAAAACACCAAATATGAAAACTCCTCCTATCATTGATACAAGTAAGATGCCTGAATTTATATCCGTTCTTCTTGAGACTATTGCAGGCCTTAAGAAATTTTCAACAACAGAAGATAGAAGTCCGAATGCCACAACTCCCCACCCCGGACCTATATTTCCACCTATGAAAAGGTAAATGGTTACAGGAATCCATATAACTGCCGTTCCTATTATAGGAAATATTCCTGCAAGTACTGCTAAGAGTGTGAGGAATAATGCATTTTGAACACCAAAGAGATAAAATCCTATTCCCGTTATTATTCCCTGTATAGTTCCTATGATTACCTGACCATAAAGGACAGATGCAGTTATCCCGCTTGAATAATCGAAAATCTTTTTTTGTATCTCCTTAGGGAAAGGAAGAACACTTTTTGTATAGGCTATAACCTTGTCTTGATCTCTCAAAACATAGAAGAAGGTAAAAAGCACTACTATAAACTGTAATGCCATAGTAGGGAAGTTAAGTATAAAATCAGAAAGTGCGTTTACGAAGGAGTTTGCTATTTTAGAGGTGAATGAAGAAAGTATGGATCCGACTACTGAAGAGAATTGTTGTGATGCGAAAAATCTAGGGAATATTGCCTGTAGGGGTTTTACAAAATCAATTTGCTGGGTGTACTGGAAGATAGCAAAAGATTGCTGAAGAAGTATCGGTGTCAAAAACCATATAGGGAGTAAAATTATTACCAGTATGAATAGTATTATTATGAATACGGATATATTCTTTAGCCCTGTTTTTCTATGGAGCCATCTGTATACAGGTGCAAAAACAAATGCAAGGATCATTGCAGTGATGATTGCTACCAAAATTGGTTTAAGAACCAAGAAGGATACAACTGCAAGGAAGAAAACAATCACTGCAGTTACAACTTTATTAAAATATGCGTCGGCCATTGATTATTTAAGGATGAGAAATTTATAAAGGTTTGGCAACTAAAAGTTTATAAGGAAATTTTTGTAATTATCAACATGAATTTTATTACACAGATATTCAAAGGAGGGGTGAAAGGCGATGAAGAGGTCCACCTTCAATTTCAAAAATTTAGCAGAGGAGAGTTTAGGAATAGGGCATTGATTTCAGTTAAAAAGACAGGTAAAAAATGTACCATAAACACCTCTGCAGAATTCGCAAATGAATTGGTTCGTGAAGTTGCAAAAAAACTTGGTTCTGAAAAGGCAAAAATCACAGGGGCAGTAGTGTCCACATCCGACTTAAAAGGGGAACTTGAATTCAGAGAGATAAAGCAGTTCCAGGGAGTCAAGAGATACTTAATTGATCAGGAGATGTCAGGTAATGAAATTTTAGGTTTGCTAGACAAATTTCCAAAGGCATTTTTCGCATTGAGTTTTTCTACAGGAGAGACTGTATTGAAAATAAAACCAAAAGCACCAAAGTCAGGGAAACCAGGGTCTAAAGGTGATGCTCCTCCTAAAGCAGATTTTTGCAAAGTAGTCACTACAGATCCCTCTATAGGAAATGAATTCATATTTGAAAATGGCAATTTCAAGAAAGCAGAGGTACGCCATACATTTTTCATTGATGAGATAGTAATACCTCCTGAATTGAAAAATGAAAAGGATTATGCCAAGGTTAGGGAAGGGGCAATAAGAAAAGGCAGGATTGTTAGAGAAGCAGATATTGATGGAAAGAAGATGAAAGAAGAGAGGAACTTTGAAGCCTGAAACCACCCAAAAACCTTATAAACACAATTTTTCTCCATAAAATATTCCAGGGAATAAAATGTTATCCGCAATAACACCTAGAGTAAGAAATGCCTTCAAGGAAATCACCAAGAAAAGGAAGCTTGCAGTTTTGGCCTCGAAAAAGAGCCAATAAGTTTTTACCTAGAGTGAACTGGGTTGCAATAAAAGATAATTCTGAAAAAAATCTTAAAGGATTCATCTGCTATAAAGCTGGAATGTCTTCAGCTTTTGTAAAAGACGTTACAGAGCATTCTATGACTAAAGGAAAAAGGATAGTTGTTCCTGTGACAATCCTTGAATGTCCACCTATGAAGATTTTCTCAATAAGATTCTACAAAGAAGGGAAACCTATAGGAGAAGTTCTTTCTGAAAATATAGATAAAGAATTGAAAAAGAAAATCAAATTCTCAAAGAAAAAAACAAAGAAAATTGAAGATTTCAAAGATTACGATGATGTAAAGATAATCTGTTATTCTGTTGTCAAGAAGACCGGGATTAAGAAAACACCCGATCTCTTGGAGATAGGGCTTAATGGAAATCTTGATCAAAAAATTAACTTTGTCAAGGAAAATGTAGGCAAAGAGATTCCTGTTTCAGATGCTTTCTCTGAAGGAGGATTGATTGACATTAAAGGTTTGACGAGGGGGCATGGATTAGTCGGCCCTGTAAGAAGATTCGGGATCACGCTCAAGGCCCATAAATCTGAGAAAGGTCAAAGGCGTCCTGGATCCTTAGCTCCATGGCATCCTGCGAGAGTTACCTTCAGAACACCTATGGCCGGGCAGTTGGGTATGTTCACAAGAACAGTTTATAATAATAAAATAATGAAAATGGGTAAATCTGATGAAGAAAACAACCCTGTTCCTAAAGGCATAAAAAATTTTGGTGATGTCAAAACAGATTATATAATCCTTAGAGGCTCCATTCAGGGGCCTTCAAAACGCCAGCTTGTGGCAACGATTCCCCTTAGGGAGACTAAAAAGCAATTAAAGAAAAAGTTTGAATTTTTGGAGTTAAGATGAATGAGACATTTGAGCCTGTTCCAGGGAATTTAAGAGGTCTTGTCTTAGATGAAGCAGGATTGAGTCATTTTTCAATATCAGAGAGACCTGATGGACTTTATGAGTTAAGGTTAGGAGAACAAGTTTATGTAGCTAGGAGATTTGAAGACCATTATGTTACCGAAGACCATTATGTTGTTGCAAGAGAAGTAATAAGGGAGGATTCAAATTAAATGAAAACAAAACTATATGATACAAAGGGAAAAGCTGTGAAGGAAATACAGGTTCCTGAATTTTTTGATTCAAAAGTAAGAGAAGATATAGTCGCGAAAGTCCTTGAAGCTAAGAAAAGCTTACAACCCTATGGGCCTTCAGTTGTTGCAGGTAAGCAGCATTCTGCGTCAGGAAAAGTCATACATAGGAGACATGTCTGGAGAAGTGGGTATGGCCGTGGAATGTCAAGAATACCTAGGAAGATTATGAGTAGAAGAGGGACGCAAGCTAACTGGGTCGGAGCAGAAGTTGCCTCAACAAGGGGTGGAAG
>JBJKOX010000050.1:0-9303 GCA_046706965.1 Candidatus Pacearchaeota archaeon
TATCTTTGATTTTTTAGAAGAATGTTTCTTTTTTGGAGAAGTTTTTTTTACTGAAGATTTTGTTCTCTTTTTTGTTTTTTTCTTTACCATCCTGAACCTCTTTTATATTCTACAATATATATTATGGAGTAATAGTTTTTAAATTTTCTTGATTATTGCATTGGCCGCCCGGACATTCTACTACCTGCTGCGCCAGGTCTTGTACCTCCAAGCTCAGGAGGAAGTCCCGAGAAAGTAGATCCAAAAGTTTCATAGTTGATTTGTGGAATCCATCTTCCCTGAAGTCCTTCTGAATAACTCTGATAAAGTCCTGCCGCCTGGTCCCAGTAGGGGGCCATTTTCATTCCATAGATGGGGGATCCAATACCCTCTAATGTTTCTTGGAATGGTGCGGATTTCATTTGTGCCCACCATTGACCTGCTTCAATCAATTTCTTGGCCTCATAACCTTTCTCTCCTAACTTCTTCATAATTTCCTTAAAAGGGACGTTTCCCATCCCCATAGGGAGTTCTGTGTGTTCCATCCCAAAATTGTCAGAAAGATGAATGTGCTTTAGGACATCTTTGACTTCCGCGGCTTCTTGAATAGTTTCTTTTTCACTATAACCAAATTTACGGAGCATGTTCGCGTGACCGACATCCCACGTAGCCCCTATAAGTTTCTTTGCCTCTTTTTTTGCATGTTCTTCTGACATACCCTCATTAACTGCGTTTGCCACAAATTTCTTTCTTGATTCTTCAACAATCTCTTTTATGTCTTTTCCAGTAGCAAGGGCCTGACCTGCAGGTGGATTTTCAATCACTAACGTAGGAGATTTGTCTTTGAATTTTTTGTAGGAAGCATAAGCAGCATTCCCAAAAGTCTCTGATCCCTTATCAAGAGCGAATTTCTCTATAGGGATATAAGAACTAGGAACAGCTTCCGGATTCTCCAAGTCGCTTATAAGTTTTCTTATTGCGTTTGCTTGAATAACAGGGTTGAAATATTTTGAGGCGTCTTCAACTTCTTTCCCATTTATACCTATAGCTTCACCGTATTCCTTAGATACTTTTTTAAGATAATCCATTTTTTTGGCATCATTATCCATTTTGGCTATCTCATAAGATTTACTAAAAAGCGAATCTGCGGAGAGATGCGCTTGTTCTATGAAATCGCTTGCTGAGATTATTTTCTTAAACTGTGGGAGTTCATCAGGCAATACATCTTTTGGGGCAAGTTTCTTTGTCTGATATGCCAAAAATCTTTCTACCATAATGGGGTGTACATCATGTAGTATCCTTTCTGCATTTTCTCTGTTAACTTCGATCTGAAATAAAGAATTTTTCCATTCAGTATCATTTAACATACTTAGTCTCTTTTCGGGAGTTAAGGTCTTAGCTTCCACTTCTTCACCCCCTGGAGAGTACTTTACTTCAGGTTCCAAGGGAGCCATCCTTCCTGTCTCACGGTTGACTACAATAAGTCTTTTGTAATTTCCCTTTTCTCCATTTCTTTCTGAAGGCGGCAGAAACTGAGATCCTGTAACACCTTCTGAAGAGTGGAAATTTACATGAATGTTTCCATCTGGATTAAGCTCATGGCTTCTCATTAACGTGCTTACGACTTTCTTCTCTGCAAGTTCACGTTCTGATTCACTCCACCCTCCCTGAACTATTCCCGCAGGGTTTATGACGGGACCATGAACATCAACATCTATTCCTGTTAACTTTGCAAGTCTCCTCACTTCTTTAGTCTGCTGTTTTGAAATATTATCAAAATATTCAGGAGTCACCGCAGTTACATCAATATTTTTTATTCCTGAAGAAAGCTTTGTGGAAACGTCCGCAACAAGATTCATAGTTCTAGGATCTGTTGTAAGAGCAAGAGTTCCTGCGCTTATCTTATTATCATAACTTGTACTTTTATCATAATTAGACTTTAAACTTGAATATCCGCCAGTATAGATCGGATTGATTGAGTAACCCTCTCCTGTCATATTTTTAAAGACGGGAAATTTGTTTATATATCTTTTCAGTATGAGCTTTTTTTATTCAAATCATACTTCTGGTATTTTTCTTTTTCAGCATCAAGAGGGTTTTGCCTTCCTTGGTTTTGCACATCAAGACGCTCCGGGCGCAGACTAATGCGCTCAAAACCTTGCTGCTCATGCGATGTTTCGCTTGAACGGAAAAAAACTTCTTGATTTTGGGTATTCAAATCATCTACTCCTTTACGCCCAACGTCAGAAAAGTTTAATGTTTCTGGAGTCTTGTAAATTTGTTCACTTGACGAGAGATATGTTGGCTCGTTTACATTTGCATTTGTTGGAAGATAAGTCGTGCCATTTTCGGAGCTGCCTCCAGATGCATTTCTGCCCGCTTCAGGGGCAGCTAGTCCGACCCTCACAAATCTTGGACCTGGCATCTCTCTCGCGACAGATTCAAGAACAGGCGAGCCTTCTGTTTCCCCTATTTGAAATCTGGTGAATTGTTGAAAATCTATATTTCCAAAATCTCTTGCTTCTTCATCAACGCCAGACTCAATTTCTTCCTCCAAGGATTCATCAGGGTTCTCTGACTTTTCGGATTTTATCCTTTCAGCCAGCTCTCTGAGAAATTCTTCTTTTTCCTTTTCTTTTTTAGACTTTTTTGGCATATAAATACAGGGTAGAGAATTATTTAAAATTAGCCTTTAGGTATAGCTAGCCATGTCATGGGCCTTCTTATAGATATCAAAGAATTTGAAGGTGTTTTCTCTGGCTCCTTCCGCGGCAAGAGGCCTCAAGTATTCTTTCTCTGCAAAATTATCTTGCTTGAGAACAACTTTCTTTGGCTCATTTGATTTTTTCTCACTTGGTTTGGGTTTTTCATTGTATCCTCCAACGAGTGCAACGAATGGGTTTGAAGTGTCTTTAGGGGCAGATGATATTTCATCAGGTTTCTCTTCAAGGAATTCATTAATTTCTCCTTCCAATTGACCAAGGCTTTCACTCGTGGTGCCCTCTATAAGTTTCAGAGCATCGGATAGGTCAGATTCATCCAGAAGCTCATCAAGTTTTTTTAACTCATCATCGCTCAATGCATATGCATCAAATGTCACGTCTGCACGGCCTCCAAATGCATAATGTTGTTGCTGACTTATGCGCTGAGGAATTCCTCGGAACCTGAAATTCACAAGGGTGCAGCTGTAATAATCATGAACTTTTATTCTTTCAACATCTTTGGGAAGATTCCCTGAGATTACCTCATCATGTATCTTCATTCCCCTCTTTCCAAGAAGAGTCAATTCCAGAAGTATTGTGGTAAATGTTTTTACAAGGGATGCTTCTCTGTTTTTCTGCTGCATCTCTAAATCAGTTGCTGCTTTAAGATATGGTTTCGCCCAACGAATATAGAGCTTAAGGGCATTCACCTGACTTTTGAGGTAAGTTTTTTCAAGCTCGTATCTTTTTCTCAGCTCCTTCTCAGATTCTTTAATCCAATCGTTGAACTCCATTATTCTTGGACGAAGAATTCTTTTTACCCTTTCATTTAAGTCAAGGTTATCTACATCCTTTTCATTCCCTACTATAAGAAATGCATCAAGGAGCGTTTGGAATCCCGCCTGCCCAAGGGACATAGCTTTTATGCTGGAGTTCCCTTTGTTTATATCGACCTTGTCCATCCAGATTTGTTTCAACGCAAGTATTGCTCCGTTTTTTGTACTTGCATTTTTTGATCTGAATGCATCATACTCTTGCAACCTGATTTTGAAATCTTTTAGGTCATATATTATGTTCAAAACGCTTCTAAGCACGTTATTTATATCGCTGAGAAGTTTTGATCCTTGCTGCTGCATTATTGTGGCTCTTTGACCAAGATCTCCAAAGTGCCCCGATCCCGGGCTTGATGTGAAGTTGTCTATGAGTTTTTCTGTCTTCAAACCAAAGTCATTCATCAAGTCAAGAATAAAAAAGTAAATTGGTTCAAGGGTATCCGAGCTTGAATCGTACGTTAATTTGTGTGATGCTAGAGGCTTTGGATCTACTTTTTCTGCAGGGATTTTATCTGGAGACTTATATTCTCCCAGAAGCTTCTCTCCGTTTTTTGCATATAATTTGGGATTTATCTTTCCTATGAGCTGAGCGATTGTGGCTACCATTAAAAACACCTCTTGAGATAGAATTAATTAGTGACCTCTATTTAAAAAATGTTCTCTACAAAACGAAGCACAACTAAATTTAAAAATAAGTAATTCATAGGTTTTTGATGGGGTTATTCGGGAAAAATAAAGATGTGATTGATCTTGCCGAGAGATACAGGAAGCAGAAAGAGCGTGAACGTGAGATTAAAGAAAATATAGAAACGGCAAAAAGTCAGGAAACTTCAGGCAGCCCTTTTTCATTTTTTGATTCTGGTTCAAGCAGCTCCCAGGGCATATCGGACAGCGACTCGGACTCAGATAATTTCATGGATCTTTCAGGAGCCTCCATGGATAGGAGAAAACGCCTTGCGAAAAGAATCCTTGATATGACAACAAAAATTGAAGATCTTAGTAACCAGATGTATCATTTACAGCAAAGGCTTGAACTTATTGAGAAGAAACTTAATGTTAATTTCTAGCAACTTTTATTAACCCTTTTTCATTTTCCATCTGATGTCAATCTTAATAAGTGTTATAGGGTTCTGCTGGCTTATTTTCTTTTTGTATTGGGGTATTTCAGCATTTTTTACCAAGAAATCTGTGATAAAAAGGGGATGGTGGTGGAGGATTTATCTCATAATAGTTGTTGTAGCAGTAATTATTTTTACCAAACGTTCTAAAACAGACCCTGCTGTAATAAAGGTCTTTTTCACTAGCCTGTTCTTTCCTGTAACGCAAACAATCACAATCATAGCAACAATCCTAGTAGTTATTGGTGTTATCTGTGCAATCTTGGCCCGAATTTATCTTGGGAGAAACTGGAGCGGGTATGTTACGTACAAGAAAGATCATGAACTTATCACATCAGGCCCATACCGATATGTAAGGCATCCAATATATTCCGGAATGACTCTTATGATTACAGGAACCTGGCTTTCATTTCCCTCCTTTTGGGTAAGTTCTTTTTTCATAGCTTATATAGTAATATTTGTGTGGCGTATGGGGCGTGAAGAGGCCATAATGATAAGACTTTTTGGGAAGAAGTATAAAGATTATATGAAACACACCAAGAGAATCATTCCTTGGATTTGGTAAATGGTAAATTCAAAACTAAAATCAGGTGAAGGTATAGGGATAGGAATTGCAATAGGCCTCGCTCTGGGCGCGGCAATGGGCAATATTTCCTTAGGGATAGTTATTGGCGCTGCAATAGGCGTTGCCTTTGAAGCAGAGATTAAGAATAGCAGAAGTTAAGTATTTAAACTCTGATATCATCTACTTTTATGGTGAAAGGAAATTTTATTGGTGCTACCATAGTTGTTATAATTTATACCATCTATATCCTGATGCGACCACTCAGTTCCCACGGGCTTGAAGCAGCTCTACTTGTAATCCTAAATGCGCTAACAATAATTCTTATGTTCTTCGCATTTTATGAAAAGAAAAAGAGATAATTACCTTAAATTTTCCAAGACTTCTTCCGTTTTTCTGACTCTTCCCATTCTTTTTAGGGCGAAGTTTACCGAAGCTTCGTGAGCTTCCTTTGACATTGAAGCCATAGCGTCCTCGGGAAATATTTGATTGTAACCATATTCGTAGGCAAATCTTGCTGTGCTTTCAACACCATAATTTGTTGCTATTCCGCAAAGCACAATGGTGTTAATTTTTCTTCTTCTTAGCTGAAGATCAAGCTCAGTTCCATAGAATGCCCCCCATTGTTTTTTTGTTATTATAATATCTGATCCTTGTTTGTTCAATTCTGGCACGAACTCTGCCCAATCCTCAGGCAGCTTTCCAAATCCTCTGCCTCCAAGAGTTTCATCTGTTTTAACATGAAGTCTGTCCTTTTCTCCCGGATTCACGTGAACAAGGAAAACAGGGAGGCCTTTATTTCTGTACGCTTCGGCGAGCCTTGCGCAGTTAGATATTACTGTTTGTGAAGGGTAAGGCTGTGTGGGCATTTGTGCTATACCTTTTTGCAAATCAATTATGACCAGCGCGGAATTTTCTAGTTCTAAGTTTTCCATTATAAAAAATAATATTGAATTTTTTATAAGCTTTGCGAATCGGTTTTGATTAAATTTATTAATGTAGTTTTGTTTACGAGATGATGAAAGATCTAGAGAAACTTGCAAGAGCATATGCACTTAAGAATGCAATATCTCATGAAGGAGATGCTCGTGAAGGAGCAGTTATCTCTGCATTGTTTAATGAAGGACTGAAGAGATCGGAGGTTTCTAAGTATTCAAAGAAGATTTCAGAAATAGTCTTTGAAGTTAATGGACTCTCTCTTGAGGATCAGAAAAAAGAATTCATAAAAGTAGAAAAACTTGTGAGCGAACGAGAGGGGCGAGAAGGGCTCCCTGAATTGCCTCAGGCTAAAAAAGGAAAAATTGTGATGAGGTTTGCCCCAAGCCCCTCAGGACCTTTTCATATTGGCCACGCATTAACTGCAAGCCTGTCTTTTTTGTTTGTGAAAGAATATGGAGGGAAATTCTATGTTAGAATAGAAGACACTAACCCTGAAAATATTTACCCTCCTGCATATGAGATGATCTCTGAGGAGTCAAAATGGCTGTTTGAAAATATTGCTGAAATCGTGATTCAGTCTGATAGGATGGATATTTATTATGATTATGCAGAAAAACTTTTGGGGAGAAACAAAGCTTATGTTTGTACATGCAGCCAGGAAAAATTCAAGAAATTCTCAGAGCAGCGTAAAGACTGCCCTTGCAGCAAGCTTAAATCAGATGAAAACCTTAAGCGGTGGAAAAAGATGCTGGATAAAAAAGGTTATAGGCCAGGCGAGGCGGTTTTGAGATTCCGTTCTGGCATGAAAGATAAAAACCCTGCAATGCGTGATTTTCCTCTTGCAAGAATAAATCTTGAAAAACATCCAAGGCAGGGGAATAAATATAGGGTTTGGCCTTTAATGAATCTCGCGGTCGCTGTTGATGATATTGAAATGAAAATGACTCATATAATTCGCGCTAAAGATCACAGGGATAATGCACTTAGACAAAAGAAGATTTATGAGGCCCTTGGATTGGAAAAAAATATCCCTTGGGCAGGATTTCTTGGCAGAATCAAGTTTAAGGATATGGAACTTTCAGCGACAAAGATGCGACAGGAGATTGGATTAGGGAAATATTCGGGATGGGCTGACAAAAGACTCCCTACTATTGAGTCTTTGAAAAAACAAGGTTACAAGCCTGAAGCTTTTTGGAAGCTGGCTGAGCAGATAGGACTTTCTGAGAATGATAAGGTAATGGATCGGAAAGAATTTTTCAGACTTCTTGATTCTTTCAATAAAAATTGATTATTATCGTAGAGAACAAAAACATTTTTAAAGCGTATTGTCCTACTAGAGAGATATAAATAAAAAGAGGACAACATGAAAAGCAAAAGAGGACTTGACGCTGTTGTAACCACTCTTATAATTGTTCTGCTTGCAATTGTTGCAATAGGAATAGTTTGGGTAGTTGTTAGAAATGTTCTTAGTAGTAGTTCGCAGCAGTTAAGCCTGAATCAAGAGTGTTTAGCTGTACAAATGCAAGTTAAGAATGTTGTTGCCGTCCCAGGTCAGCCTGGCAATTACACTGTAACCTTAATGAGGGAATCGACAGGTTCGTCTCTTAACCAAACTGTTGGTGTAAAAGTGTCGATGTCGAACAGTACTGCATCAGGACCCACTACTGATTTCGGTGGTGGATATCAGTTTAATGAGTTGGATACACATGCGGCTACAGTTGTTGGAGTTACAGGAGCTAATGAGCTTTCATTTACCGCTTACTTCACCAGTTCTGCAGGTACACAACAGCTTTGCTCCCAAACAGGCACATATCCATTCTAAATTTTTATTTTATTTTTTATAGTTATTATTTTTAATTTTTTTATTTATCTTAGTGGCAAGAAGATTTTTATACCATTACTTATTGAGTTATTTAGCAGTTATGGCGGTTGTAGTTCAGTGGCAGAACGTGCGGTTGTGGTCCGTAAAACGAGAGTTCGATTCTCTCCTTCCGCCCTCAAAACTTTTTCTCATGTAACTTAATAATTACTACATTACAACAATCTTTATAAAGAGATTTTGATGTGTTTTTGGACATGAAAAGGACCTTAAGAACTTCTGCATTGGCTGCTCTTTTGGCTGGTGCAACATTTATGCCTGGGAAGGCTAACGGACAGAATCTTCCTCAAGATACTTTAACTTCAACTAAATATAGGGTCAGCGCCGATGTTTATTCTGGAGGAAACAAAAATTATGGGGTTGAAGCGGGATTAAATTATGGTCCAATTGGATTTATGCTTAGTTATGGTACTGGTCCCGAGAGTACAATCAGAAATGTTTATCGCGCTCTTCCAAATGGTTTAAAGGCATTTGTGGATGAAAAAGAAACCGAAAACAGAACATATGGTATTGTTGCAGAATTTGGCGAAGAAGCATGGCAAAGCCTCAGAGGTGCTCCGGTTGTGGGTGGGCTTATGGCTACAGCTGGACTCTATGCCAGAAAATTCAAAAAAGTAGCAGATGAGAGGATTACTGATGCTGCCAACAATGTGCTTGATGAAAGCCATAATGAAAGAGACGGCCAGAGGCTGTCTGCTAGATTCGGGCTCCTTTCTAGAATATCTGCAACTGACTTTCCTTATTATGATCCTAATACTGTTCAAATTCTGCTTGGCGCAGATTACGGAACAGATGCACCAAAATGGCACTTTAAGGCAGGAATAAGTATACCTATAAATTAAAATGAGAAAAATACTTTTATTTTTGGCTCTTAGCATCTTTTTGTTTAGCAGCGTAAGCGCAGTATCTACTTATGGATATTGGCAAAGTGGAGCACAGAGTGCAACAATATCTTACAGACAAAGCGCGAGTTTTTCTACAGACATAGTAGGTCTCCCTCCAATGATCATCAATATCAAGATGTACAATTCAAGCGGCAACCTTGTTTATGTCTTTGAGAAAAATAAACTATCAACTGACTATAGTTTCGCAAATACATACACTGTAAATGAAAATATTTACAAGAACCCCGGAAATTATACAATAGTGTTGTCTGCCTCTGATAGTTTTCCAAGTTCAAAGAGTATGAACCTCACCCTGACTGTCCTTCAAGGAGGGAACAACCCTCCTGTGATCACCTCTAATCCTGTTACAAGTGTTAATGAAAACACCAATTATAATTATCAGGTCA
>JBJKOX010000051.1:0-7481 GCA_046706965.1 Candidatus Pacearchaeota archaeon
AAGGCATATTCACACGGTGAAAAAATTAATAATAATATACCCTCCGGGTTAATAGAGGCGTTTGGTTTAAAATTTAAATGGACATAGTGTTGATCTTGCACGCGACTCTGAAACCATAATAAATCCCCTTGACCTCATGGGGCACGATTACAACGAGAAGCGCTTGGCCCTCATGGACCTTATGCCCATAATGCTCGGAGAGCTTACCGAGCCCCAGAAGACTTTCATAGACAGGGCCATTACGGAAGCATACAACAGAAAAGGAATAAACGAGAATCCAAGAACATGGGGAAGAGTCCCGCCCGTGCTTGGAGACATCCTGAACGTCTTGAAAGCCATGGAGCATAAGGCGGCAAGGATAGAAGAGCCGACATTAAGAAGCCTGGTAAACAGGCTCAGCATTTACGTAGACGGGGTTTTCTCCTTCCTCAACAAGCAGACAAGAATAAATTTCGACAACCGTTTCGTTTGCTTTGACATAGGGGAGCTTCCGAAGCAAGTGAAGCCCGTCTTGATGTTCCTGGTTCTTGATTATGTCTACATGAACATGAGGCAGGACCTAGAAAGGAAGTTTCTCGTGATTGACGAGGCTTGGAGCTTGCTAAGCCGCGCGGAAGACGCTTCTTATGTTTTCGAGATCGTGAAAACCTCAAGGAAATTCAATCTCGCCTTGTTCCTGATAAATCAGGAAGTCGAAGGGATGACCTACAGCGAGGCAGGAAAATCAGTCTTGGCGAACAGCGCTTACACTATATTGCTGAAGCAAAAGCCCGCAGTCATCCAGGGAATACAGGACGTCTTTCACCTGAGCAACACCGAAAGAACCTTTCTTCTCACTGCCGCGGTAGGCGAAGGAATTCTTCTCATGGAAGACGAGCATTCGGAAATAAAAATAATAGCTTCGGAAGAAGAGCACAAGATAATAACGACAAAGCCGGACGAAATCCTCAAAGAGCCCCCAAAAATCAAGAGGCTGAGATCCATAAACATAAACGTGGACCCCGACAGGAATTATTTCAGGACGGAAACCATAAAGTCCAGGGACCTGGAATACCTCCTGGGAAAGGGATATAGTGAAAGAAAATTCTTCACGGTGAAAGGAATCCAGGAGAGCTATGTAATAAAGCCAAGGCAAAACGAGGGGCAGGAGCACTGCTTCCTCACTTATCATCTTGCAGAATATCTGGAATCTAAAGGATATAAGGTAAGCCTGTACCAGTCAGTAAAGCCCGACATAGTGTTCGAGACTAAAGGTATAAAATATGCGGTAGAGATAGAGACCGGAACCCTTTCCAGGAAGAACGTGAGGGAAAAAGTAAAGACCCTGAACAAAGAATACGGCGAGAACTGGTTCTTCGTGGTCGTAAGAAAGAGGCTGGTGACAGAATACAGGAAATACGGCGCGCCTGTCTTCAGGAGGTGCGACTTCAGGGAAGGCAAGGTTGAGAGATGGATAAGAGAGCATAATCATAGATGTAAGGAGGTGGATAAAGATGGAAAGAAAAGTGTCGTTAGAGACGGAATCTGAAGAAGTTTCGCATGCGGAAATAACCAACTGGAAGACGCCTACGGTAAAGACCAGCATATGGGTAACGAATAACGGAAAGTGGGTCGTCCACAGGACTACCGTGACGGAAATCAAGCCTTTGGCGTATTACGAAAAGGTTTTTGCTTAACCCCGAAGGGGGAAAAGAGGTGATTGTCTAAATCTTGGATCTTAAAAGAACATCTTTATTAAGGACTTTGCTGGCATTTAATACTTCTATACCCAAAAGCTTACCCTCTTTATCAAAATCAAGGATTATATTAGAATCCAATTCTATTGTTTTCACTGCCTCGCCATTTTTTATCTCATCAACTAAATAAATATATCCTGCATCAACATCCTTATCATATTCTATTTTCATTTTTATATAACTGTGATAATCTTTATATAATTTTCTCCTTTTATGAATATTACTTTAACAAGCCTGTTTTTTACCTCCCCGACAACCTCTATTTTGCCTTCAACTGTTTTCTTTGTATGGGAAGGATGTTTTAATAAATGTTCAATTTCCCACTCTTCTATACCTCTTTGTTTCACTCTTTTTTTAGCATGGTTGGAGTAAATGATTTTCACTATTAAAAAAACTAACCAATATTAATAAATTTAATGTATATTCAATTGAAATCAAGCCTTTGGCTTATTACGAAAAGGTTTTTGCTAAGCCCCGAAGGGGAAAAGAGGTGACTGGAAAATTACTCTGCCAGACTCTTGTTTATCTTTCGCAGGTTGAAAAGGATTATCTTCTGAAGATTTTGGTACAGCTTTGAGTCTTCCCTTTTTTTTGAGCCCTTTGTGTAATCAAGATATTCATCAAGTAACCCGAAGGGTATATCAAAGATAGGAATATCAAGAGACTGCAGCAAGTAAAAAGTGATCAGCCTTGTTGTTCTGCTATTCCCGTCCTCAAATGGATGAATATGCTGGAATTCATTATGAAAATAGACTGCGAATTTTAATGCTTCATCCAAGGGAACTTTTCTTCTTCTGAATTCATTGTATTCTTCGAAAAGTTTTTCCAGCTCTTCTTTTATCGTCTCAGGGCTCGACACCCTGAAATCAGGATTGCCTTTAATGTGAACATGAATGGTTCTTATGCTCCCTGCCAGAAATGATCTGTGCCCCATAGCTATCCTGTGATAATCCAAAACCAGATGCAGGCTCAGGGGCTTTCTTTCATCGGCATCTTTCAGCATCTGATGCATGGCTTCCTGATAATTTTTCACTTCTTCAACGTCTTCCATTTTCAGGTCTTTTGGGACTATTTTGTCTTTCAGGATTTTAATCGTATCCGGAAGCGTGATGGGGTTGCCTTCAAGGGAAAGGCTATGATAAATAAAATGTACCTCAAATTCTCCGACTATTTTTTTGTATTTTGCCTCGTTTTTTCTTTTTAGATTTCTGTATATCTTAAGCTCTTTTTTTATTTCCGAAATATAGTTTCTTGAACTCCTCATAGTCAAATGCTTATAACCGAAATAAACTAGAAGATTGTTCAGAAGAATGTTATAAAACACTTTCGCCCTCAGGGGTTTTTCAGAGATTATCATCACCAAACCGTATTTGTCTAGTATGTCGGTGTATTTTTTTATTGTCCTGGGATTTAGCTTCATGTCCATTCTTATTTCTCCTTTTTCCAGCGCCTTCCTGACAAATCGGGCAAAGTTCTTGTCCAAGATAAAGTTGTAATTTATTCCGTTCTTTATGCAGTAAAAAATTAGATTATACAGCAGTTCGGATCTTTTTGATATTTCTGCCTGAAATTTTCCCTTCTTTTTTACTAGCAGCTTCTCATTTGTCAAGTCCCTTAGATATCTGTGGACCATAAGGTATTCTTTTTCGCCTTTATTCAGTTTTTTGACTACTTCAATTGGCTTTAATGGAGCTCTGTTTTTATAGACAGCTTCAAATACATCATATTTTGTTACCATAATATACCTACTTGCCTTAAGTTTATATATATTTCTATTTTGTACACTTTTTTATATATTTCTTAACTTTATGTGCAATATAGATTTTTAAGGTCTTTATTTTGTATCTGCATGAAAAGATTTTGTAAATTTTGGTACAAAATGGGTTTTCTACCAAAAGGTTTTTGCTTAAGCCCGAAAGGGAAAAAGAGGTGAAATTATACCGGATAATTTCAACATTCTTACCACTTTCTGAATTCTTGAATGGCTACTTGAAAGATTCTTCGCCGATTGTCTTTAGAATTCTTTTTATTTCATCAATGGTGTCTTGCTGGGATTTCTTGTTGGACATTCTCACGAATCTTATCAGGAGATTTTTAAGCTGTTCAGCCTCCATGATCCTTAACTGATGGCCATTAGTTATGAAATAGAACCTGAAATTCTCATACTTTAGTTCTTTAATGACTATCCCTCCAACATGGCCTACAGGTTTTCCTTTTTTAGGATTATCTTTTAAGGAGTACATTAAATCAAAAATCTTAAGGGATTCCCCTCCAAATTTCCTGAATATTTCTTCTTTGAGTTTCTTTGCTATTTCGACTTTGGCCATCTCTTTTTGGCCTCCGCCATAGCATCTTCGATAGGAACGAACCCTTCCTCATTGAAAAGGAAATCATTTAGCATCCTTTTTTCTGCGCTTTCCAACAGTCTCTCAATTACTTCGGAATAAGTCTCTTTCTTTGTTGCGAATTCCGTCAGCTTTTCCTTTACGTCTTTTCTTACTGCAATTGTTGTGTTTTCCATGTTATAACCTCTATAATCGTTATAGCCATTATAATTTAAATACTTTTCGGACCGATCATAAAAGTTTTTGCTTGAGCCCCCGAAGGGAAGGCTTGTATTAAAAATTTTAATCTCCTTCATCAATTTCTTCCATTATTTTATTAGTGGATTTTTCTACGCCTTTCCACCTTCCCCAAAGAAAACTTAAATCAGTAACCATCCTCATCTTAACCTTTCTTTTCTTTTTAGCTTCTCTTATTTTGTTAAGTTTCTTCAATTTATTGTTCCATCTTTTTACATCAAAAATCCTACCCTTGAAGCTATTTATTGGAATTTTTCTAATATGTTTTCTATCATTATCCCCTCTGAATCCATCCCTATAATCCATCCAATCATCCCAGAATTCTTGTGGCTCCAATGCATCTGCTATCAATTCAGAATACTTTCCTTTAATTGCAAACCTTGGCGTAATCCTGCCGCTATGTCTTCTCTTTTTTAGGGTCTTTGTCACAATATCTATAAGAAGAAAATTATTTTTATTGTTTTGTTTTAATTCCCAAATTAGTTACGTGCCCACAATTTAACGATGTTTCTTCTTTGTGGTCACCTAAGAATTTTTGCTATAGAAAAATTTAAAAGACAAGTTAACATTATTTATGTGTATGAAAATCGGTAAGGAAGAAGTAATAAGGATAAACAAGGCATTCGGGGGAAGCTTAAGAAACGATTCGAGCCTGATTTACGCACTAGATAAGCAGGAAGACAAAAAGATTGGAGAATACAAAAAGCTTGCATACCTGCTGAGAGCGGTGCTGGTTGATCATCCTTTTTCGGACGGAAACAAAAGGACTGCGGCATACATGGCCATAAAATTTGCGGGAGAGCATAAGAAAGGCCTCGACAGGGACTTGCTGGTTGACCAGATAATATCCATAGCAAAGAACAACATAAATGACATAAGAAAAATAGAACGGAGGATGAAAAATGTTATCAGATGAAGAAAAAAGGTTGCTTGAAAAGCACAAAGACGTTTTTAGAAAGCTGGAAGAATACGACAAAACTCACGAGCTTCCATCCCAAAGAAAAAGGATAGACATAACCCTTTCAGTGAAGGCATTGAACAAGCTAAAGGAAATAAGGAAAAAGACAGGAAAGCCCATATCAAGAATAATTGAAGAAAAAATTTAAAAGCAATCATGAACTGAATCATGCATGGCCGAAAAGAAAAATCTCAAGGGGATTGAAGGCTGGCTTCTGTTTTACCTTATCGTACTGATCATAGGAGTTATTAACAACATAATAGGATTGTTCGTGGTTAACAGGCTTTCGAGCTTGGGCGGAGATGCTTCCGTGATTTTGCCTCAGACTGCAGGCCTTGCTTGCTTGGAAATTAGCGGAATACTTTTGGGCATAGGAATCATAATCTTCATAATATCCCAGCATAAAGACGCTCCGAAATGGATCATAGGATTTGTCTGGGGTGGTTTTGCATTGAGCCTTATAGAAACCCTCTTTGTGATAATTCCATTCCAAAAGGCGTCAGCATCAACGATAGGGGCGGCCTCCTCGTCCATAGCTTCAATCGGAGCCTATACGGGATTGTTCTTCGGGGTAGTTGTAGATGTCATCATCACGCTTTACTTCATAAAGTCCAAGAGAGTCAAGAATACTTTCGTAAAAAAATAATCCTGTAAAATCTTTTGTCTGCAGTAACATAACATCCGAGAACATAAATTCTTTTAAAACAGAAAATCCTGCCATTTTCATGGCAGACGAACTGGAATGGAGGCTAATAAATTTTACACCCTCTTTAACGAGAATGGAAGTAGGAGGTCTTTTTGAATATTTATCTGAACGTGGCACCTCTGTGGCCCTCAATGGAGATTATCACAAAATCAACAATGGAACTACCAGGGAAGAAATTGTGTTAAAGGTTCTAAGCATCAGAAGAGGGATTGATAGCGCGGTTTTTAACTTCGAAACGGATTTTGATGATAATGGGCATTATTTGTATACGGGAATGACTTTTCAGGCAATACCTGGATATAGGAAAGAAGAACATAATCGCGGCAGCATAAATCTCTTGGAAGAAGCCCGCTCCCTCACCGAAAAATATCTGCAGGCGTTTTTCCCTCAAGCAGCTTCTGAATAAGAATTATCTCTTCTTCGTGAAATCCCTTATCCTTTCCTCGATGTCGCCTTTCTTAGTTATTCCTTCGGGAATCCTGTATTCCTCGAACTTCACTCTTTTCCTGTCTATCGTTTCCTTGAGATTCTTCTCCTGGGCGGAAAGCTTGGCGTTTCCGCTTTTGACTTCGACGAAAACGACCTCGTCTATCTTCTTTTCGTCCATCCCCTTGAAAACGATGAAGTCAGTTGGTTTTCCTATGAACCTGCATTCTGTGGGCAAGTAAGGAAAATCCGGAAGATAAGGGGCAAGATTCTCCGAGAACTGCCCTCCGAGAACGGCTCTTGATTTCATTATCGCTTCTTTCTTGTAATCAGGAAGATTCCTTTCCCATTCCCTGTGCTTCTGCATCGAACCTATTTTCTTTCCTACGAAATACGCTACGAAAATCAATGCTACAAGAACAAGTATGATTATTGTTATGTCCATTTTATTCTAATTTGAATCCTTCTCCCTTAATATGATGAACTACCCTGGTTCCTGTATTTTCTAGGCTGAACTTTTTTATTTCTTTTTTTGGGGTTTTTGTTATATGTCCTAAGAAAATATTTACAGGTCCTCCATGGGTTATAATAGCCACGTTTTTGTGTCCTTTTTTTGATAATTCTTCCATAAACTTAACGACCCTATTTAATACCTGTTTATAAGATTCTCCGCCTTTAGGTGTAAATTCCCACCATATCTTTTTCCCTTCGCGGCGCATGTCAGAAAGGCTAACCTCATGGGTTTTTCCTTCGTATATTCCTTTTTTCTGTTCTCTTAGCTTTGCGCTTTTTTGTATCTTAAGATGGGGATGAAATCTTGCGATTTCTTGGGCCGTATCAAATGCGCGTGTCAGATCACTGGAGTATATAGCATCAAATTTCTCATTTTTTAATTTATCTCCAATTCTTTTTGCCTGCATCAGTCCTTTACGAGTCAACTTCGTATCAGTCCATCCATGAGTTGTCTTTGACCTGTTAAAATCTGTTTCTCCATGACGTATTAGGGTTATTTTCATTTACAAATAGTCCTTTTTCTTATCCAGAAATCCTTTTGTTTTGAGATGATTGACGAC
>JBJKOX010000052.1:0-3729 GCA_046706965.1 Candidatus Pacearchaeota archaeon
TTTTTATTTTCTCCTGCCCGTTAAGGCAATATTCTATGGCAAGAAAAGTATTTAAATGTTGGCATTTTGCTCACTCTTTAGTTTCGACATAATGTCGTTGCAGTTTTTACAGGAGGGGTGAGATTCAAAATCTTTCTGATTTGCTTCCGTTAAGTGACGTAAGCATCTCCAACATCTGTTGTCTTTTTCGGGGTCTACTTTTTCCATCTCGAATTTTTTTTGATTTTGAGGTGATGGTCTTTTATGTTGGTTTCTCATTTTAATATTCAACTGAGTCTGTGCAAGGATAAATTAAAAATCTTGATGCGAGATAAATTAATGCCACTCCGAGCAAAACTTCTAAGGTTATACCTAAAAGCGTATTTATCATTCTTTTGCCTCCTTTTTCAGCACAATTATGTATTCGTGAATAGTTGGGAATCTCTTGCTTTTCAAGATAAATTGGTTATAGTTTAAGTCACCGCCTATGTTTGACTTTCGATTATATATATTTTCATCGTGAACCATAAAACCAATTTCTTCCGCAATCTGTTTTGTATCTCTTGATATTTGTATAAACTTTCCAAACTTGTGCATATCTCCCACTACTATGACAAAGTAAGTGTTGGGCTTTAAAACTCTATATGTTTCGCTTATGCACCTTTTGTAAATAGTGAGAAAGTCTTCATAGTCTTTGGAACTTAGGTCTTCCTCTTTTGTTTCTTGGTAAATCTTATTATATTTTTCAACATCAGCATAAGGAGGACAGGTTAAGGCAAAGTCCATGCTTTCGTTTTCATATTTTATGTTTTCGCTTGATGCTTGTGTTAGCTCCCAGTTTTCTTGCGGAAATCTTTCGATTGCTTTGCGGGTGAATTCTATGGGAAAGGAATGGATGTCATAGCCGAAGTATTTTCTTCCCAGGCTTAAAACATCTTCTGCTCTTGAATTGTGACCTGTAAATGGGTCATAAACTCTGTCGCCTTTTTTGGATAAGAGGATGGTGTAAGCTTGGGTGATTACAGAAGGAAAGGTGGAGAGTGTTAATATATCTTTCTTTGAGAACATAGTCGCTCTCTCTCTAATACTTTCAGGACTTCTGTCCCCTTTTCTTTTCATTCTGTCGAGCTTGTTTCCTCTGATGTTTCTGTCTATCTCTCTTGGGGTGATTATAGACCTAAATCTCTGACCATGAAATTCTTGGAGCACTTTCTCTTTTAACTTTCTTTTTTCCAATAAGTTGGCAAACTCTGTTATTTTTATCTGATTTCCGTCTAATGTTTGTTGGAGAGCTTTCACTTTTATCACTTCTTGCTTAACTTTTAGCGGGGTCTCAATCTTTTCTTCTTTCTCTTCTTCTTCCTGAGCAATTGTTTTGCGATTCAAGGGAAGAGGTTTATCAAAGCTTGTCCTTTGACCTTTTGGGATTTCCCACTGCCATTTCTTAGTTTCTTCTTCCTTTGCTTTTCTTTCCTCTTCTTGAGCTTCTTTGGCCTTTTGATTGTAAAGCTCGTTTATCTGTTCTGTGTTTAGATTATCAATTTCCATTTTATAATATTAGTTTCAATCTTTTTATATGTTCTATTTGCCGAGCAATAGGAACGAAATTCTTACCTTCTCCTTTTCTTTTTCTTCTGTGCAAAGGACAGACAGTAGCGTATCTTTTTCGAGACATAAACCAATGTCCACCCTCTGCACAATATTTTTTATATTCCTCTGCTTTCTTTGTCATTTTTTTAAATATTCTTTTTCTTTTCTTGTTAATTTTCCTTTCTTAAAAAAGAAAGTTTCACGGGCAAGAGGTCGAAGCTTGTCCATTTTTATCCTATGTCTATCATCTCCTAATTTATATCTTAAGTCAAAAATCTCTTTTTTCTTATAGGGGAATGTTGTCCAGATTGTAATATGATAACCTTTCTTGACGCTTGGTTCGATGATTATCTTTTTCAATTTTTTGACTATAAGTAAAGATTTTAAAATCTCTTTTTGAACTATAAACTCATCTTTTGTGTCGATATCTAAAGTTATAATTTTCATTTCAAAAACTCCTCGGCTTTTTTTGATTTTTGTGCTTTCCCGATTTCAATCGAATTTTTAATAACTTTCTCTAATTGTTCGTCTGAGAGATAATAAAAATAAGTTTTTAAATCAAATGAAGAGTAAACTTTAAAGTCTATTCCTTCTAAGGCTTTATTAAATTCCTCGTGACTTATTATCTTCTTTTTCATATTATAAAATTTACGGGAGTCTCTTTTTTTATTTGGAAAACGACGTGAATTCTTCCGTCATCTAAGGATTTATCAGTTCCGTTGGGTATTTCTTGGTCAGAATATCCCCATCCTCTCTCCCTTAGAGAGTCCAAATCATAATCCCTTTTAAACTTTCGATAAAAATCCATTACCACAATTTTCAAACCTCCATAAGTGATGGAAGGGTCTAAAGTTATCGCTCTTATAGAGGCATAATATGGGTCTTCGTTACCCCTCATGTTTAAAACTGCTTGTTTTCTCATTCTTTTACTGAAGAGAGGATTTTTAATATTTTTATCTTCTTCTTCATATTGTTCCTCCTCTTCTTCGTATTCTTCTTCATACTGCTCTTCTTCATATTGTTCCTCTTCTTCTTTTGATTCTTCTTCTGCTTCTTGAGGTTCTTGAATTTTCTTAATTTTCTCTTTTTTAGGGATTCTTTTTTTATTTTTTTGAATTATTATTGAAGAGGAGACTTTTCTTGGTTTAATTTTTCTCGGAGTGTATGTTCTGACCTGTTCTGCTTTCTGATAAACTTTTTTGTTTCCCACTTTGGAGACTGCGATGTAATTCTCTTTTAAAGTTTTTTTAGATATTTTTTGGTCTTTAAAGCTCCCGTTTTTAGTGATGATAAAGGTCATAGTCGGTTCTCCTCCCAAAAGAGATTTTGTTGCTCTTCAAAATCTTCCATCTCTTTTCTTCCGAATTCATTTCCGCAACTTAGACAAATCCATGCTCTTTTTTTATAATTGAAAATCATGGTTTCACCACATTCTTCACAAATCATTTTCTGTCCGCCTCCTTAAAACAGCGTGAGCAAATACAAAAAGAAGAATAGTGATCTATAAAGACTTTTCCATTGTATTTAAAAATCTCATCAAAGATAGGTCGGCCGCACAGGCATTTAGGAGGATTTTTTACTTTAATAATCATCTTGAAAAATCCTCCTTATGACTTCTACTTCAATCTGTTTATGCTTTGGAACTTTTGGATTTAAGATTTGAGATAAATTTTCAGAGGCATTTTTCATCTTTGGGTTTTTATTCATTTTCTCACCTCTTGAACTTTCAGACCTAATTTAGTTTTATCCCAAAACCCCTTCTTGTTTCTCTTGATTAATCCATTTCTATTTAATAACTCCAAAATCATACAAGTATGAACACGATTAATCATCTCTGCCATTTCTTTGTCTGAAAGTTTTTCTTTTCCAGCTTCGGCAAAAGCTAAATCAATTATCAAAGCAGTTTCTTTTTTAGTTGGATTTATTTTATCTCTGGTGAGTTTGTCTAATATTTTTGTATCTAACTTTGCTACTTCTCTTTCAAGATTAAATTTAGTTGTTCCCATCTTACAAGCACTCTCCTTTATTGAACATAATTCTTATTATATGAGTGCGACAGCACCAAAACCGAAGGTGAGTTTGAAAATGGTTAATCATTTTATCCAAAAAGTGCCTCCAATCCATATTCTGGTTTTATTTCTTCTTCTTCAAAACCACATT
>JBJKOX010000053.1:0-5865 GCA_046706965.1 Candidatus Pacearchaeota archaeon
ACCCAGAACCATATATCTTGGAAAATACTTTTCTGCTGATTGAATGTGAAATTTCCTCCTTGGCCGCCAACTGTTATCTGTCTTCCATTGACATTAATTGTTCTAGTTCCGGAACCGCTGCTGGAAGCGTTGAAACTGCCTGCAGCTCCCTGGAAGAATGTGACATTCTCTAAGACGCTTCTTCTTACGCCAATGGCATCAGTATAATCAATCTCTACCTGCAGTATATTTGAATCTCTCCCTGTTGGAACAAGATCAAAACTTGCAATTGAATAATCACCAGAATCAAGGTTTCCTACCATTTGCCCGTTTGTCCCTGTTATTCTGAATCCTGGTTGCTCTGGAATTCTTACTATCATGGAGTTTGCAGTATTCTCTCCAGTATTTGCGATTGCAAGAGAAACTTGAGAGCTAGAAGAATCTTGTACTACAAGGTCAAAATTTGTTTGGGCATTAGATACATAAATTTTAAAGTCCTTTACTACCGCACCTGTTGATATAGGGCTTGTGTAAACTGCAAGTTTAAGATCGTTCACACCTGCAACAGCATCTGGGCTTACCCTGACCTGATAATGCATGACAACAGTCCTACCTCCTGCATTTGTGTAAGTGTTTACTGCATCAGAGGCATTATCAAGGCTGAATGGAAAGGTCTGTTCCAAAACGAATTTAGCATAATTTTGTGATACAGGAATCTGTGCTTGAATCCATATGTCAAAATATTCTCCCGGATTTGCAGGATAAGGGGTGTACTCAAGAGACTGGACTTGGACACCGTTATATAAGGAGCTTGCTGTGTAGTTTGTTACATTCATTGGTTGCGCAGATGCTAATCCTGCAAGTACAAAAGCCAAGAAAAACGTAACGATTGAAATAACAAGAATTTTATTTTTCATTCTTCCTCCCATTATAAACTTCTTTCTCGACTCTCCCATCTTTTATATGTACAACCCTTTTTGCATAACTAACAAGGTTTAGGTCGTGAGTGACAAGAATTATTGTCTTCCCTTCTTTGTGGAGTTTTCCAAGAAAATCCATTACAAATTTACCTGTGTGAGAATCGAGGTTTCCTGTGGGTTCGTCCGCAAGAATTACCTCGGGGTCGTTTGCAAGTGCTCGTGCAATAGCAACTCTTTGTTGCTGACCTCCAGATAATTCTGAAGGTTTATGATTGAGCCTTTCTCCAAGGCCTAACATATTCAAAAGTCCGGTGGCTCTCTCTTTAGCATAGGATTCAGGAACATCGACAAGTTCCATAGGGAGCATCACATTTTGTAATGCACTCATATTAGGTATTAGATTAAATTGCTGAAATATAAAGCCTATTTTCTTGCTCCTAAGTCTGGCAAGATTTGATTCCCCCATCTTTTCTATATCTTTATTGTCCAGATATATCGTGCCATATGATGGAGCGTCGAGCGCCCCAACAAGGTTCATCATTGTACTTTTGCCTGATCCGCTCGGACCTGTGATTGCAACAAACTCTCCCTGGCCTATATTAAGATCAATCTCTTTAAGGACTGTCAAGCCGCCTGCTTTCCCCATACCATATCTCTTCCATACATCATCCATTCTTATCACCTGATTCATTGGCCTCCTCCCCCATAAAACGCTGATCTTCCAGAAAGGAATGAAGAGCAATACTGATTATCAGGATTATTTCTACAGTAATAGATACAATTCGGTATGTTTTGTTGGCTCTGGCAATAGGAATTGACATCGCTCTGGTTTGTTGCATTACCAAAAACAGATGCAACTTCATTTTGAGCACTTTGGTTTATGTGGATGGTTGTGCCTCTTGCGAAATTCCCATAAGAGGGAGCCTCATGTAATTCGAAGAAAATGTACCCTAATAGTCCTGCGATTACTATCGCTTCAATTATCACCACTATTTCAAGGATGCCGTGTTTCATTGCCAATGAAAAATAAATCTATTTTTAAGCAAGATGGATTTAAAATCCACTCTCCTTATAAATTTAAAAATCTGAAAAACTATGAATTAAAATGCCTCCTACAGGAAATTTCATTTTTGTCGCGAGGAATTTTGGGGGAGATCGATTCATAACGATGCTCGCTCCCAGCCTGGGCGCGGAGATTTTTTATTCTTTTGTAATAATTGTTTGCAGCCTCATGATTTATTTCGGGACAAAAGAACTTTATGATCTAAGTGCTTACAAGGGCATAAAATATTTCAGGATGGCATTCCTATTCTTTGCAATAGCATATTTCTTCAGAAGTTTCATAAAACTTATCTTGATTTATTTCACTACAGGCTTAGCATACTTCTCTCCCATAGCCTTTGGTACCACAGGAATACTGACACAAATCCTCTTCCTTTATTTCAGCTCCATGGCAATATTCTATCTCCTATATAGTGTTATGTGGAAGAAATGGAAAAACAGGCCGCACATGATTTATCTGTTCCATGCGCTGGCAGTTATCATAGCTCTTGTAGGTGCCTTCTCTGGAAGTCCTGCAGTCTACCTTGCATTAGATGTGTTCCTCCTATTGGTTGTAGGGCTTGTAGTTTATATTTCATATCAAAATAGAGGTAAGAAAAAAGGAAACAATCTTTACCTTATTTACTTGCTACTATTAATATTCTGGGTGCTAAATATTATTGATACACTCATTCCTGTATTCTTCCAGGGATTCCAGATTTTCATTTATATGGTTTCAACTCTTGTATTTTTGTTAATCCTTTACAGAGTTATAAAAAAGACAGGTCCAAATTAAAATGGTTAAAAGAGGAAAACTTGAAATAATAAAAGATATACTTGAAGCAATTCAAGGAAATCATAATCAGATAAAAATCACCCCTCTGATACGCAAGTCAAATATGTCTTCTATGAGGTTTCAAGAGTATTTTTCTGAGTTGCTGAGTAAGGGTTTCATACACGAATCTTACGTGAAGTCAAGCAAGTTTGTTTCCTTAACAGACAAGGGAAAAAGATTTTTAGAGAAATATAAAACTATAATCAACTTCATTGATGAATTTGAGCTCTGATTTCTCTATAGTTAAATATATTGTATCACCTAAATTCTTATTAAGATTAATATTATAAGTTTAATATGTCTTTGAGAAAAGTTCTTTTCATCGGACCTCCTGGCTCGGGTAAGGGCACGCAGGCAAAACTTCTTATTCCCTTGGGATTTAAGCACATAAGTACTGGAGATCTTATAAGAGAAGGATATGATAAAAATGACCCTATAGTCATGCCTTACAAAGACCACATTGATTCAGGAGAATTTCTGCCAGATGCTCAAGTATTCCAATTGATAAGTCAAAGCCTAGATGGCCTAAATGATTCAAGGGGTTACATCCTTGATGGCGCAATAAGAAATTTAGCACAGGCTCAAGAAGGTATGCGGCTAGGTTTATTGGAAGATGTTCTTGTTTTTGACATATTTGATGAGCAGGCAAAATCTAGACTTATAAAAAGATATAGATTGCAAGGAAGGAGGGATGATCGGCCAGATGTAACAAGAAAAAGGCTCAGGACATATCATGAGCAAACGGAACCCTTAATAGGATATCTGAATTCCAGAGTTTCGTCTCATGGAGATATTTCAGTTTATACCATAAATGCCTCTTCTTCAATAGAGAAAATACATGAAGAAATACTAGGGGTTCTCAGATTAAAGTAACTTTTATTAACCTCTTTCTCTTATCCATAAATCATGAAAGAGTCCGTTCTGAAAGTTCTGAAAGAAGCTCTGAAGAAAAAAGGGGTGAAAATAAAAGAGTCTGAGATACTAAATCTTATAGAAGTACCTCCTTCTGCAGAATTGGGCGACTATGCATTCCCTTGTTTTACATTTTCTGATACTCTAGGGGTTGAGCCAGGTGAGGCGGCAATAGAAATTAGGGAAGCTATAGGGAGTGATTTCCCTGAGACTGATTTCGAAGATATTGAAACCAAAGGCCCATACATAAATTTCTTTGTGAACAGGAAAAGTCTTGCTCGTCAGGTTGTTTGGGAAGTTATAACTCAAAAAAAGAATTATGGGAAGACAATTCTCGGAAAAAAAGAGCGCACAATGGTGGAATTTCCAAGTCCCAATACTAACAAGCCTTTGCATCTGGGTCATCTTAGGAACATGTCTATAGGAGAGAGTATATCAAGGATTTTAGAATTTAACAGTGAAAAGGTAATAAGGTCTGATCTTTTTAACGATCGTGGTTTGCATATATGCAAATCAATGTTAGCCTATAAGAAGTGGGGAAAGGATAAAACCCCTGATGATAAAAAGGAAAAACCCGATCATTTTGTAGGCGACTTCTATGTGATGTTTGAGAAGAAGAAAACAAAAAAGCTTGAAGAAGAGGCGCAAGAAATGCTCAGGAAGTGGGAATCGGGAGATAAAGAGACTCTCATGTTATGGAAGCTTATGAATGGGTGGGCCCTTGAAGGATTCAAAGAGACTTATAAGAAGTTTGGAATAAAACATGATGCAGATTATTTTGAAAGCAAGATTTACAAGAAAGGTAAGCAATTGATACTAAACGGCGTTGATAAGAAGATTTTCACTTTTGAGAAAAGCGGCGAAGTCAAGATTGATCTAACCAAGGAAGGACTAGGGGAAAAGATACTCTTGAGAAAAGATGGAACCTCTATTTATATTGTCCAGGATCTAGCCCTCGCGCTTGAAAAGTTCAAGGATTATAAGCTAACCAAATCTTTTTATGTGGTTGCAAATGAACAGGACTATCATTTCAAAGTTTTATTCACTGTTCTTGAAAAAATTGGATTCAACTCCAAGAAGCTTAAACATATTTCTTATGGCATGGTTAATCTCCCTGGAGGGAGAATGAAGTCTCGCGAAGGAACTGTAGTAGATGCCGATGATCTAATTGAAGAGGTGCGCGACATGGCTAAGAAAGAATTAATGAAAAGAGGGAATGTTTCCAAACCAGAACTTGAGAAGAGAAGTCTTGCCATTGCACTTGCTGCGATAAAATACTTTTTGCTTCATATTGATATAAAGAAGAATATGCTTTTTAATCCTAAAGAGTCTGTTGCCTTTGAGGGAGACACCGGATCATATATCCTTTATAGTTATGCACGTGCAAGCTCGATAATGAGAAAAGCACCTACTGAAAAAAAGTTTGAAGTTAATGATCTGGAAGAACCGGAGATTACTCTTGTGAAAAAGCTTTCTCAGTTCCCTTCAGTTGTAGCCAGTGCCTACAAAAATCTTAATCCTTCTGCGATTGCCAATTATGCATATAAGCTTGCTCAAAATTTTAATGAATTCTATCATGCTTGCGATGTGATTGGATCTAAAGATGAGGCATTCAGATTGGCCCTAGTACAATCATTCAGGCAGGTTCTGAAAAATGCCCTTTATCTTTTAGGGATAGAAACAATTGAAGAAATGTAATTCTTCCGATAAATCAAAACCTATTTAAATAAATATTAATTTGTAATAAGATAAAAGGAGGTTGAAAAATGGTTCAGACAAAACATATGAACGAAGAGTCCTTTGCTAAAACTCTGAAGGCTCTTAATGTTGCAGGAGAACTTGTTCGTGCAAGGCAAGAAGAAAAACAAGGCCTTCTCGACGAATTTGACCAGGAGTGTAAAAGGTTTTTCTTTGGTAAGATTTCAGAAAGATCTTTGGCTTCATCTGTAAAAAAGACTAACAGGGAGCTACAAAGACTTGATAAAGAAATAAGGAGGAACATGGCAAACTCCCGGAGTTCAGAAGCAAGACTTTCAAAACTTGTCGCATCCCAATCGCCAATTGCTTATAGGGCAACCCTCTCAGGAATAGTTGGCGCAGCAAAGAAAGCTTCAAAGAAGAAAGCTAAGAGGTCTTCAAAGAAATCAAGGAAACCTGCACATAGAAAAAGATAATTTT
>JBJKOX010000054.1:0-2664 GCA_046706965.1 Candidatus Pacearchaeota archaeon
GCTTGATTGAGTGCCAAGAAGCCCAAACCTAATATGAGAACGAAGATTAATATAATGTGCAGGAGTTTTAGAAGAGGAATTTGTTGTTTTTGTTCTGGTTCCATGGTTTTTTTGAAGGGGGGAAAAATTAAGTTGGTGTCGCAGTTATTTTATATTAAAAGGCATGAAAACCCAAATCCTTAGGGTTTTTTGGGTTTTTGTCCTCTTTTAGTTTCTTTTCAAGCAATTCCTTGAAGTCTTGAGCAGTCCATCCTTTCTTTTTCGCCATACTATAATGTTCGGAGATGGTAGACATATCTATACTGAGAATTTGAGCCATTTCTTTACGTGAATAGCCTTGAGCTATCAATAACCCCACCCTTTCCTGCAAGGCAGTTAATTCTTTCTTGGGTTTCTGAAGTTTATCCATACTTTCTTTAAGTAAAGTATCAAGAAAGTCTGATTTCTTTCCTTCATAAGCTTCTATTAGCTTTTGGGAGGGCATTCCAGCCATAAGATAATCCAACTTAACCATTTCCTTCCCTATTTTCACCATCGGTTTATGCCAGTATGTCTTTCCAGACTGTTCGTTAATCTGAATCCATTTGGCATTTAGTTTTACTGCTTTGTTTTTTTTGTCAATTTCAATTGTGGTAATTTTCATGTGCATTAATTCTCTGGCCTGCTTGGACATCATGTGAAATCCAGGAAGATTTAAAAGAACACAAATGTTAAGACTTCTGAAGGATTGAAGGATGTAATTAAAAATCTTAACTAGCTTACTATTAAAATCCAAAGAACCAATATTAACTCCTGCTTCCTCTAAAATTACTATTTGTCCTTTGAGATTATGTTTTTTAATGAATTGAATTCTTTCAATGAATTCTTTAATAGAAAAGCATACATTCTCTACCGGAAATTCTTGATTTAATTTCTGCTTATAATAATCTTCTCCTGTAAATAGACAGCTATACGATTTTCCTGAGCCTGTTTTTCCTGTAAAAGTTGCAAGAAAGTTTTTATTCTCCTTCATAATCCTTCTGTGGATAATTGAAGTTAATACCTGCCCAGGCCTAATCATATCCTTCTCCTACTTGTTCCGACTTATAATTCTTTTTCTCAAGACTTATGCAATCTTCAAGCAGTCCCCATATTTTTTTGAAGATAATCATCTTTTCCATAAGATAGAATTCATGAAAATGCAAATCTTCTTGAAGAAAATTCATTTTAATTGCAAAAGTAAGAGAAGGATATTCTCTTTTTAGATATTCTTTTGTTGAATAATCTTGAGAATCAAAAAACTCCTTTTGTTCCTTTATAAGATTTTTATATTTTATATGGAGTTCTTCTAAACAATTTTCAATTTCTTTTTGTTGTGGGGTTCCTTTCAAATCAGCATTCATAACCATCATTAGAGTTTCGATTGAAGCAATAAGTTCTTTTCTTTGATCTTTTATGTAAACCGGGACTTTCTTTCCCCTCTCATCCTCAAATATTTCATTATGTCCTTTCACGGGTTCTTTTGAAGCATTATCAAGAATTTTTCGATAAGCTTTCATTACGAGTGTTTGGTGAGAATATCCTTCTTCCTTTTTATTAAACTCACCACTTTCAGGACTTGCATATTCAAGATCTTCCTCTTCTTTGTTATAAGCCATTTTTTTAGTTAAGTTATTTATTATTTATAAATATTAGGTTTTTTTTGATTATGATTGCCCTTTTTATAGAGAGGGCTAACTCTCCTTGCCCAAACTTAAATCAAATTTTTATTGGGTTTTAGTTCTCCAAGAACAAATCCTCTTAACAGCTTGTTCATCGATATGTTCCCATATTTCTTCAGTTCTTCCTTTTTAAGAGGGATTGTTGCCGTCCCAATTTTGTATTCTTTGTATTTTTCTAAAGCAGTCTCGAAACTATGTCCAACACTCAGCAATGACTTTATTAGCCTTATCTGATCTGCACTTGTTTCATTTTTCCTAGCTTCAACTAGTAGCTTTTCTTGATATTCTCTCCTCAAAAAAGGCACAAAGATTTCATTAGCTACCGCTAAAGAGATTCTTCCTTGCTTGCTTGACTTCTCTTCATTGCTTTTCATATAAACAATAGTTTTCTTAAATTCGTCGGGAGTTCTCTCAGATACTTTCAATGCTGTTTTTATTTTTCCTATAGATTCTCCTAAGGATACTGCTATCTCTGATAAAGCATATCCTTTATTCAAATAACCTTGACATACATTAGCAAATTCTACAGGTGTTAAATCAACCCTATGTGTGTTCTCGGCTACATTATCTGCCATGAAAGAATCTTCATTTAGTTCTCTTTCTCTCAAAATGGCAGGAATTGTTTTCCATCCAAGTTTTTTACAAGCTTCAAGTCTCCTATTCCCATAAGCCAGAATGTATTCTGAACCTTCTTGTATCACACCTATTGGTTGTAGTAACCCTCTATGCTTTATGTCTTCCATAAGAGAAGCCAAGTCCTTTTGTTCTATTCTGAGTCTAGAGTTATCTAGTCTTTTAATAGAATCTATAGGAATCTCAACCAACCTATCGTCTTTCATCTTGTTTTTTACCTCCTTTCAATTTGGTTATTATGTTTCATTTTAAATTGTCACAAGGGAAACCGAGGCATGAGAAAGAAGTTATCCTGCAATTACTTCCGCCCCGTAATTATTTGACGAGGATA
>JBJKOX010000055.1:0-3248 GCA_046706965.1 Candidatus Pacearchaeota archaeon
AAGTTGCCTCAACAAGAGGTGGAAGAAGGGCACACCCTCCAAAACCAATATCAATGATCAATACTCGAAAAATAAATAAGAAAGAAATGAAAATTGCTCTTGTGTCTGCTCTGAGCGCAACCGCTAACAAAAAGTATGTTGAATCCAAATATGGCAAGATTGAAGAAAAACACATCAAGGAACTTCCTTTCGTTGTAGAGTCAAAGTTTTCTGGAATGAAGGCTAAAGATATTCTTTCAGGTCTTAAGGAAATTTTGGGTAAAGAGATTTTTGCCAGTATTATAAAAAAGAAAAAAGTGCGAAGTGGTAGAGGGACATTGAGAGGAAGAAAAAACAAGAAAAATGCAGGTCTCTTATTTGTTACGGCAAAAAAAGAAAAAATTAATACCCATGCATTTGAAATAAAGAGCGTCTCTGAGTTGGGGGTTAGCGACCTTGCAAGAGGGGGCTTGGGAAGAATCACAGTTTATACCGATAAGGCTATTGAAGAAATGAAGAAAAAGCTAGAAGGAAAGGAGGCAAAGAAATGATACAACTTAAACCCATAGTAACTGAAAAAGCAGTCATGATGATTGAGGCGCAGAATACACTTACTTTCAGAGCAGAAAAAAAGGCCACGAAGAATGAAGTAAAAAAAGAGATTGAAGATTTATTCAAGGTTAAAGTCGAGGATATCAGGACACATATAAGAGGAAATAGAAAATATATTTATATTAAATTAAAGAGAGAGTTTCCTGCTATAGACATAGCAACGAAATTAGGGGTCATATAATGGGTAAAAGAATAATACAACAGGCAAGAGGGCATGGAAGCGGAACTTATAGGGTTAGAAGAAAAGCATTTAGAATAAGATTAAAATATCCCCAGGTTTTATCAGGAGAGGGAAAAGTTATAAGGCTATTAAACTCTGCGGGCCATAGTGCTCCAATAGCAAAAATAAAATATTCTGATAGTACTTTTTATATTCCTGCATTCAGACATATGTTTGAAGGACAAAAGATAAGTTTTGGGGGCACCGAGGTTAAAGAAGGGAACATTATGGAGCTAGGGAACATACCTGTTAAAACACAAGTTTATAATATAGAATCTATCCCAAGGGATGGAGGAGTTTTCATAAAGACAGGAGGAAGCTCCGGAACTGTAACGAAAGTCGTGGACAAAGAAGTTTATGTTTTGATGCCTTCGAAAAAAGAAAAGGCATTTAATGCTAAATGTAGGGCAATAATTGGCGTAGTTGCAGGGGCAGGAAGACTGGAGAAACCTGTAATCAAAGCAGGTAAAAAATATCATATCAAAAAATCAAAGGGTAAATTATGGCCAAGAACCTCTGCTGTTAAAGTCAATGCAATTGACCACCCATTTGGATCTGGTCGTGGAAAGAATCCAAAGAGTAAGACTGTAAAAAGAAATGCACCTCCTGGAAGAAAGGTAGGTTTGCTAAGACCAAGGAGGACAGGTAAACGAAAGTAAAATGGATGAGCTAAAAAGAAAAGAATTCACATACAAAGGGAAGACGCTTGAAGAACTTAAGCAACTAGAAGTCAGAGAATTTGCAAAATACTTGGGATCTAGACAAAGAAGGAATCTGTTAAGGCAATTCCAAAAAATTGAAGGATTTGTAAACAGAGCCAAGAAAAAGATGAGTAAAGGCAAACCTGTTAAAACACATTTAAGAAATATCCTTATCGTCCCAGATATGATAGATATGAAAATAGGGGTTTATAATGGTAAGAGTTTCGAACAGATACAAGTCACAGGAGAAATGTTGGGACATAGACTTGGTGAATTTTCATTGACAAGACCTAAAGTTAAACATAGTAAGGCAGGAGTAGGGGCTACAAAAGGAAGCCGTGCCAAATCAAAGAAGTAAAATGACTGAAAAAGACTATAATCCAGAGCAGAAGCAAATGAAAGCTATGAACAGACAAAAAATTGTGAACAAAGCTGTAGCTCAGAATGCCCCTAAAGTAGATAAAAAGAAAGTAGAAGAAAAGAAAGAAGAATTAGGATTAAAAGCAGAAGATAATCAGGAAAAAAAGAAAATTGTCGAAAAGGCGAAAATAAAAGAAAAACCAAAAAAATCAGAAGCAATTATTCGTGTTAGAGATGTCCCAATTTCGACAAAACATTCAGCTGCAATTTGCAAGTTCATAAGAAATAAAAAATTAGGGATAGCTATTGAAGAGCTTGAAAGGGTCATTAAGCTCAAAAAAGCGATTCCTATGAAGGGAGAAATCCCTCACAAACATGGCAAGGGAATGATGGCGGGAAGATATCCTGTAAAAGCCTCAGAAAATTTTGTTAAACTTTTGAGGAGCCTTGCATCAAATGCAGCTTATAATGGGTTGGAAGATCCTGTAATTGTCAAAGCTGTTGCGAATCTTGGTTCAAGACCTTATGGGAAATTCGGCGCAGTGAGAAAGAAAAGAACCCATCTTGAAATTATTGTAAAAGATAAGGTCAAAAAAGAAGTTAAGAAGAAAGAAAAAACTGAAGAGAATAGAGTTGAAGATAAAAAAACAGAAGTTAAGGAAAACAAATCCGAGGAGGAAAAGAAATAATGGAAGAAAAAAATATAGTGAATCTTAAAAAAGATGAGTATACATTGAGAGAATATGTTAGGAACTCCTTGGGGAAAGGAAAAGTTAGCAGAGTTAAAATTGCCTATACTCCTGTAGGAGAAAAGATAATCATATCAACGAACAAACCCGGACTTGTTATAGGTAGGGGTGGAGAACGAATCGATGAGCTAACTAAAGTTTTGAAAAATAGATTCAAGCTTGAAAATCCTCATGTGGAAATTGATGAAATACAAAAGCCAGAGTTCGATGCACAACTCATGGCAGATGACATTGCCCTTAGCCTTGAAAGATTTGGGCCATTAAGATTCAAAGTAATCTCATACAGAACACTTCAAAGGATTATAGGCGCGGGCGCACTTGGGGTTGAGATAAGGCTAAGTGGGAAGCTTCCTGGTGCAAGAGCGAAAACATGGAGATTTGCTCAGGGCTATCTTAAGAAGACAGGAGATAGCGCTAAAGTGGTAGATAGAGCTCAGGCTGTTGCTCAGACTCGACCAGGGACAGTAGGGGTCAAAGTGGCAATACTTTCTCCTGATGCAATACTTAAAGATAAAATCAACATTGATGCTCCTATGCTTGAAGAGATAAAACATAATATGGCTGTTGAAGAAACTGAGAACAAGGTTAAATCAAAGAAAAATAAAAAGGTAAAAGAAAATGCCCCAG
>JBJKOX010000056.1:0-7612 GCA_046706965.1 Candidatus Pacearchaeota archaeon
ATATCAATGTAATAAAAAGTGTTCCTAATGTACAGTATGTGATGGGTGAAATAACAGGGAGTGAAAATTTTCAGTATCTCACGAAAAGTACACAGGTTGAAATCACAGGAGTAGATACGACAGCATGGCAAGAGGTTACTACAGAAACATTGAGCTCTGGGAGATTCCTAAGCGCAGGAGATACTGATTCTGTAGTGATAGGAGGAAGTCTTGCAACATCTACTTTCAGCAACATACCTCTAAACTCTATGGTCACAATAGATGGTCAGACCTTTAAGGTCGTAGGAATACTTACTACAGGTAATGGAGTGTATATGCCTTTGGCATCTGCTAGAAATCTTTTTGACATAGGAGGAAAAGATTTTGATTCTATCTCTGTTAAAATCCAAGATATTTCCCAGGCAAATCAAACTGTAAACAACATAACACAGAGATTGATGCTTGAGCGTGGAATCCTTCAGGCAAGCCAAGAAGATTTCACAGTAACAAATCCTGCAGAGATACAAGCGACAATCCAAAGCACCCTTGGCTCAACATCTCTTTTCTTAGGGGCTATAGCTGCTATTTCATTGATTGTCGGGGCTATTGGAATTACGAACACAATGTTTACGTCTGTATTAGAGAGAACAAAAGATATAGGTGTGATGAAAGCCATAGGCGCAAAGAACAAAGATATCCTTCTCATATTTCTTCTTAATGCGGGTATGATAGGACTCGTCGGTGGAATAGGGGGAGTCATACTGGGAGTATTAGGTTCTGGATTCATAGGGTCATTAGCATCTAGCCAAGGTGGAGGTCTTGGACGCGCTTTTGGTGCGACTGCTGTAACTCCTGCACTTTTGATAGGCGCTCTTCTTTTTTCGGTGATAATAGGGATGATTGCGGGCGCAGTTCCTGCATACAGGGCTTCAAGACTAAAACCTGTTGATTCTTTAAGATATGAATAGAACAATAATTTTTTAAGTCAATGTCTTCTTAGTTTTTCAAGCGGGGGTGCCGGAGTGGTCAAACGGACAGCCCTTAAGAGGCTGTGGCTTAGTGCCTGCGCAGGTCCGAATCCTGTCCCCCGCATTATGGGCAGAAAAATACCTGAGTTGTATCAATCGTATTTTGAAGGAGATTTGCAAAAGCTGTTGCCTCCTGAATTTATTTCTCGGATAAGAGCAACTTATAATAAAGAAGTTATAAGAAAAGAAATGGAATTCTCTTCAACAGTAAGAAGAACTGATCTTTTAACTAAGGTGAGCCTTGACCAAACACCCTCTTATGATGGTCCTTTCATGAATCCTGATTTATTTGGTAACAAAGGGTATTGGGAATATAGGGACTTGGCCACCAGTTTTTGGGAGAATATTATGCAAAAAAGGCGCAGGTTCAAAGGACACAAATGGAATCCCCTGGGAATAAGACTAATAAATCATTACTATAAGGGTGATATTTTAGTCATTGAACCATTATATCCTCAGACAGAGATTGATTTCTCAAAAGATTCTTTCCTTGTAGATATTGCATCGCATCTTGAGATTATCGCCAGCGAAGCAGGATCTGATGCAAGCTTCACAATTGATTGTAAAACCTCGTCAGAGAATGGGAGAGTACCTTGTGTGTATGTAAAGGGAGACGATTTTGAAGGTGCAGCATTCTTGGCCGCATACTATGCTCAACTGATGCAGGACCTAATTAGGCCCAGAGCTAAAAATGCAAGCATTTAAATAGGCTCAAATTATGGTTATTTTTGTAGGGAGCATTAACTTCGGTTAATGTTTGAATACTTCGGTGTTCTATTCCCTACACTTATTTTCCTAAAAACGACTACTTTTTAAATTCATTAATCTTATAATTAAGGGGTGAAGAATGGAGCAAATAGTCTTCTCGGTGGCAGGGATACTAAGGAACCTAGATGAAAGAGAGGAAGCGGATGCATCCCAAGGGAAGATTAACCTTGAGAACTCTATGATAATAACAAACGAACGAGTAATACTTCTTACCATCCCTGTAAAATCAAAAATTCTTGGGGAAAAACCCACAGACAAACAAATTGACCTTATACGAGAAGAGATAGAAACTAAGTTAGAGAATCTAATCTCAAATTTCCCTCTTGAAGAGATTCTGAAACAAGTCCCTAATTTTTCAATAAATCTGGGGAACATAAAAAAGGTCGAGATTCACGATGTCCTTAAAAGAACAATAATCATAAAAACAAAAACAGGCCAGACCTATTCTTACAACATATGGAGTGGAAATACCTTGGGAGGGTTAAGGCATTTATTCAATAATTATTTATGAGATATCACAACTCTTATAAACCCGAATTTCTCAGATTTATCGTAGACTAGGTTGGCGGGTTAGCCCTCCGCCGCTTGCAAACGGGCTTCATGGCAGACTGCAAGGAAGGGCGTGAAGATTGAGTGTAAAGGTCCTTGTTCGGACGTTGACGCTTTGTCTGTCTCGATCTTGCAGATGCGAAATGGGTCAGGCCTTGATCGGAGCAGCCCTAAACATTTGTTAAGATGCTTGACAGGTCGCAGAGCCGAGAAAGAATAAGGGTAGCTTTTGCATGATCTCGGAGCAAACTTCCGAGTCTACATAATTTTCGCAAGAGATTAATTTAATAAACACATTTCTCTTATACAATTCATGGTTGGAAAAAGAGGCCAGTTTTATCTGCTTACAGCAGTCATTCTATGCACTATCCTTATAGGTATTGCAACAATTGCAAATTACGTTAATGTTTCAAATACGGACACCGGAATATATGCAGCCAAAGACAGCTTACAAATAGAAGGGGCAAAAACCACAGATTATGGAACAAACCAGGGATTCACAGATGCACAAATGCAAACGCTTATGACTAACTTCACAGAGAACTACATAAATTATACTCTTCAAGGAAACGGCTATTTTATCTTTGGTACACAATCTAATATAAGGTTGGTTGCATTCCAAAAAGATTCTGAAACGGTGTCTTTTGATAGCGGGAGTGGTTATTCTTCTCTTGCAGTAGTCCAAGATAAAACTTTCACACAGGATTTCACTCCTACAAACAATACCGTAAATATTAAAATAAACGGATTCCAATATAATTTTGTATTAAGCAAAGGAGAGAACTTTTATTTTGTGTTATCTCAAAAAGATAACGGCGGAAAGTATATAGTAACAGGGTAGATAAATAATTAAATATCAAGATATAGAGAATATTATAAAAGAGGCATGATGGGATTCAAAAGAACAAGAAAAAACATAAAGAAAAGGAAAGCTGTAAGTGTTCTTATAGGATATGTGTTACTTATTGTCTTCGCGATAGTAATTAGCATAGGAGTTTATTCTTGGCTAAAGACTTATGTTCCAAGTACAACATTAAGTTGTAAAGATGGCGTTTCACTTTTCATAAAAGGTTCAAGTTTTAATGCCACCGGCGCTAGGCAACTTAATATTACAATAAAAAACAATGGGAGGTTTAATGTTGCAGCATACTTCATATATGCCACAAACAGCACAAACCAATCTCTTCCGGTACTGGATTTATCACCTTATCTCGATTCAAGTCATGGGGGCGAGCAATTCGGAAATGCCGTTCTTTTCTCTCCTTTAGCAGACAATTCATTTGCTCCCGGAGACCAGGTATCACATATCTTCAATATTCCCTATGCAATGGGTAATATATACACACTACAAGTAGTTCCCGCTCTTTTCCAGAACGACAGCAATAACAGGAATATGTTCGTAAGCTGCAGCGACGATAAGATAAATCAACAGGTTGGAGAAGGTGCTCAGTGCATACCTCAATGCACCGGAAAAACATGTGGTCCAGATGGATGCGGGGGAACTTGCAGTCCTGGATGTAGCACTGGAGATACTTGTGATGCTTCTGGACTATGCTTCAACTCAATTACATGTACTCCTGCATCTCCTGCTACTAAATCAGCAATTTGTGGAAGCCAAACTTGCGGAACCGCCTTAAATGGAACAGGGTCTACATCATGCGGAACTATTTTTTGCGGCGATTATGGTGGTGGATGTCAGAGTGGATTTTTCTGTAACTCAACAAATCAGTGTCAAGCAACCTCTACATGTAATGGTGTGTGGAGTCCACCAGAGTCCACCAATGTTCAATGTGATGGTGGAACGAATTGCCTTTCAAATTGCCAATGCCCTGCAGGGTATAACCCTGATGGTTCAGGAGGATGTGTTGCAAGTTCAGGTACATATAGTATAGATGATTACTGTAAGGCAGAAGGATACTCCTTCGGAACTTGTACCGCCAACAATGGAGGATGTCAAAACCAGGGAGGAGTTTTGGTTTCAGGAGGAAACGCCTATTGTGGTAGTTCTTTGGGATGTTGCATACCATAACTAAATTTATAAATTGGTAATTACTAACAAGAATATGAATGTGAGAAAGAGGTTGGAGAAGAAGGGGATTTCTCCCGTGATTGCTACAGTCCTTCTTGTGGCAATGGTAATCGTTATAGCCCTCATAATATTCCTTTGGTTCAAGAGCCTTTCTCAGGAGGCCATAACAAAATTCGGAGAGAATGTCCAGCTGACATGTCAGAAGGTAAGTTTCTCTGCAGACTATGCTAATGGAGCCATTTCCATAACAAACAACGGCAATGTCCCTATTTATGATATTGATGTTAAAATCTCGACAGGAGGAAATTACAATACAGATAATCTTTCGGCAATGTCAGGAAATTGGCCTAAAGGAGGTATCAGGCAGGGAGGCACTTTCCAATCTGGAGATTTGAGCAGTCAAATTTCTGGAGCTACTCAACTCACACTGATACCGGTCCTTCTAGGAACTTCTAACAATGGGCAGCAGACATATGCATGCGACCAACAATATGGACAGATACTAAATGTGTAAATTTTTACTAAATGATAAAAAGATTTCATAATAATAAAACAGGACTTTCTGCCGTCGTGACAACCCTTCTTTTAGTTGCCTTGTCCATGGTTGCAGTAGGGATAGTCTGGCTCGCAGTTAATAATTTAGTACGCAGCAGCATAAGCAATTCAGAGTCTTGTGTTAATATAATAGGAAAAGTCTCCATAGACAATAGGTATACATGCTACAATTCTTCAAGCAATGAACTCCAGTTTTCCATAAATATAGGAGATCTTGATGTTAGTAGTGTTATGGTAGGTATTTCAGGACAAGGATCTGGAAAAGGAATAAATATAAGCAATAAAACAAGCCAAATTCCAGGTCTTGTTACATACCCTGGAAGATCTATTAATGTAAGGCTCCCTTCAAAGAATGCAGGCCTAACATACATTTACAACTTAACTTATGCAGGAATTTCCGGCGCCCCAGATTCCATAAGTCTTGCGCCAATAATAAATGGAAATCAATGCACAACTTCAGACACCCTCAACCAAATTGATAACTGCGCCCTTTTAGCTTAAAAGAAAAAATATTAAAAGCAATTCTGACTTAATCTATCATGAGTAAAAAGAGGTCTTTAGTAGAGGTGAATTTCAGACCATTAAAAAAACATTTCAAGGGTCAAATATGGGTCGAGACAATGGTCTACACCCTTATTGCTTTTGCATTGATGGGTCTTGTTCTCGCATTTGTACGGCCTAAGGTCCAAGCAATACAGGACCAAGGAGTAATAGAACAATCAGTAAGTGTCATGAATGATTTGAATTCTGTTATAACCTCTCTTGGAGTTCCGGGAAATCAGAGAGTTTTGGATGTATCAATAAACAAAGGAACATTTACTTGGGATAGCAAGAATGATGAGATATCTATAGATGTCCCGAGCAACTCCGAATATAGCCAGCCGGGACAGAATGTTTCTTCGGGGAATGTGGTCATACTTACAAAACAACAGGGAAGCGCATATGATGTTACTCTTACGATAAGTTATGCGGGACTTTATAATCTTACATTTAATAATTTAGATTCTTCGGATCAACTAAGCCAATCACCTAACCCTTACAAGATATTGATTGAAAACAACGGAGTGGATGCTTCCGGAAACACACTAATTAACATGGAGGTTGTGAGCTGATGGGAGTACAAGATTATCCCATGGTGCAGATAAACTTCAACCCTACAGTTCCACCCCTGCAAAAAGTAAGAGATAAAACAAAAATCGACGTAAGGTACGCAGTTGTATCTCCTTTTGCATTCATACATATTCACTGGGATCCTAAAATATATGAGGTCATCTATGAGATTGAAGAACCCATACTCAACGAGACAGAATCAAAATACCGAGACCAGATTGTTGAAGCTATGAGAGACATGATTAATTTTGATGCTATTGTTGAAAAAGATCTTGAAAAACTTTTGGAGTATATAGATAGGAGATTCAAAATGATAACTTTTGAGTTGGGAATAAATATTTCATATGAGACTTATAAAAAAATATATTATTATCTTGTAAGAGACTTCATAGGATTCAACGAGACAGATCCTCTTCTTAGGGATTACTTCATAGAAGATATAGAATGCAACGGTGCAGGAACACCTGTTTACATAGTTCACCGTGTTTTCAGAAATATGAAGACAAGTCTGACTTTTTATAACAGTGATAAGCTTGAGAATTTTGTTGAAAAGCTTGCACAACGTTGCGGGAAATATATTTCTTATGCCCAGCCTATCCTTGATGGAAGCCTTCCTGACGGAAGCCGTGTAAATGCCACATATACAAAAGACATCACCTCAAAAGGACCTACATTTACAATCAGAAAGTTCACCAAGACTCCTTGGACCCCTCCTCAGCTTCTGGCTTTCAGAACCTTAAGCCCTGAAATGCTTGCATACCTATGGCTACTTGTCCAATACAAAATGAACATCCTCATAACAGGTGGAACCTCTGCGGGAAAAACCACTTTGCTTAATGCAGTTGCATTCTTTATTCCTCCTGAAGCAAGAGTTGTTTCTATAGAAGACACTCGTGAACTTAATCTCCCAAGAGACAACTGGCTTCCAAGTGTAGCAAGAGGAGCCACAGGGATAGGTGATGTAGGTGCAGTAGACCTTTTCGCCCTGCTTAGGGCATCTTTCAGACAGAACCCTGATTATGTAATAGTTGGAGAAGTCAGAGGAAAAGAAGCTTATGTTCTATTCCAGGGTATGGCGTCCGGACACCCCTCAATGAGTACAATGCACGCAGATTCCGTAGACACAGTCATAAAGCGTCTGGAAACCCCCCCAATTGAACTTTCTCCTACACTTATGAATGTATTGGACTGTGTAGCAATAATGACTCACGCAATCGCGGAAAAACAGGAGACCAGAAAACTTAAATCAATTGTTGAAATAATAAACATCACCCCTGATGGAATAGCAGTAACAAACACTCCCTTTGAATGGCATCCTGCAGACGATCAATTCTATTTCAAGAAAAACAGCAAGATATTTGAGAAAATTTGTAAGCGTTACGGACTCGAAATGCCTGAACTTGAAGAGGAGTTCGGCAAGCGTTCAAGACTACTTTATAATCTTCTTCAACAACATATTTTTGGATTCAATCAGATTCAGGAAGTCATCACAGAATATTATAAAAAACCCTTGGATGTCTTAAGAAAATACGGTGTTGAGTAAAACAAAAATATTTAATAACGCAAAATGTTTCCTTTTTAAATGATACAAGAG
>JBJKOX010000057.1:0-6402 GCA_046706965.1 Candidatus Pacearchaeota archaeon
TCTTTTTGTCCTTTACGACTAGGAAGAACCTGAAGTCTATATCCTGAAGTTGGTTTGGTATCTTCATTATATTATTTTATTACTTATCTTCTTTATTTTGTGGGATACAAAAATATAGTTCCTTTTCCACATTTTTTGCACTTAAACGCCTTTCCAAGCGGTGTGTCTTTATTGAAAACTAATTCTTCGGATTCACAACCCGGGTAGCAGCATTTTTTTGGTTCGATCTAAACAGCCTCTATATATCTTAATCTTGTCAGGTTCTCTACTTCTTGCCATCTGGATAATTCCCAATATTTATCGCCTCTTAAGCTAGTGTTAGATGTTTTTGATTTCCTGTTCATATTTGGAATGTCTACTTCAAATATTTCATTTGGTTTATCGGTCTTAACAATACATTTATTTTCTTGCCAGATATGTTTTTATATTCTTTTTTCATTTGATACTTCCTCCTTCAAACATTTTATAATGTGTCTTACTACTTCTACATTGACTGCGTTTCCAAGGCATTTATATCTCTGTGAATTTGATAGCATCGAGGTATATCCATCTGGGAATGATTGAAGCCGCTCACATTCTATCGGAGTTAATTTTCTTATTCCATAACCTAATTCATCTATCTTATTTACAGATGATATATGTTCGGAAGAACTGGCAGTTCTTCCTATCGCTTCTGTAATCGTATTATGCTTGACCATTGAATCTGTATGGACACTGGTAAGGCAAATTGCCTTACCATCTTCTCTTTCTTCGCAATTCTTACTGCGTTCTTCTCCATTAGGGATTCTTGGATATGTGCGTAATGCACAACCTGAAACAATCTGCCTTTTATGACGTTCAAAGTAACTTTGAACGTCAGTTCCTTTATGGTAATTAGCATCTATCGGAAAGGATTTTTCTGGCATAATATACAATCCTGTCTTGGCACCTAAACCGCCTGCATTGGAGGAAAGAGTGACACTCTTTCCTCGTTCAACATCATATACTCTTTGTGCTTGAGCTACATAATTAGAAGTTCTGCTGATAGAGTTCTCGCTTTTAAGAAGAGGAAAAGGCTTTTCCTCTTCTGTCTGAGGAAATCTTATAGCACCCTCTTGAAATCCATTTGGCTTTTTTTTCTTTCCTTTCATATATGTGAGCTTATCCAAGACAGTTGGATTTCTGATAAAATATTTCTCATCAACAACTGGCTCTAAAATGTCTTTAAGATAGATATGCCTGTCTTCTGGTAATGTTACTGGAAAGTTTGTCCAAAAGCATCTCTTTCTTGATTGTGCTGAAACAAGCGCAGCATCAATCATTGTCATGCTGACCTCAGGGTATCTCTCTTTAATGTAATTTGTTATTGCCTCTTTATTTGCCTTTGTCATCGAGTTTACATTTTCAAGGATAAAGTATTTTGGTCTTTTTACTCTTAATATCTCGAGCCATCTAAAGAATAGTTTGCTTCTTTCTCCTTTTAATCCCTGTCTGTTCTTTTTGGCCACGCTTAAATCCTGGCAGGGGCTCCCTCCTACAAGCAAGTCAAAATCTGGCAACCCCTCAATATCTATAAGAGTTATGTCACCAAGATCTTTATGGTCTTTAAAGTGGTGCTTATAACATTGCTTAGCAAAAACAGTATGTTTTCTCCCTTTTTTATCTATCTCATAATCTAGTTCTGAGAATCCAACACATTCCCAATCTGTTTCCAATTGGATTGCTAATTCAAATCCACCTATCCCTGCACATGTTGAAATATATCTCACTTCAATCATACCTCCCATTTTTTGTTAAATAAAATAACCTCATTGATCTATCTGTACTCGGTCTCTTAGTTTTCCTTCTGTGATAAATTTAAGTTCTCTCAATATATCTTTTATCTTGTTTCCTTCTGGCGTGACTGAGATTTCCCTCTCTCTGCCTGTCTTGCTAGAAGTCACCCACCCCAATTCTATGAATAATTCTATAATGTCATACACATAAGAATAGCAGCTTGAATCAGCCAATTTTCTTATTTTGCTTATTGAGTTATTGTCACAGCTTAATAGTATGTTGAACCATTTAGGTATATAGATCATGTTTGGCATTTTCAATCATTCCTCTCTGTTTTTATTTTTTCCAGGAATAGGTTTTTTTGGTGTTTTAGAAATTCAATTATCGGATCCAATGGCGGCTGTCCGCTTAGCACAGATAACATTATTGTATTTTTCTCTACAAACAACAGATAATCGTTGAGTGCTTTTTCAATTTCAGATTCTTTGCTCATCTTCAAACTCCACTATTCCACAAGATATAAATCCGCCTTTAAATGTATTTAAAGACTTATAACCTTTTTTAGAGATGTCAAAGTATATAAATGTTTCTATTGCACAAGAAACATAGGGGTTGGTTTATAGAGGATATAACGTATATTTCTTATGTAAAAAACAATAATTTCGCCTTTAAAATAAGGATGATCTTATAAACTTAGTCTTTTCTAGAATCATATTTGCATTTAAGACTGCAGTACTTACGGTTTTTTTTAGAAGGCACGGTTTCAAATTCCTTGTGACAATTTTTACAATTTAACTTAATCCTTTTTTTATAATGAATTTCCATATGACATTTATTGCATAAATTTATTAAATTAGTAAATTTATTATTTGAATGATTTCCATCTTTGTGGTGCACACACATCTTTTTAGTGTTTTCCCTTGTTATTCCACATATGTCGCATTTATCTATGTTAACCCCATTATCTTTTAAAATAGAGGTATATATCTTAAGTTGATATCCTTGGCTCGTTCCCCCTTTCCATCTCCCATTTTTACTTGCCTTCAAATCCCTTTTTTTATATGCACACATTCTACACATATTAGAATTTATATTGATCTCTTTATTGCAATAAGGACAATATTTATTCTCTCCTTTAAAATGTGTGTTATGATATTTATTCTTACATTTTTTACAACAAAAATTCTTAAATTGATGTCTTTTTTCAAAAACAAAAAATATTTTGTTGCAATTCTTACAAATTCTTTTTATTTTTGCTTTTTCAATCATAGATATATCAATAAAAACAATACTATTTAAACATTTCGCATTTTTTTGTCGCATTCCGCAAAAAATAAAGAAATGTCGCATTATTTTTTAAATAATGCAGATATTAAAGACTTCTTCTCCTCTCGATGCCTAAACATCAAACTAAGTTCTTCAGAGTACCAATCGGGTTTAGTGCATTCAACATATTGAGATTTCGTACGATCCCAAAGGTAACCATTTTCTTTCCCAACTACTACTACTTCACTAAACCTGGATTTCATAAATGGGCGTTGGGTATCCCAGAAGTCAGATTCCACTTCCTTGACTAAGACAGAATCAATAAAAGTCCATAGACTACGATTGAAAACATAACTATCATGGATAACAAATATCAATGATAAGTTATTCTGTCTACTGAGCTGCAATAGTTTAAATAATTGCTGATTTACTTTTTTACTTAACACATCGAAAAAAAGATTAGCTTCATCTATCAATACTGCAGCATCAGTCAAGTAATGCAACTCACTAAATTTAGTTATGTTCTTAACTGAAAAAGGTACTTTTTTTAATAAGTGTGGGTTAGGAGACATATAAAAGTAGGTTTTTGACCCTTCTTTATTAAATTGTTCTAACATACTCCACCCATCGCAACTTTTACCGCTCCCCCTTGTTCCAATTATGATGCTATTGATTGATTCAACCATAACAAACACCTCCTGCCAGACCCACAATCCTCTCATTTCCAAATAGTTTTTTTATTTCCACATTTCCACCTTCCTTTGTTATAGGTTTTCTATCTCATCTCTCATATTGCAGCTATCTCTGTAACTACAATCGATGCATTTCATACCTTCGTATAAGTCTTTCTTTTTGTTTGGGTGTATGTAACCGTTTGCACATCTCATCTTAATCAATCCTCCAAAACCGCCTTAGCGGTGCCAGGAATCTTTTGATTTCTCAGCATCCAGCACCCTTAATAAATGGGTGTGGCTTAATCTGTTCTACTTAAACTGACTTTCGCTTATTGTTTGTTTCATTTTCTTGCAGCGATTGTTTTTTTATCCCTCGCTTCAGGATAATTGTTTTTGGTTTAGGTATTGCCCAAAAGAACTCAATAAGGGAATACTGAGAGTATACTGTTGCTTCTGCCAACTTGCTTATGGTCTTATCTATTGTGTATGCCATAGTAATTAGTATGTACATACTACTATATAAATGTTTCTATATATTTCTATACATCTGTTATTATCTATTAGTAGTGATGGTTTTCTTTTGTTATATTATATATATTATAATTAATTAATACATTAATACATTAATACATTAATAAATAAATAAATACATCCAGTAATCTTAACCAAATGTTTTTCTAAGTTAATCCATAAGGTAATAATTAAGGTGATGTTTCATTACTATGCAATAATAAATTAATATAAATTATGCTACGGGGTGGTAGTGGTGTTGTGGTTGTGGTACTGGTATACCTAGTACCCAAATAATTTTTCCACCATTTTCAAAATAAACCTATAAAAAATATTTTATCCATTACAAGAGAGAAATATTTATATATAATTAATTCAATATATATCAAATATAACTAAACAAGGTGAATACACAATGAGCAAATATCATAAACTGATAGGAGTTAAGGAAGGAACTAAATCAAGACTAGATTCCTTAAAGCTAGTTTACCAAGAGAGCTATGACAACCTAATAAACCGACTGATAGATAGTGTCAATGGAGAAACATTTGAGAAACCAAGCAACTATGTGCAATAATCATATGGAATACGAAATAATGCCACGGGATAATGGATTCACTGTAAAAAACACAGATAAGTCTTTATTCCTTAGCAGGCCAGAATTACTAAACATAGGTTGCAAGAACTGCATCTGGAAATTAAACGATCAATGCCCGCATGGGTTATCTGATTCTGGATTCTTGCCAGAAGGTTATTGCAAAGAGATAGTTAGTTGGTTATTCAGCCTTTCAGGATCAAGCGATAGCAGCACAGTCATTTGGGAGAGGTACCACATATTTGTAAGTCAACTTCAGGCTAGCGAAGATTATAAAGAATTCAAAAGACTAGATAAAGAAATAAAATTGATGGAAGCAGATAACCCCGATCGCCATGACCTTACAGAACTTGAGATGAAGAAGAACAACCTAAAGCTATGGTGGGTAAGACTAAACGACAGCATTCTAAAAAGCCTGAGCAAGACTGCAGATAGAGAAAGCAGAAGCGAGAACGTAGAGAAGATGACTAAGGTAATAGGTATAAGTGATTTTAATAAAATACTCCAAGGCAATATAGAAAGCGATGAACCAATACCAGTAGAATACAAAGAGGTGTTAGAGGATGAAAACTAAATTAGTTAAAGAGGACATAGTATTGAATGATGACGAGTATATCATTACTCCCGATTGTCCTGATTCTGTAAATTATGAAGTCTTTTTAAATGGTGTAAGACTTAACGATGTTAGGTATATTGTAAGGCTAGGTGGTAGGGCATGATCGATAAGATAACGGAATACGATGAAGATAATGATTTATTTGAAAACTTTGGAGAAACAAGGCAATTAGATGAAGATGAATATTACTACCAACCATACTCAGAAGAATACAAAGAGGAAGAATGATATCAGTATCTGTAAGGGACGTAGACAATTATGGGAAAGTAGCGGTTTCATCAATTTGGTTACTGAACTATATGGATGGCAATAAATTAAACACACAAGAATAGGCACTATGAGTTGAAAGAATGTTAGGCTATAATTATTCAAAATTTAACTGGAAGAGGCCCTTAGACCGAAATTCAATAGATATGGAAATCTACAATAAAAAGTTTGAATTGGCAGATAAAATATTCTTTGAAGAAAAGAACCCTCATCCTAAGGTAGTTAAGGCATTGCTGAATGACAGAACAATAAGGATATACCTAAAGTTTAGGATAAACAAAAAACCAGTTAAGCTGTTTCCCTATCAAGATCTGATAGCCAATGATATGCATAGGTTTAGATATTTCAGGGCAGCTAATCAGATTGGAAAAAGTGAGATGTTAGATTTAGAATCCGCAGATGATTTAACCTTGGACCACGGATTTGGACACAACTCCGCTATATGTTCCGCAAGCCTAAAGCAAGCCACCTTTCAAATGTTGAGAATAAAGGACAGGCTTAATTCTGCTGAGATATTTGATTGGCAGGAAGAAAAGGGAGACATAGATAATATGAGCATGATTACATGGGACGTAAGAGATCCAAAGCAAGCCAAGAATAGCACAACCCATAAGAAATACACCAATAGGGTGATAGTTGTTCCCGCAGGAGAGGGAATCCTTGGATTTGATTTGCATCATGTGTACCATGATGAGTTTGAGTTTTGGAAAGACATTGAT